>NZ_JBSGYY010000057.1:0-54043 GCF_053610705.1 Streptomyces sp. NPDC054872 | reverse complement strand
CCACTGCTGAGCAGTGGCCCCGGCCTTCGTGTGCGGTGTTGTTCAGTTCGCCGTGATGATCAGTTCGCCGTCAGGCGGACTTGCGGCTGTCCCGCGGATGCACCGCGATGTTCATGGCTCCTGACCGGAGAACCGCGAGGCGCTCCTCCAGGACCTCCTCGAGTTCCTCTCGAGTACGGCGCTCCATGAGCATGTCCCAGTGCGTACGCGCAGGCTTCCCCTTCTTCTCTTCAGGTCCGTCGCCGTCTACGAGGAGTGCCTGGGCCCCGCAGACCTTGCACTCCCACTCCGGCGGGATCTCCGCCTCGACCGAGAACGGCATCTCGAAACGATG
Source organism: Streptomyces sp. NPDC054872 (assembly GCF_053610705.1). NCBI lineage: Bacteria > Bacillati > Actinomycetota > Actinomycetes > Kitasatosporales > Streptomycetaceae > Streptomyces > Streptomyces sp. NPDC054872. The sequence continues at coordinate 53,709 of NZ_JBSGYY010000057.1, read as the reverse complement.
TCCGTTCTGGCATGCGTACTCCACGGCCTGGCGCGGAGCCAGGTCGATGCCGCGGTCGGTCTCGTAGCTTGTCACCACGAGGCGCGTGCCGCGAAGAGCTCGCTCACTCATGAATCGTGCCTCCCGGGCTTGTCGCCCACAGGACAGGTGTCGCTGTCGTCGTCATCCGGTCAACGTCCGGTCGGCGGTAAAGATTCCCGTTAAGGGTCATGCGTCGCCGTCGTATGCCGCCCCTTGTTGTACCCACCAGCGCCCGGTATGTCACATCTGACAGAGGATGTCACCCTGCGTTTCTCCATCTTGAGCGCGCAGTAACGGTCCGCCTGGTAAGCCAAACGCGTACACTACCGCCCTTTGGCTTCAGTTGCTAAATCCTGTCGGGTACGGGATTTCCCGCGTCGCGGATCGCGCGCCGTACGGGTACCCGCGCGAGCAGGACGAAACCGATCACGAAGAAGGCCACGAGCGAGACGATCGCGTCCCGGTAGCTCCCGGTGAGTTGATAGGTCAGGCCGAAGATCAGCGGCCCGAGCCAGGCCATCCCGCGATCGCTCATCTCGTACGCGGAGAAGTACTCGGCCTCCTTGCCCACGGGCACCAGGTGCGAGAACAGGGACCGCGAGAGCGCCTGCGAACCCCCGAGCACCAGCCCGATCCCCGCCGCGAGCACGAAGAACCACACCGGCGCGCCCGCGGGCAGGAAGAACCCCGCCCCGATCGTCGCCGTCCACGCGACGAGCGAACCGAGGATGACCCGTTTGGCGCCGTACGTCCGCGCGAGGCGTCCCATGGCGAGCGCTCCGGCCACCGCGAGCACCTGAACGAGGAGTACCGCCACGATGAGCGTGGACTGGCCTAGACCGAGTTCTTCGGCACCGTAGACGGACGCCTGGGAGATCACCGTCTGCACGCCGTCGTTGTAGACGAGATAGGCGAGCAGGAAGGACAGGGTGTGCGGGTGGCGGCGCATGTCGCGCACGGTCGACGCGAGCTGCCGCCAGCCGCGTGCCGACGCCGTGGAGGGCGCCACGTCGCGGTCACGCAGCCGCCGCAGCGGTACGAGCGTGAAGGCGCCCCACCACACGCCCGCCGAGGCCAGGCAGATGCGCACGGCCGTCGACTCCGAGACGCCGAAGGTGTCGTGGGCCAGGAACAGGACCAGATTCGCCACCAGGACGAGCGCCCCCGCCGCGTAACCGAACGCCCAGCCGCGCGAGGAGACCGCGTCCCGCTCCTGGGGAGGCGCGATCTGCGGCAGGTAGGAGTTGTAGAGCACCATCGAGACGGCGAGCGAGGCGTTGGCGACGATCAGCAGGAAGCCGCCGAGGAGATAGCGGTCGCCGTCCAGGAAGAACATGCCCGCCGTCGCCGCGGCCCCCAGGTAGGCGGCCACCGCGAGCAGCGGCTTCTTGCGGCCCGTACGGTCGGCGGCCGCGCCCGCCATCGGCATCACCAGGACGGACAGAATCACCGACGCCGACACCGCGTACGCGAAGAAGGACCCGGCGCTGACCGGGATACCCAGCGGGTGGACGTATCCGTCGCCGTCCGCTGCCGATTTGGCGATCTCCGTCAGATACGGGCCGAGGAACACGGTCAGGACGCTCGTCGAGTAGACCGAGCACGCCCAGTCGTAGACGTACCAGCCGCGCTGCTCACGCCGCCGTTCGGCGGCGCTCTCGTCGGCCGGTGGCGTTGCCCGCACGGTGTCGGTGCCCACCCGTGCCCCCTCGCTGGTCCCCGTGGTCCGCTGCCGCCCCGGAGGCGGTCAGGCCCAGGCTCCCCGGTCCTTCAGCACGTCGCGCAGCGTCTCGATGTGATCAGAGATGATGCCATCTACACCGAGATCGAGAAGAGCGGCCATGCGTCCGGCGTCGTTCACCGTCCAGACATGCACCTGCAGCCCGCGCGCGTGGGCCGCGCGAACGAAGCGGTGGTCCACCACCCGGATCCCGCCGTGCGTCTCGGGCACCTGCGCGCACACCGCGGAGCGGCGCACGCCGGCCGAGACCCCGAACGAGCTCAGCCGCAGGGCCGCCACGCCCCGGGTGCCGAACGAGGTGGCCAGGCGCGGACCCGCGAGCCGCTGGGCACGGGCCACGCGCGCCTCGGAGAACGACCCGACGCACACGCGGTCCCAGGCACCGGTGCGGCCCAGCAGGTCGAGGAGCGGGAACAGGGCGGGCTCGGCCTTGACGTCCACGTTCCAGCGGACGTCGGGAAAGGACTCCAGGAGCTCTTCGAAGAGGGGCACCGGCTCGCTGCCCGCCACGCGCGCGTGGCGCACGGTGCTCCACGGCAGATCGGCGATCCGCCCGGCCGTGTCCGTCACCCGGTCGAGCGTCGCGTCGTGGAAGGCCACGAGGCGGCCGTCCGACGTGGCGTGCACATCCGTCTCGATGTAGCGGTACCCCAGGTCGACCGCGCGCCGGAACGCGGCCATGGTGTTCTCCAGGCCGTCCGCCGCCCCGCCCCGGTGGGCGAAGGCGAGCGGGCCGGGATGGTCGAGATAGGGATGGCGTACGCGCGTGGTCACCGCTGCAGTATTGCCTGCTCCGGTTGCCCGCCGGCAGCCACTACGGCTCCCCGGGATGGCGCGGGGGCGGCGAAGACGCGCAGGAAGAACTGGGCCAGCGGACCGATCGCCAGTGCGTAGAGCACCGTGCCGATGCCCACCGTGCCCCCGAAGGCGAAACCGGTGGCGACCACGGCCACCTCGACCAGCGTCCGCATCAGGCGGATCGAGCGGCCCGTGCGCTGATGCAGGCCCGTCATCAGGCCGTCCCGGGGGCCGGGCCCGAAATTCGCGGCGATGTAGAGCCCGGTCGCCACGCCGTTCAGGACGATCCCCGCCACGAGCAGCGGAATGCGTGCGCCGAGCGTGTGCGCGTCCGGCATCAGCGCGAGGGTGCCGTCCATGGCGAGCCCGACGACGAAGACGTTGGAGACCGTGCCGAGCCCGGGGCGCTGGCGCAGCGGAATCCACAGGATCAGCACTGCCGCGCCGATGAAGATCGAGACGACACCGATGGACATCCCCGTCAGCTCGGCGAGGCCCTGATGCAGCACGTTCCACGGTTCGAGGCCGAGTCCGGCCACCACCAGGAGGCCGGAGCTCGCACCGTAGAGCGCCAGGCCGACGTACAGCTGGATGAGCCGGCGTGCGAGGTGTGGCTTCGTCGTGGACAAGAGGTGCCCCCCTACTGGTGGTGGTGGCCTGACGCATGACACTCTGTGGCTCGTAAAGGGATGGCAACCATGGCCAATTCCAGGAAGGTGGACTGGGAATCATGGCTCAGTGGACTTCGGCGGTGGGCGCCACGCAGCTCGCCCGGCTCCTCACCTCTCAGCAGACGCGCCCCGCGGGCCCCGGCTCGCGCCGGCCGCCCGCCTACCGCGCCCTGGCCGACGGCGTCCGCATGCTCGTCCTCGAAGGGCGTGTCCCGGTCGCCGCGCGGCTGCCCGCCGAGCGCGAACTAGCCGTGTCGCTCGCCGTCAGCCGGACCACGGTCGCGGCCGCGTACGAGGCGCTGCGCACCGAAGGCTTCCTGGAATCCCGCAGGGGAGCGGGCAGTTGGACCGCGGTCCCGGCCGGCAACCCGCTGCCCGCGCGCGGCCTGGAACCTCTCCCGCCCGAGGCGCTCGGCTCCATGATCGACCTGGGCTGCGCCGCGCTGCCCGCGCCGGAGCCCTGGCTCACCCGTGCCGTGCAGGGCGCCCTGGAGGAACTCCCTCCGTACGCGCACACGCACGGCGACTTCCCGGCCGGTCTGCCGGCGCTGCGCCAGATGCTCGCCGAGCGCTACACCGCGCGGGGCATCCCGACCATGCCCGAACAGATCATGGTCACCACCGGCGCGATGGGTGCCATCGACGCGATCTGCCATCTGTTCGCCCCCCGCGGTGAACGCATCGCCGTCGAGTCCCCGTCGTACGCCAACATCCTTCAGCTGATGCGCGAGACGGGCGCCCGGCTCGTTCCCGTCGCCATGTCCGAGGGTCTTGAGGGCTGGGACATGGACCGCTGGCGCCAGGTGCTGCGGGACGCGGCGCCCCGGCTCGCCTACGTGGTCGCGGACTTCCACAACCCCACGGGCGCCCTCGCCTCCGAGGACCAGCGGCGCAAGCTCGTCGACGCCGCGCGCTCCGCGGGCACCGTCCTCGTGGTCGACGAGACCATGATCGAGCTGCAGCTCGACGACGACCTGGCCATGCCGCGCCCCGTCTGCGGCTTCGACCCGGCGGGCTCCACCGTCATCACCGTCGGCTCGGCCAGCAAGGCCTTCTGGGCGGGCATGCGCATCGGCTGGGTGCGGGCCGCCCCCGACGTGATCCGCAGCCTCATCTCGGCACGCGCGTACGCCGACATGGGGACCCCGGTCCTGGAACAGCTGGCGGTGAACTGGCTCCTGAGCACCGGTGGCTGGGAGTCGGCCGTGCAGGTGCGCAGGGCCCAGGCCCGTGAGAACCGCGACGCCCTGGTGGCCGCCGTCCGCCGTGAACTGCCCGAATGGGAGTTCGCCGTCCCGGCGGGCGGCCTCACCCTGTGGGCGCGCTCCGGCGGCCTCTCCGGCTCCCGCATCGCCGAAGTGGGCGAGCGGGTCGGGGTCAGGGTCCCGTCAGGGCCACGCTTCGGGGTGGACGGAGCCTTCGAAGGGTATGTGCGGCTGCCGTTCACCGTGGGAGGCGCGGTGGCCGAGGAGGCGGCGGTGCGGCTGGCCGCGGCCGCGCGTCTGGTGGAGACGGGGGCAGGCGGGGGCGTGGAGGCGTCGCGGGCCTTCGTGGCCTGAGCCCCCGGGCCGCGGGGAGGCGTCAGCCTTCGGCGGGCACGGGCTCCGGTTGGACGCCCGGCCTCGCCGCCGCCGTGTCGGCATCGGCGTCGGCGGCGACCTCGGTACCTGTCTCGGCCGTGCCCGTCTCGACCGTCCGCGTCCCGGCCGTGTCGGTCCCGGCGTCGGCGGGTGTGCTCAGCGCGGGCAGCAGATCTGTCACCGCCTGCCGGTGGGCCTCGCTCGTCGCGTCGTCGTACGGATCGGGCGTCGCGGGCACCTGGAGCCGGTGTACCTGACCCGTGCCGAGCCGGGCGTACCCCCGGCCGGGCGGGACGTCGGAGGTGGGCGTCGTGCGCGGCGGCACCCCGAGGATGTCCTCGACCTGGTCGAGCGTCGTGGGGCCGAGGACCACGCGCGCGCGTGTGTGCTGGCGCACCGGGTCGCTCAGGGCGTCGATGCTGTCGAACTGGTCGGCCACGACGACCGTGACGTTGGCCGCCCTGCCGTGCCGCAGGGGCACCTGGAGCAGGGACTGCGGGTCCTCGCGGCCGTCGGCCGCCGCGAGGTGACCGAGCACGCTGGGGCGGTCCATGAGGATCCACAGGGGGCGCTTGGTGTCCTCGGGGGCGGGGTGGCCCGCCTGGCGCGCCCGGTTGGCGGAGATGAGACGCCGCTCCGTCTCGTGCGCCGCCCACTCCAGGCTCGCCAGGGCGCCGGCGAGCCCGCACTCGATGGCCAGGACGCCGTCACGCCCGGTCAGGCAGGCGTAGTCGCCGATGCCGCTGCCTTCGACGATCAGGACGTCGCCGTGCTGCAGGGCCTGCAGGGCGACGGAGCGGAGCAGGGTGGTGGTGCCGCTGCCGGGTTCGCCGATCACCAGGAGGTGCGGCTCGGTGGAGCGGGGGCCGGTGCGCCAGACGACGGGGGGTACGTCGCGCTGTGTGTCGCCGTCCGCCACGGGGAGGGTGCGCTGGACCCCGGTGGGGTCGGTGAAGCCGAGCACGGTCTCGCCGGGGGCCGTGACGAACCGCTGGGCGGCGATGTCGGTGGGCAGCGGGGGCAGCACGTTCACCGTGAGCTGGTTGCCCTCCTCGTCCCACTCGAAGTGGTACTCGCGGCCACGGCCCGCCTTGGCGTGCAGCAGCTGCTCGATGCGGGTGCGGGACTCGGCCTCGCCGTCCGTGAAGTACGCGGGGTAGCGCACCACCAGATGGGAGACGCGTCCGTCGTCGTCGAACTCGTACGACGTGAGGGCCTTGTCCCACTCTCCGCCGTGCGCGAAGAGAGGCGCCGGGTCCTCGGGGACCGAGAAGTACGGCACGAGCGCTTCGTAGAGGGACTGCAGCCGCTGGGTCTGCGCCTCGTCGGGGCCGGTGGGGGCCGGCTCCGTGCGTTCCCGGCCGGTCCACGCGGCGGCCGCCATCAGGCAGATGGCGGCGAGCAGCGGGCCGTACGGCATGAGGGTCACGACCAGGATCACGGAGGCCACGAGGAACAGCAGCGGGCCGCGCCGGTCCTTGGGGGTGTCGGCCCACTTGCGCCGCCCGGCCCCTGCCAGCCGGCGCAGTCCACGAGTGATCGTGATCAGCGGGTGGAGGACATCGGTGGCGCTGTCGGCGGCCGACCTCGCGAACTCCCGGCTGCGGGCGATCGAGGCGGTGCCGTTGCTCAGGATGCGGGGGAGGGGGCGCCGGGCCACGTCAGTCTCCAGATGGTGCGAACGAAGTGCTGCAGGGGGCAGGAGGCGTCAGAACTTGATCCCGCCGAGGAGGCTCGCCAGGCTCGCGCTGCCGGCCTTGATGCTCGGGGCGATGGCGGTGCCCGCCATGAAGAAGCCGAAGAGCGCGCAGACCACGGCGTGGGACGCCTTGAGCCCGTCCTTGCGGAAGAACAGGAAGACGATGATGCCGAGCAGTACGACGCCCGAGATGGAAAGGATCATGACGGTTCTCCTGGTTGGTGGGGACAGTCACCATGAGTTGTTCCAGGTTCACAGCATGTATCCATACGATAAAAGGTGCAAATGGGGGAATTTTCACGGATTTCCCTCGAATGGCGGAGGCCTGATGGGCCTCCCGCGTGCGCCTTCGGGAGTCGTCCGGGTGCCTTCGTGATCTTTGCCGCGGGCGCGCCCCGTCATGTGCCCGGACGGGCAGTACCCTGTCGATTCACTCGTACGGCTGCACTGGGCGCCGTACGCACCCTCTGAGTCACCCCGCAGTCGAAAGGCGGTCTGGTCCATGAGCGAAGCCCCCGACCCGGAAGTCGTGGAGCTGGCGACCAAGATCTTCGATCTGGCGCGCCAGGGCGACACCGCGGCCCTCGCCGCGTATGTGGACGCAGGCGTTCCGGCGAACCTCACCAACGACAGCGGCGACTCGCTCGTGATGCTCGCCGCCTACCACGGCCACGCGGACGCGGTCCGGGCGCTCCTGGAGCGGGGCGGTGACGCCAACCGTGCCAACGACCGGGGGCAGACGCCGCTCGCCGGCGCCGTCTTCAAGGGCGAGGACGCGGTGATCCGGGCGCTGCTCGACGGAGGAGCGGATCCGACAGCGGGCACACCGTCGGCGGTGGACACCGCCCGGATGTTCGCCAAGACGGAGCTGCTCGGCCTGTTCGGGGCGGCCTGAGCGGGGTACCTGACCAGCAACAACGGGGGCGCTGGAAATGTGGTCGCGGCGGGCTGAACCGCTGGGTCATCATGACGACGTGATTCACGGACGCGACGGTGGGGCAGGAGTTGCCGCACCGCGCGGACCGTGAGCGGCCCGCCCCCGGACCTTCCGTCCGGAATCCCCGCGGGCCACCGACGAGAGGCAGAGGAAGATGGTCTACAGCAAGCAAGAGACGGCGGGCGGCCCGACGTGTTGGCGCACGGCCAGGTAATTCACGATTCCCGGTTGCGTCGACGCTTGATGTGAGGCTGTTTCCCATGTTCGATCCGGTCATAGCGCCCAGCGGTACGCTGCTCGGCCTGCTGCAGCGGGGCCGCGGCGACGGCACCCTGCACGCACTCACCGCACCCCGATCCGAGGCGCTCGCCGCCCTGGAGACCTGCGTGCTCCACGACCCACGCCACGACTGGCAGGTCGAGAACCGCTCCCTCTACTACGCCAGGCTCTACCTCGATCTCCGTGGCGGGATCGAGGAGATCGAGCGGCATCTCTTCGACCCCGAGGACGTCCTGAACACGGACGACTCACGCACCGGCCTCGCGCTCGCCGTCCTGGGGCACCTCGCCTCGTACGGCAGGCATGACGCCCTCGAACTGCTGCGCCGGTACGCGGCCTTCGGCACCAACTGGGCCTGGGCCCTGGACGAACTGGCGCTGCGTGACGACGACGCGGGCCTGCGCGCCCTCGCCGTGCCCGTGCTGGCCAGATTCCCCTCGGACACGGAGGGCGAGGCCGAACTGGCGGCCGTCGTGCGCGACGCCTATGAGCCCCGGCCCTGGCGGCTGTGGGAGGAGGACCCCCGGGAGGCCGTCGGCGCCCGCGTGCGCGCCGCACGGGAACAGGGCTCCTTCGACCGCTGGCAGCGCCAGATGCGCCCCTCGGGGCCGCGCCCCGGCTGGAGCGTCCAGGCCGTCTTCGACTGGGCGCAGGAAGGGCTCGAACGCGGCGCCGTCCTGCATGTGCCCGCGGCCCGCTGCCTGAGCGCGGTCGCCGGGCCCGAGGATCGTGCCGAGATCCTCGAAGCCGCCCGCAACGGCTCCGACGGAGCGCGCGGCACGGCCCTGCGCTACCTCGCCGACGCCCATGACCCCGACGTGTTCGACCTCATCGAGTTCGCGGTCCAGAGCCCGTCACGGGCCGTCGTGGACGCCGCGGCGGAGGCCTTCGAACGGATGCGCAGCGTCGCCGCCGTGGAGCGGGCCCGCCGCTGGGCCCAGCGGCCCGACGCCCTCGGCGCCGCCGCCGGACGGGTGCTCGCCTGCAGAGGCGGCGCCCAGGACAGCAAGCTCGTGCTCGCCGCCCTCCGCGAGGCCGTCCGCGGCGAAGGCCCGGACGCGCCGACCCTCTGGACACTCGTCGACGGCGCGGGACGGCTCGGCATCGCCTGCGCGGCCCCCGTCCTTCGCCACGTCTACCGCGAGACCGCCTCCTCCCACCTGCGCGGCCGCGCGGCCCGCGCGCTCGCCGCCACTGACCCCTCCTTCGCCGCCGGATTCGCCGTCGAGTGCCTGTGGGACTGCGAGGAGTCCACCCGCGAGGTCGCCGCCCGGCACGCCGAGACCGGCGACGCCCGCGTGGTCACCCAGCTCAGAAGGCTCGCCGCGGACCCCGCCGAGGAGGACGAGGTGCAGACCGCGGTACGGAGCAGGATCGATCCCGACGCCGCCGAGGTGTGACCGGCGCGCCCCGGCCCTCAGCGTCGTGCCGCCGGGACGAAGCGCACCGGCGTCCCCGGTACCGCCTGCGCCGCGCCGGCCAGATCGGACTCCCTGACCACCGCGATCACCGGATAGCCCCCGGTCGTCGGGTGGTCGGCGAGGAACACCACGGGCCGGCCGTCGGGCGGCACCTGGATGGCACCCAGGACCATGCCCTCGCTGGGGAGTTCACCGGTGAACGCCCGCTCCAGAGAAGGTCCTTCGGTGCGCAGGCCGATGCGGTTGCTCGCCGAGGACACCCGGTACGCGCGCGTGGTCAGCGTGCGCAGGGCCGCGGGAGTGAACCAGTCGGCGCGCGGACCCGGCGTCACCCGCAGGATCAGCTCGCGGGGCGGCGCGGGGTGCGGGACGGTGTCCACGCGCGCGTGGGGTCCGGCGGCCTCCCCCAGGGGGATGACGGTCCCGTCCGCGAGCGGGGGAGGGCCGAGTCCCGAGAGCAGGTCGGTGGAGCGGCTGGCGAGGACCGGGTCGGCGGCCACCCCGCCACTGAACGCGACATAGCAACGTACTCCGGAGACCGCCGCGGAGACATCGAGCAGCGCACCGGCCGGTACCCGCACGGGCGCGCCCCATGCCACCGGGCGGCCGTCGACCGTCACCGGGCAGGGCGCCCCCACGACCGCCACCGTCACCGCGCAACGCGGCCGCACGGAGCAGCCGTTGAGCGTGGTCTCCAGGACGGCGGCGTCGGACGGGTTGCCGACGAGGCGGTTGGCGAGGCGGGCCGCGGCCGGATCGAGAGCCCCGGAGCGCGGCACTCCGAGGTGCGCGTGCCCGGGACGGCCCTGATCCTGCACGGTGGTCAGCGCACCGGCCCGGACGACGGCGAAAGCACGGTCGGTCATCGTGTCTCCGAGGTCATCGTGTCTCCGGGCCGGGTACGTGCGAGCCCGGCGTGCAGGGAACGGGCACGAAGCGCACCCGGACGCCGGGGGTGAGCAGCGCGGCGGGCACGCGCGCGTGGTCCCACAGCACGGCATCGGTCGTACCGATCAACTGCCAGCCGCCCGGCGACGAGCGCGGGTACATCCCCGTGTACGGCCCCGCGAGGGCGACGCTGCCGGCCGGGACGCTCGTACGTGGGGTGGCCCGGCGAGGCACGTGATAGCGCTCCGGCAGCCCGGTGAGATAGCCGAAGCCGGGCGCGAACCCGCAGAAGGCGACCCGGAATTCGGCCGCCGCGTGGATCCGCGCCACCTCCGTCACCGGCACCCCCCAGTGCGCTGCCACATCGGCCAGATCGGGCCCGTCGTAGCGGACCGGGATCTCCCGTACTTCCTCGGCGCGCGCCGACAGCGGCGGTATCTCCAGGGCGGCGAGCTCCGCGCCGACGCGGCCGGGGTCGTCAAGGCCGTCCAGGAGCACCGTGCGGGCAGCGGGCACGATCTCCCGTACGCGGATCAGGCCCGCGGCCCTGCGGCGCAGCAACTCGGCGTGGAGCGCCTGCGCCTCGTCGCCGTCGGCGAGTTCCACGAGCAGCGCCAGATCGCCGACCGGAAGCACCCTCACGTGAAGGCCTCCACCCGCACGCCCGCGCCCTCGAGGCGCGCCCGGACCTGCCGGGCCAGCGCCACCGCACCCGGGGTGTCGCCGTGCAGGCACAGCGAGCGCGCGCGGACGCCGATCCGCCGGCCGTCCAGAGCGGTGACGGATCCCGACCGGGCCATGCCCACGGAGCGTTCGACGACGACGTCCGCCTCCGTGATGACGGCACCCTCGCTGCCGCGCGGCACGAGGGTGCCCTCCGGGGTGTACGCGCGGTCCGCGAACGCCTCGGTGACGACCGGCAGTCCGGCCTTGTCTGCCACCTCGAGGAAGCGCGATCCCGGCAGCCCGAGGACGGGCAGCGTGTCATCCGCGAGCAGGACCCCGTCGACGACGGCGCGTGCCTGGTCCTCGTCGTGGACGACGCGGTTGTAGAGCGCGCCGTGCGGCTTCACGTACGACACGCGCGTGCCCGCCGCCCGCGCGAAGACCTCCAGGGCGCCGATCTGGTAGGCCACTTCGGCCGCCAGTTCGTCGGAGGGCACGTCCATGGAGCGGCGCCCGAAGCCCGCCAGGTCGCGGTAGGAGACCTGGGCGCCGACGCGTACGCCGCGCGCGGCGGCCTGTTCACACACGCGGCGCATGGTGACGGCGTCCCCGGCGTGGAAGCCGCAGGCCACATTGGCGCTGGTGACGACGGAGAGCAGCTCTTCGTCGTCGGTCAGGCGCCAGCGGCCGAAGCCCTCACCGAGGTCGGCGTTGAGATCGATCACGGCGTCGATCGAGGCTTGCGTCATCTCCGTAGATCTCCTGTTTCCGTTCGGCGGCCGCTCAGGCCACCCGGTACTGCTCGTCGCGGGCGTCGGTGACGAACATCTGGCCCGGCGCGTGCGTGATCGCGAACGGCGGCCGCGAGGCCATCACCGCCGCCTGGGGTGTAACCCCGCACGCCCAGAACACCGGTATGTCACCGGGCTCGGCGGCCACCGGATCACCGAAGTCGGGCCGGGTCAGGTCGTCGATGCCGAGCCCCGCGGGGTCCCCGCAGTGCACCGGCCCGCCGTGCACCGCGGGCAGCAGCGAGGTCTCTCTGATCGCCGCCGAGAGGTGCTCGGGCGGAACGTGGCGCATCGACACCACCATGGGTCCGTGCAGGCGGCCCGCCGGGCGGCAGGGGCGCGCGGTCACGTACATGGAGACGTTGCGGCCCTGCTCGACATGGCGCATCGGGACGCCGGACTCCGTCAGCGCCCACTCGAAGGTGAAGCTGCAGCCGATGAGGAACGACACCAGGTCGTCCCGCCAGTGCTCGACCACGTCCGTGGGCTCGTCGGCCAACTCGCCGTCCCGCCACACCCGGTAGCGCGGCAGATCCGTCCGCAGATCGGCGTCCGGTGCGAGGGGCGTGGTCCAGGAGCCCGCGTCCGTCACGTCGAGCACCGGGCAGGGCTTCGGGTTGCGCTGGCAGAACAGGAGCATGTCGTACGCCCAGTCTGCGGGCACGGCGATCAGATTGGCCTGGGTGTGGCCGGCCGCCCAGCCCGCTGTCGGGCCGCTCGTGCCCGCGCGGAAGAGCGCGCGGGCCTCCGCGGGGCTGTGCGAGGCAGTGACCGAGGGGCTCATGTCAGCTCCTTCCCGCGCGTCTCGGGCAGTCCGAACAGCGCGAGCACGGCGATGCCGTAGCCCAGCGCGCCGAAGACCAGCGCACCGCCCACGCCCCAGCTGTCGGCCATGAAACCGACCATGGTGGGGAACACGGCGCCCACGGCGCGTCCGGTGTTGTACGTGAAGCCCTGCCCCGTGCCGCGCACGGCTGCCGGGTAGAGCTCGCTGAGGAAAGAACCGAAGCCGCTGAAAATGGCCGACATACAGAAGCCGAGCGGGAAACCGAGCACAAGGAGAAGGCCGTTGGCCCCGTCCGGGATGTTCGTGTAGGCCAGGATGCTGGCCGCGGAGAGGAACGCGAAGAGCGTGATGTTGCGTTTGCGACCGAGTACATCGGTGAGATAGCCGCCGGCCAGATAACCGATGAAGGCACCGGAGATCAGGAACGCGAGGTATCCGCCGGTGCCGACCACCGTGAGTCCGCGCTCGGTCTTCAGGTACGTGGGCACCCAGGTCGCGAGCGTGTAGTAGCCGCCCTGCACGCCGGTGGAGAGCAGGACCGCGAAGAGGGTGATGCGCAGGAGACCGGGCTTGAAGATCGCGGTGAACGACCCCTTGTGCGCGCTCTTCTTGCGCTCCTCGGCCGCCTCCGGGGCGTCGTGGACGTTGCGGCGTACGTAGACGACGAGGAGGGCGGGCAGTGCGCCGGTCCAGAACATCACACGCCAGGCGATGTCCTCGTCGAGGAACTGGAACACCAGGGTGTAGACGATCACCGCGAGCGCCCAGCCGATCGCCCAGGAGCTCTGGATCGCGCCGAGCGTGCGGCCGCGGTTCTTGGCGGTGGCGTACTCGGCGACCAGGATCGCCCCGACCGCCCACTCGCCGCCGAAACCGAGGCCCTGGAGGGCGCGGAAGACCAGCAGCGTCTCGTAGTTGGGCGCGAAGCCGCAGGCGACGGTGAAGACGGCGTACGTGATGACCGTGATCATCAGCGCCTTGACGCGGCCGATCCGGTCCGCGACCACCCCGGCGATCGCGCCGCCGATGGCGGAGACGACCAGGGTGACCGTGGTGAGCAGGCCCGTCTGTCCGCTGTCCAGGCCGAAGTACGCGGCGATCGCGACCATGCTCAGCGGCAGCGTGAAGTAGTCGTAGGAGTCGAGGGCGTAGCCGCCGAAGGCGCCCGCGAAGGCGCGGCGGCCGCGCGGGCCGAGGGCGCGCAGCCAGCCGAACGCGCCACCGCCGTCGGCGGGTTCGCCGTCCGTGGGGCGGGTGTCGGTCGACAGGGTCTGTGGCGGTGGGGGTGTGCTCATGGGCACCTCGCAGGAGGGGGGACTGTGCCGTGCCCGCCAAGGTAGGGGATCGTTGAACGATCCCTCAATACCCATGTTGTCTCGTTCTTGTATCTGCGATTGAATCCGGGCATGGCTGAGGGAATGGCTGACCCGAGCGGACTGGCCGACGACCGTGCGCTCCTGGGGCGCACCAGTACCGCGGAGCGGGTGTCGGACATCCTCCGGAGCCGCATCGCCGAGGGGTACTTCCCGCCGGGAGTGCGCCTGTCGGAGGACAGCATCGGCGGCGCGCTCGGCGTCTCGCGCAATACGCTGCGCGAGGCCTTCCGCCTCCTCACGCACGAGCGCCTGTTGGTCCACCAGCTCAACCGCGGGGTATTTGTCCGAGTTCTCACGATTGGGGACGTCGAGGACATTTACCGCACCCGACGTCTGGTGGAATGCGCGGTCGTCCGCGGTCTCGGCGATCCGCCCTTCGTCCTCGACGGCCTCGCGAGCGCCGTCGCCGACGGCACGAAGGCGGCCCGTGAGCGCAAGTGGAAGGGCGTCTCCACCGCCAACATCCACTTCCACCGGGAGCTGGTCGCGCTCGCCGGAAGCGCCCGCACCGACGAGGTGATGCGCAGCGTCTTCGCCGAACTCCGCCTGGCCTTCCATGTGGTGGACGATCCGCGCCGCCTGCATGAGCCCTACCTCGCGCGCAACCGGCAGATACTGCAGACCCTCCAGGAGGGCGACGCCACGGAGGCCGAGCGGCTCCTCGCGGTCTACCTGGACGACTCGCTGCGCGGCCTCGTCGAGGTCTACGGCAGCCGCGTGGCGCAGGGCGAGCGGGCGGGCGGCTGACCCCCGGACGGACCGGCGAAGGGCGCTGCCAGATCTGCGCCGTTTCGACCGTTGTCAGACCGAGGATCTAGTCTGTGCAGCGTGACTTCGCCTGCCGTTACGGACACCGCTCCGCCCCAGCTCAGCGCGGGGCCGAGGCCCGCTCTGGGCCCGGCCGCCGACGAGGGCCTGGCGCGGCGGCTCCGCGCGCTCGCCTGCACGGCGCCGCTGCACGACCTGGACGTGCGCAAGGCCAACCTCGCGGGCGAGTACTCGGTGTACGCGATGGCGGAGGTGGCCCTCTCCGCCATCGACCTCGTCACCCTCAACATGGACTTCGACACCGGCGCCGATCACGAGCAGATAGTGGCCAGGCTGCTGCCGCGCGTCGGGGCCCAGGCGCCCCGCCGCCCCGTGGCCGAGCACGAGCGCGTCGCCCGCTGGGTCCTGGAGAACCTGATCAACGTCGGCAGTGTCGACCGCGGCTTCCGCGCGGTGTACGGCACCTTCGCGCCCGACGGCACCTATGTGCGCAGGGACTACGACTTCAAGCTCATCGAAGAGGTGCCCGGGTACGGGGGCGGTGTCTACCTCCGTACGACGGACGAGGCGGTCAACGTCCTCGTGGGCGCCCTCGACACCGACGTCACCAGCGCCCAGATCGCCGCCGAGGTGAAGCTCGAGGTGCTCATCAGCCGCGGACGCCTCGCCGACGCCCAGCTCGCCGCCGAGCAGGCGCGCTATCGGACGGTGCAGTACTCGGAGACGCTCCGCAGAGCCCTGGACGCCACCCGGCGCAACGTCCGCGCGGTCGACTGGCTCCGGGCCGTCCCCGACATGATCGCGGAGGCGCTCGACCACGTCGCCGACCGTTATCGGCACGAGAACGCGATCCTGACGAACATCCGCAAGGCGCGCGACGAGTCAGAGGACCCCGAGCACAAGCGCCGCGCCGCCGAGCTCGTCGACATCGTCAAGGACTGCATCCGCCGCCACACACAACTCCAGTCCCGGCTCCTCGAAGCGGGCCCGCTGTTCCGCGCCGAGCAGGACCGCCAGGCCTTCGCGGCCCCCACCGCACGCACCGGCCTCGATCTGTACGGCCAGCTCGTCGCTCCCCTCCTGCCCCTTCCGGTCGAGCAGGCGAGCCGTGTGACGGGCGCGTTCTTCGCGCGCGGGACGGGGCTGCGCACACCCGTGTCCGTCCGCGTCGGTGACCTGGTGGACATACTGCTCACGCCGCCGCAGGAGCGGGAGCACCTGGGCATGGAGATGCCCGAGCCCGACCTCATCGCCACCCCCGACGACAGCCGCTTCAGCGAGGAACAGCTCGCCGACGCCATGGAGCTGCTCGACCTGCCGGCGGACGCGCCGAGGCGCCTCTCCGGACTGCTCGCCGACGCGCGCCGACGTGACACCGAACTGCCCTATCTGGTCGCCCTCCTCGCCGTCCACGCGGCCAGCCCGCCGGTCGGCACCGCCTACCGCCAGGGCGAGGAGAAGCTCCTGTTCGCCGTGGACGACGGCGCCCAGCTCGACGACCCTGAGTTCGGCGGCGCCGACCTCATCGTGGGCACGGCGCTGCTCGACGCCGCCGGCATGGCGGCCGGCCGGACGGAGGGCGCGTGAGCACTCCCGAGACGCTCGTGAGCACCCCCGACCCCCGCCACCCTCTTCCGTTCAACCGCCGCAAGGAGCACAAGCCGTGACCGAGCACCCCGCAGAGCACGCCGCGTGGGGCGAGCCGGACGCGACGGCGGCGCCCGCGGCGACCGCCCCCATCACCCCGGCCGACGCCGCCGACGCGGCACGCCTCGTCGCCTTCGGACTCCAGCCCAAACTCCAGCCGGCACGCGACCAGGAGTACGCCGAACTGCTGCGCAGGTACCGCGAGGACCCGCCCTTCGCGCGGCTCGCCGACGCCGTCGCCGCCGGGCTCGGGCTCGTCGTCCTGGAGGTGTCCCCGCGCGCGGGAATGGCCGTGACGGCTGCCGAGGACTCCGTGTTCGCCGTCCGCATGGGCGACTACGCACGCCGGACGGCCGCCGACTCCACCGACCGCTTCCTGCACGGACTGGCCCATCTCGCCGTCGCCGCCCTGGCGTTCCCGCGCCCCGAGGACCTCGCCGACGACGGCTACATCGGACGCGTCACGGTCAACGGCGTCGACGCCTTCGTACGACAGGCCTGCCACCGCCTGGAGGAGCGCGCCGAGGAGCAGGGCGAGAACTCCGACCCGGCCACCGACACCCCCGGTCTGGAGGCGGCCTGGCGGATTTGGGCACGGCGCAGCTCGACGGGCGCCACCAAGGACGCCCGACGCCTCGCCGGATCGACCACCGGGATCATCGGCAAGGCCGTCGCGTTCCTCACCGACTCCGGGTTCCTGCAGCGCACGGGCGACGACTCCGGGGGCACGTACCGCACCACGGCCCGCTATCAGCTGCAGGTGCGCGACATGGCGGGCGGCGCCGCCATGGCCGAACTCCTGGAACTCGGCATCGTGCCCGTCACGGACGGGTCCGCGACCCTGCTGCCCCCCGAAGAGACCGACGATCTGGAGCTGGCCGCCGACGCGGGGCTGCCCTTCCACTCCTGACGTCTCTCGCCCCGCCCCCCACCTTCCCGCCGTCCCCCACGACTTACGACGAGAGTCCGCCGCCATGTACGAGCTGTCCAGGGTCCGCCTCTACTCCATCGGCCCAGCCGGTGCACGCTACGCCGACACCGTGCTTGACCTGCGCGGCGTCGGCGCGGAAGTGCCCGACCCGGCGCCCGCCCAGGCGGAGTTCTTCGAGGACGAGCCGGTCGGCCCCCCGCGCCGCCCCGCACCCGCGGGCGTGCTCTTCCTGGAGAACGGCGGCGGCAAGTCCGTCCTGCTCAAGCTGATCTTCTCGGTGATGCTGCCCGGCCACCGGAACACCCTGGGCGGCGCCAGCTCCGGAGTGCTGCGCAAGTTCCTGCTCGCCGACGACTGCGGGCACGTCGCCCTGGAATGGCAGCACACCCTGACAGGCGAGTGCGTCGTCGTCGGCAAGGTCAGCGAGTGGCGCGGGCGGCAGGTCTCGAACGACCCGCGGAAGTTCGCCGAGGCGTGGTACTCCTTCCGGCCGGGACCGGGCATGAGCCTGGACTCGCTGCCGGTCGCCGAGTCCACCGCCGTACGCCCCTCCGTGGAAGGCGCTTCGGGCGCCCAGGGGCGGCGGCGCACCATGAAGGGCTTCCGTGACGCGCTGACCGAGGCGGGCAAGGCGTACCCCCACCTCGAAGTGCACTGGGAGGAGATCCACGACCGCTGGAACGAACACCTCGGCGACCTGGGCCTCGACCCCGAACTCTTCCGCTACCAGCGCGAGATGAACGCCGACGAGGGCGAGGCCGCGGGTCTCTTCGCGGTCAAGAAGGACTCCGACTTCACCGACCTGCTGCTGCGCGCCGTCACGGACACCCGCGACACGGACGGCCTCGCCGACCTCGTGCACGGCTTCGGCAACAAGCTGGGCCGCCGCTCCGAACTCATCGCCGAGCGGGACTTCACCGCGGGCTCCGTCGACCTGCTCGGCCGCATCGTCGACGCCGCCGACACCCGCGAGCGTGCGCGTGACGTGCACGCGGGAGCCGAGCGGCGCACCCGCACGCTCGCCCGCCGCCTCTCCGCCCGCGCTGTCGCCGAGCGGAGCCGCGCGGGAGAACTCGCCGAGCGGGTCACCGCCGCCGCGCAGACCGTCACCACGGCGGAGGAGGCACGCGGCAGGTCCGCCCTGATCTCCGCCGAACTCGCCTTCCGGCACGCCTCCTTGGCGCTCACCGTCGCGGAGAAGGCCGCTGCCGCCCAACGCCGCGAGCTGGCCGACGCGCGTCAGCTGCACTCCGCCTGGCAGGCGGCCGAGGCCGTTCTGCGCCACCGTGCGGCCGCCGACCGCTCCGCGCGCGTGGCCTCCGCGATCCTGGAGGCCGAGCGGGACGCGGCGCCCGCCCTTGCCGCCCGCGCCAAGGCGGCGGCCGATCTCGTCCGTGTGCTGCACACCGCCGCCGAGGGCGCCGAGTCGCTCGCGAACGAGGAGGAGGAGCGCTCGGCCGCGCTCCAGGAGACCGGCGAGGCCGCCCACCGCGACGCCACCGTCGCCGCGACCGAGGCGCAGCGCGCCCGCAGCGAGGCCGGGCACCTCCGTCAGCGCCTCTCGGAAGTCGAGCAGGAGACCGCGGAGGCCGTCCGCGCGGGCTGGCTCGACGACACCGCGCCGGACGCCGACCCCGCGCGCGCCGCGCTGGCCGCCAGCGACGCCGAGAAGAGCGCGGCCGCCGCCTGGGACACTGCCCGCGAGACTTCCCTGCGCGCCACCGAGCACGCCAAGGAGGCAGCCGCGGCCGAGGCCCGCGCCGAACTCACCGCGGCCCGCGCGTCGGACGCCGCGGACGCGGCCGAGCACGCGTACGACGCCGAGCGCCGGGCGGCCGAGTCGATCGCCGGGGACGAGCGCCTCGCCGAGCTGCTCGGCCTTCCCGGGGCGAGCCCCCAGGGCGGGGTGCCGCAGCCTCGTCGGGGGGCCGCGGAGACGGGCGGCAGCGGCGAGCGGGAGGACGAGGCCGCCGCCTCCGGCACCCGCACCCTGATCGACGGCGCGCTCTCCCTCACCGAGCTCGACCGCAGCGCCGACGACCTCCGCACCCTCCTGGAGGACGGGGTCGCATCCGCCGAGCGGCAGCTCTTCGAACTGCGGACCGCCGCCGCCGACGACTCCCGCATCCTGGGCGCACTCGGTGACGGCGGCCTTCTCCCGCCGGGGCCCGACGTCCTGGCCACCGTCGAGTTCCTCGGCGAGCACGGCATCCCCGCGCTGCCCGGCTGGCGCTACCTCGCGCAGGCCGTCGACCCCACCGACCACGCGCGCGTGCTCGCCGCCAGGCCCGAACTGGTCGACGGCGTCGTCATCACCGACCCCGCCACCCACGCACGAGCCCGCGAGGCGCTCGCCGGCGCCGCCCTGCTGCCCCGCTCCGCCGTGGCCGTGGGCACCGCGGCCGCCCTCCTCGCCCCGACACCGGGCGAGGACGCCGGCGGCGGCGCCGACGGCAGCGTCTTCCTCGTGCCGCCGAACCCCGCCATGCACGACGAACACGCCGCCGACGAGGAGCGGCAGGCACTCCGCACCCGGGCGACGCGGCGCGACGAGGAGATCCGGACGCTCGCCGCGCGCCTCACCAAGGACCGCGAGCTCGCCGCACGGCTCGCCTCCTGGCGCGGCGGCTGCCCCGCCGGACGCATCGAAGAGCTCGCCGCCGCCGCACGCAGCGCCCGCGCCTTCGCCGAAGAGGCCGAGGCCGAACTCGCCGAGGCCCGCACGGTCCGGGCCGAGGCCGACGAGGCGGCAGCCGAAGCGGCACGCGCGCGTGACGAGCGACAGGAGGCCGCCCAGCGCGCGCGGCGCGTCGCCGACGCACTCGCCGGTCTCGCGTTCCGCCTGCGCGAGCGTGCGGGCTGGCAGACGAAGCTGCGCGAACTGGCCGATGACGCCGTCGAGTCGGAGGCCCGCGCCCAGACCTGCCTGGACCGTGCCCGCGCCGCCGACGAGGACCGGCGCGCCGCCCAGCGCGCCGCCGACGACGCCCGCCGCACCGCCCGCGCCCTGCGCGCCGAGCGCGCCGAGATCGCGGGCGCCCCGGAGGACGTGCCCGAGGACCAGGACACCGCAGCCCCCAAGTCGTCGCTGCCCGCCCTCCGCGAGGCCTACCGCGCCGCCTCCCAGCTTTACGAGAAGGTCGGCGTCGGCGCCGACCTGCGCGCCGAACAGGCTCGCGCCGAGAGCGACGAGAGCGGCGCCCTCGCCGAACTCGACCGGCTCAGCAACAAGGTCCGCACCCGCGCCGCCCTGCTCCTGGAAGGCACGGACGGCTCCGACGGCCCCTCCCGGCAGGCCGCGTCCGCGCGCGCCGAGGCCCAGGTCCAGCTCATCGAGACCCGCGCCTCCGCCGCGAGCGAGCAGCTCGGCAGGCTGCGCGGCGAGGCCGAGCGGCTCGCCCCGCAGGACGACGCCGAAGCGCACACCGAGCTTCCCGAAGAGCTGGTCCCCGCCGACGCCGAGCAGGCGCAGGCCCTCCTGCGCACCGCCACCGCCGAACTGGCCGCTCACACCGATGCGTTGAGCCAGGCCAAGGACGCGCACGCCACCCTGCTGCACGCCCACCGCGCCACCGAGGACGCGGCCGGCGGCTTCGACGAGACCGCGGCCCTCCTGCGGGACCTCCTGCGCGAGCAGCACCAGGACACCGAGGGCGCCGCGGCCGCCGAAGAGCCCGATCCCTACCCCGGCACCCTCGAAGAGGCCCGCAAGGCCGCGTCCGAGGCCCGGCGCTCCTTGCGCGGCTGCGCCGCCGACCTCTCCACTGCCGAGGCCGCCGTCCGCGAGGCCAGCGACATCCTCGTACGGCACGCGAACTCCACCCGCTACGAGCAGGTGCGCACCCCCGCCCGCCAGCAGATCCGCGAACTGCCCGCCTCCGCGCTGCCGGAGCACGCCAAGAAGTGGGCCGACGCCTTCGCGCCCAGGCTGCGTGTGCTCACCGACGAGCTGGAGCAGCTGGAGCGCAACCGCGACAGCATCGTGGACCGCCTGCGCGGCCTCGTGGAGTCCTCGCTCGCCACGCTCCGCTCCGCGCAGCGCCTCTCCCAGCTGCCCGAGGGCTTGGGGGAGTGGTCCGGCCAGGAGTTCCTGCGCGTCCGCTTCGAGGAGCCCGACCAGGCGACGCTGACCGAGCGCCTCGGTGAGGTCATCGACGAGGCGACACGGGCCGCGGTCAAGAAGAACTCCGACCTGCGACGGGACGGCATGTCCTTGCTCCTTCGCGGAGTTCAGGCCGCCCTTGAGCCGCGCGGCATCGCCGTCGAGATCCTCAAGCCGGACGCCGTGCTGCGCGCCGAGCGGGTGCCGGTCGGCCAGATGGGCGACGTCTTCTCCGGCGGGCAGCTGCTCACCGCGGCCATCGCCCTGTACTGCACGATGGCCGCCCTGCGCAGCAACGACCGGGGCCGCGACAAGCACCGGCACGCCGGCACACTCTTCCTCGACAACCCCATCGGCCGCGCCAACGCCACGTACCTCCTGGAACTCCAGCGGGCCGTTTCGGACGCGCTCGGAGTGCAGCTGCTCTACACCACCGGCCTGTTCGACACGACGGCGCTCGCGGAGTTCCCGCTGGTCATCCGCTTGCGGAACGACGCGGACCTGCGCGCGGGCCTGAAGTACATCAGCGTCGAGGAGCACCTGCGGCCGGGTCTGCCGCAGCAGGACCCGGCCGAGGAGACCGTGCACGGGGAGATCACGGCGACGCGCATGTACAAGCGTCCGGCGCCCACCCCCTGACCGGGCCCCTGGGCCAGCTGACCGGCTCCCTAGGCCAGCCGGTCGGCCAGCCACTCGTGGAAGAGGCCGATGTGGTGCTCGGTCGGCACGAGCACCCCACCCCCGCGGTAGGCGCGTGACGCCATCGCGGGCTGGGTGCGCTCGCAGGCCTCGAAGTCCTGTTCGTTGACCCGGTGGAAGAGCTCCACCGACCTGGTGAGGTCGACGCCGGACGCGACGACCTCGTGTGCGTACAGCCAGTCGCACTCGACGACCGTGCGGTCCTCGGCCAGCGGGAACATCCGGTGCAGGATCACATGGTCGGGGACGAGGTTGATGAAGACCGTCGGCTTGATCGTGATCGCGTAGTAGCGGCGGTCCTGGTCCTCGGCGACCTCGGGGAGCCGGTCGAAGCCCGGGCCGCCGTCGACGGTGAACCCGCTGACCTCCTCGCCGAAGGAGGCACCGTGCCCGATGTAGTACTGGGCGGCGAATCCGTCCGCGAACTCCGGCAGGACATCGGTGAGTTCCGGGTGGATGGTCGCGCAGTGATAGCACTCCATGAAGTTCTCGACGATCAGCTTCCAGTTGGCCCGCACGTCGTACGTGACGCGATGTCCGAGGGCCAGCGATTCCATCCCGTAGCGCTCTATGGACGCCGCGTCGCCCAGGCGTTCCACGGCCGCGCCGATGACGGTCTCCTCGAAGGACGGCGGTTCATCGGCCAGGCACACCCAGGCGTAGCCGAGCCACTCCCGCAGCGCGACCTTGACCAGGCCGTACGCGGTGCGGTCGACGTCGGGCATCTTCACCAGGTTCGGCGCGGCGATCAGCTTGCCGTCGAGGTCGTACGTCCACGCGTGGTACGGGCATTGGAGCGCGCGGCGTACCTCGCCCGCCTCCTGGGTGCAGAGCCGGGCCCCGCGGTGCCGGCAGATGTTGAGGAAGGCCCGCAGCTCCCCGGAACGGGAGCGGGTGATCAGTACGCTCTCGCGGCCTGCCTGGACGGTGCGAAAGGCGCCGGGTTTGTCGAGGTCGGCGGCGCGTACCGCACAGAACCAGAGCGCTTCGAAGACGCGTTCCTGCTCCTGCCGGAAGATCTCGGGGTCGGTGTAGAAGTGGCCCGGCAGCGTGGTCATCAGGCTGGCGGCGGACGGGGCCTCGGGGGTCGTCGTCACGGTGGCGTACTCCTCAAGCGGGCGCGGCGGCCAGGCGGCTGGGGTCGAAGAGCTCGATGGGGTGATCGGTGGTGCCCCGCAGCGCCAGATCGGCGACGATCTCGCCGACGACCGGCACGAACTTGAAGCCGTGACCGGAGAACCCGGCGGCCACGGTGACCGATTCCGGGTGGGCCGGGTGGCGGGCGATGACGAAGTGTTCGTCGGGCGAGTTGGAGTACATGCAGGTCGCGGCCTTGAGGAACCGCCCCGGCAGGGAGGGGATGTGGCCCGCCATGTGTTCCGCCATCGCGGCGACCTCGTGCTCGTGGACCGTGCGCTCGATGTTCTCGGGTGTGCAGGGCGTGCCCTTGCGGAAGAAGGCGACCTTGGCGCCGAGGTCGGGCCCGTCGATGGCCGGGAAGCCGTAGACCTGCACGTCGTCCGCGTCCTCCCAGATGTAGATCGGGTGGTTCTGCGGCAGGAAGGGCCGCACACCGCCCGTCGGCTGGAACCAGTACATGACCTGCCGCTCGATGGTGAAGGGCACTCCGATGTCGGTCAGGAGCCGCGGCGCCCAGGCCCCCGGGCAGATGACCAACTGCCCCGCGGTGTAGGTGCCTTCGGGAGTGTGCACGCGGACGCCGCCCCGATACGGCTCCCAGCGCGTCATCGGCTCCTCGAAGTGCAGGTCGGCGCCCCGCTGCGTGGCGAGCTGCAGATGGGCGGCGACGGTGTTCTCGGGGCGGACGAGCCCGGCTCGCGCTTCGTAGAGCGCCACTTCGTCGTCGCGCGGGCTGAGGGTGGGGAAGCGGCGGCGTATCTCGGGGGCGTCGAGCATCTCGTGGGGCAGGTCCCACTGCCGCGCGGAGAGCAGCGAACCGGAGACGGCGCGGCTCTCGGGGCGGCCGATCATCACGCCTCCGCACAGGGTGGCGATCTCGCGGCCGGTGTCGCGCTCAAGGCGTGCGTACAGCTCGTACGAGCGAAGGAGCAGCGGTACGTACGCGGGGTCCTCGAAGTAGGATTGCCGGGTGATGCGGGAACCGCCGTGGCTGGAGCCTCGGTTGTGGACGGGACCGAACTTCTCGAGGCCGAGGACGCGGGCGCCGCGCGCGGACAGGTGGTGGGCGGCGGCGCTGCCCATGCCGCCGAGGCCGATCACGATCACGTCATAGGTGGGGGACACAGTGCTTCCTCCAGAACAGCCGATGGGTCTGTGGCGGTGGGGCCGCTACCGGCGGATGCGGGTCATCTTCGGGTCGAACAGCGGCTCTTCGGCGACCGTCGCGGGCACCTTCTCGCCGAAGTACTCGACGTGCACGCCCGTGCCCGCCTCCAGCGGCGGCAGCCACGCGTAGGCGACGCAGCGGCCCAGCGTGTAGCCGTACGAGGCGCTGGTGACGTACCCGGCCGGTGTCCCGCCGACGTGCACCGGCTCCTTGCCGAGGACCACGGCGGCCGGATCGTCGAGCAGGAGAGCGGTCAGCTTGCGCGCGGGGGCGCCGAGTTGTTCGAGCGCGGTCCGGCCCACGAAGTCGCCGCGGTCCATGCGGACGGCGAAGCCGACACCCGCCTCGTACGGATTGTGTTCGGTGGTCATGTCATGGCCCCAGGCGCGGTACCCCTTCTCCAGGCGCAGGCTGTTGAACGCCGAGCGGCCGGCCGCGATCACACCGTGCTCCTGTCCCGCCTCCCACAGGGTGTCCCAGAGGCGCAGCCCCGTGTCGGCGCTCGTGTAGAGCTCCCAGCCCAGCTCACCGACGTACGACAGACGCATCGCCGTCACCGGGACGTGCCCGATGTACGTCTCCTTGGCCCGGAAATAGCGGAACGCCTCGTGTGAGAAGTCGTCGCGGGTGAGCGGCTGGACGAGGTCGCGGGCGAGCGGGCCCCAGACCCCGATGCAGCAGGTGCCCGACGTGATGTCCCGCAGGTGGACGTCGTCGGGGGCATGACGCAGGAGCCAGTCGAGATCGGCCGGACTGTTGGCGCCGACCTGGAAGCGATCCGGGGCGAGCCGGGCCACCGTGAGATCGGAGCGGATGCCGCCCGCCTCGTCCAGGAGGAGGGTGTACGTCACCGCGCCGGGCTTCTTGGCCAGGTTGTTCGAGGTCATGCGCTGCAGGAAGGCGAGCGCACCGCGGCCCGAGACCTCCAGACGGCGCAGGGGAGTCATGTCGTAGAGGGCGACCTTCTCTCGGGTCGCCCGCGCCTCCGCGGCCGCGATCGGCGACCAGTGGCGGGCCGACCAGGCGTCACGCTCGGGGACCTCGACGCCGGCGAGAAGCGGGGCGTTCGCCTCGTACCAGTGCGGGCGTTCCCAGCCGCCGCCCTCCAGGAAGACGGCGCCCAGCTCCTGCTGCCGGGCGTGGAAGGGGCTCACCCGCAGCGGCCTCGGCCGGTCCATGGGCTGCAGCGGGTGGAGGACGTCGTAGACCTCGGCGAACTGCTGTGCACCGCGGTCGGTGACGTACGCGGGGGAGCGCTGGGCGTCCTCGAAGCGGGTGAGGTCGCAGTCGTGTACGTCGACGGAGGGCCGCCCGTCGATCATCCACTCGGCGACCGCCTTGGCCACGCCCGCGGAGTGCGTCACCCACACCGCCTCGGCCAGCCAGAATCCGTGCAGCGCACGAGACTCACCGAGGACCGGCATCCCGTCCGGGGTGAAGGAGAAGACGCCGTTGAAGCCCTCCGCGACGTCGGTGCCGCGCAGCGAAGGCAGCAGCCATCCGCAGTCCTCCCAACTCGGCGCGAAATCCTCCTCGGTGAAGGGGAACGAGGACGGCATGTCCGCCGCGTCGTCGTACGCCGGGACGGTGAAGGCGTCCACGGGCAGTGGCCGATGGGCGTAGGAACCGATGCCGATGCGGTCGGTGTGCTCACGGAAGTACAGATCGCGGTCCTGGAAGCGGAGGATCGGCTTCGATGCCTCCGTGCGCGGGTCGTTGACGCCCGCGAGCTCGGGGAGTGGTGCGGTCTTCGCATACTGATGGGCGAGGGGCAGGAGAGGTATGTCGACGCCGGCCATCCGCCCGATCACCGGACCCCAGAAACCCGCCGCCGACACGACGTGATCGGCGGGGAAGGTTCCCTGGTCGGTCACGACGGCGGTGACGTGGCCTGCCTCCTGCTCCACGCCGGTCACGGTGTGCCGGTCGAGGAAACGCGCGCCACGCGCGCGTGCCCGCTCGATCTGCGCGCGGCAGGCGAGCACGGCTCGGGCGAGCCCGTCGTCAGGGGTGTGCAGCCCGCCGAGGACCTTGCTCTCGTCGATGAGCGGCCACATCTCCTTGCACCGGGCCGGACCGACCAGCTGCGCGCGGATGCCCCAGGAGGCGGCGTATCCGGCCTTGCGGTGCAGGTCGGACCAGCGCTCGGGCGTGGTGGCGAGTTCCAGGCCGCCGACCGGGTTGAAACAGGGCAGCCCGTCCACCTCCAGGGCCCCGAACTTCTCGACCGTGTACGTCGCGAAGGCGGACAGGGTCTTGGACGGACCTGTCTGGAAGACGAGGCCGGGCGCATGCGAGGTCGAGCCGCCGGGGGCGGGCAGCGGGCCCTGTTCGAGGACCGTCACGTCGGTCCAGCCGCGGGCGGTCAGCTCGTCGGCGAGCGAACACCCGACGATGCCCGCGCCGATGACGACGACGCACGGTGTCGCGGAACGGCCGCTCACAGGACGACCACCGAACGCAGCACCTCACCGCGTTGCATCCTGCCGAACGCCTCCTCGACCTGGTCGAGCGTGACGGTCTCCGAGACGAAGCCGCCGAGGTCGAGGCGGCGGCTGAGGTACTGGTCGACGAGGATCGGGAAGTCCCGGGTCGGCAGACAGTCGCCGTACCACGAGGACTTGAGGGCGCCGCCGCGGGAGAACAGGTCGATCAGCGGCAGATCGATCCGCATCTCCGGGTCGGGCACCCCGACCTGCACGAGGACACCGGCGTGATCGCGCATGTAGAAGGCCTGCTTGTACGTCGACGGGGTGCCGACCGCGTCGATCGCGACGTCGACCCCGAAGCCGCCGGTGAGTTC
Organism: Streptomyces sp. NPDC054872; assembly: GCF_053610705.1. Taxonomy (NCBI): domain Bacteria; kingdom Bacillati; phylum Actinomycetota; class Actinomycetes; order Kitasatosporales; family Streptomycetaceae; genus Streptomyces; species Streptomyces sp. NPDC054872. Next base: position 26,796 of record NZ_JBSGYY010000057.1, on the reverse strand, counting down.
GCGGACCGCGTCGACCGGGTCCGTGCCACGCGAGTTGACGGTGTGCGTGGCACCGAACCGGGTCGCCCCGTCGAGCTTGGCCTCGTCGATGTCGACGGCGATGACGCGGCGCGCGCCCGCCAGCGAGGCACCGGCGATGGCGGCGTTGCCGACGCCGCCGCAGCCGATCACGGCCACGGTGTCGCCGCGGCCCACCCGGCCGGTGTTCACGGCGGCCCCGTAGCCCGCCATCACCCCGCAGCCGATGAGCCCGGCGGCCTCGGGGCGGGCCGCCGGGTCGACCTTCACCGCCTGCCCGGCGGCGACGAGGGTCTTCTCGGCGAAGGCGCCGATGCCCAGGGCGGGGCTCAGGGGAGTGCCGTCCAAAAGGGTCATGGGGTGGGCGGCGTTGCGTGAGTCGAAGCAGTACCAGGGACGGCCGCGCACACAGGAGCGGCAGGCTCCGCAGGGGGCCCGCCAGGCGAGCACCACGTAGTCGCCGGGGGCCAGATCGGTGACATCGGCGCCGATCGCCTCGATGGTGCCTGCCGCCTCATGGCCGAGCAGGAAGGGGAAGTCGTCGTTGATCGCGCCTTCCCGGTAGTGCAGATCCGTGTGGCAGACCCCGCAGGCCTGGACGGAGACAAGTACCTCTCCCGGTCCGGGATCTGGCACGACGATCGTCTGCACCTCGACGGGTGCGCCCTTCTTCATGGCGACGACGGCACGGACCTCGTGTGGCACGACCAGACTCCTCTGCTGTTGCGCACTGCACGACGGGTTGCGCTATGAGAGACATAGTGGGAACGCCATCAAGAGGCCGTCAAGGGGTGGGAGTTAACCCTCGGCAAATCAGCTGCGCACAGCGAAACGCCGCCGACACAAAGCGAGGGCGGAACCGGATATACCGGTTCCGCCCTCGTTCTCGGCCTTCTCTCTCGGCCTCGTTCTCGGCCCTAGTTCATCGCCCGCGCCCGGGGCTTGTGGTGACCGCCGCTCAGAAGCCGTAGCCCATGCGTCGCGACAGCTCCACGGCCGCGGCGACCGTGCGCTTGGCCAACTCGGTCAGCCGGTCCTCGGTCAGGCGGTACACGGGCCCGGACGCGCTGAGCGCCCCGATCACCTTGCCGTCGTGCGCGCGCACCGGTGCGGCGACGGCCGCCAGACCCACCTCGAGCTCCTCCACGGCAATGGCGAACCCCTGGTCGACGACGGCCTCGAGCTCCCCGCGCAGCGCCACCGTCCCGGTCACCGTGTGCTCGGTCAGGCGCGGCAGCGTCCGCGCGATCAGCCCCTCGCGCAGCGTCGTCGGCAGATGGGCGAGGAGGATCTTGCCGCTGGAGGTGGCGTGCAGGGGCGTGCGCCTGCCCAGCCAGTTCTGCGCGGTCACGGACGCGGGGCCGCGGGCCTGCATGATGTTGACCGCGGCGTCGTCGTCCAGGATCGCGATGTTGACCGTCTCGCCCAGCTCGTCGGCGAGGTCGCGGCAGACCGGCCCGCCCTCCTGGGAGATGTCCAGACGCACTGCCGCCGCCCCCGCGAGGCGGAGCACGCCGGCCCCCAGGAAGTACTTCCCACGGTCCTTGGCCTGGCCCACGAGACCACGGTTCTCCAGGACGCCGAGCAGCCGGAAGGCCGTCGACTTGTGCACCCCCAGCTCGTCGGCGATCTCCGTGACCCCGGCCTCGCCGAGCCGGGCGAGTATCTCCAGGACGCTGACCGCGCGGTCCACGGACTGGACGGATGCCGGCGCGGCCTTCGGCTGCTTCTCGGGGGACCCGGGCGGTTGCTTCCCGGGGGAACCGGGCCGGTTGTCGGGGCGCTCCTCGTGCGGCTCCTCGGTCTGATCAGGCTGCTTCGGCGTGCCGGTCATATCTCAACTCTCACCACCTCGCGGCCCGTTGAAGCCGCATCTGCGGGAAGCCCTTGACGCGGTGGGCTTCCCGGCCGGAGTCTGTTGCGTATAGCGCTCCCTCGTGCGCCATACGAAACATCATGTTACCGAAGGGTCCTGGGCCGAGAAGGTGTCCGGGCCGGCCGAGAAAGATGAAGAGGGGGGCCCATGATTCCCGTCTGCCGCCTAGAAGACCTCCCCGCGGGCGAATCCGTCCGCGTCGACACCACACCTCCCGTCGCGGTGTTCAACGCCGACGGCGAGATCTACGCCATCGACGACACCTGCAGCCACCAGGACGCCTCTCTTTCCGAGGGATGGCTCGAGGGCTGCCTGGTCGAATGCCCGCTCCACGCCGCCTCGTTCGATCTCCGCACGGGCCGGCCGACCTGTCTGCCGGCCCGCCGTGCCGTGCGTACCCACCGGGTGAGCGTCGACGACGGCACGATCCATGTCCACCTCGTGGCCGAGGAGGGTTCCGCCGCATGAGAACCATCACCGTGGTGGGCGCCTCGCTCGCCGGGCTCTACGCGGCGCGCGAACTGCGCGCCCAGGGATACGACGGACGGCTCGTGATCATCGGCGACGAGCCGCATCAACCGTACGACAGGCCGCCGCTCTCCAAGGACTTCCTCACCGGCCGGGCCGACGAGGCCCAACTCGCGCTGTCCGACGCCGAGGAGGCCGCGGAACTCGCCGCCGAGTGGCTGCTCGGGGTGCGCGCCCGGGGCCTCGACCCACGCGGCCGCACCGTGCTCCTGGAGGACGGCAGGACCATCGCGAGCGACGGAGTGGTCATCGCGACCGGCGCCTCCGCGCGCCGTCTGCCGGGGCCCTCCCTTTCGGGGGTGCACACGCTGCGCACCCTGGACGACGCCCGCGCGCTGCGTACGCAACTGACCGCGGGCCCGCGGCGGGTCGTGGTGATCGGCGGCGGCTTCATCGGCGCGGAGACCGCGTCCTCGTGCGTGGCGCTCGGCCACGAGGTGACGGTCGTCGAGGCGGCCCCGCTGCCGCTTCTCCCTCAACTGGGCGCGGACATGGCGGCATTCTGCGCCGGACTGCACGCACGTGGGGGAGCGGAGCTGGTGACGGGCGCCGGTGTCGCCGCACTGCACGGCGAGAGGACCGTCCGCGCGGTGGAATTGGCCGACGGCTGTCTGCTGCCCGCCGACGTGGTCGTCGTGGGCATCGGGGCCGCCCCCAACACCGCCTGGCTCGCGGGCTCGACCATCGCCGTGGGCGACGGAGTGCTCTGCGACGACGGCTGCGTCACCGGGCTGCCGCACGTCGTCGCGGTGGGCGACGTCGCCCGTGTGGGCGGCACGCGGGCCGAGCACTGGACGAGTGCCACGGAGCAACCCCGTGTCGCCGTACGCAATTTGCTGGCCGGACACACCGCCGAGACCGTGCGTCCGCTGCCGTACTTCTGGTCCGATCAGTACGGCTCCCGCATCCAGTTCGCCGGGCGGCGGCGCGCCGATGACACCGTGCGCCTCCTCGAAGGGGCGCCGGAGGAGGGCAGCTTCCTCGCTGCGTACGAGCGGGAGGGGAAGACCTCCGCGGTCCTCGCGGTGGACCGGCCGCGCCCGTTCACGCGCATGCGACGCGGTCTGCTCGCGGAGCTGCCCGTCGCGGCCTAGGGCGGCCCGGGAGCGGCCTAGGAGTGCGACAACTGCCCTGCTCCGCCGCGCCTGCGTATGCGATCGTCGCCGCGCGCCGTCGTGCGGGCCTGCCGGCGGGCCCGGCGCCGCTCGCGCCGCAGCTGACGTGCCGTGCTGCTCGGCACCGACACCACGCCGTTGCGCTGGTTCCACACCTGGCGTGTCACCCACACGTCCAGGACGCCCCAGGTGGCGACGACGGTGCTGGCCACGCTGCTGAGTACCATCGGGAAGGACAGCCAGGATCCGGCCATCGTGCACAGGAACGCCGTCATCGCCTGCATGAGGGTCAGCGCCACTATGATCACGGCCCGCACCGCGGCCGTGCGCACCGGATCGGGCAGGCGCCGTCTGCGCGCCGGTTCCTCGACCCACAACTCCCTGCGGTCCTCGCCGGACTCGTCCCTGGGCGCCTCGTGCTGATCCCCGCGCCCGGATGCCTCGTACTCATCCCCGGTCGTCCTCTGGCGCTCTGCCGTGGCCATCAAACTCGTCACTCCCCCGATGCTCTCGGGCCGTTCGCTGAGATGTCGGCGGACCCGACTCTCCACTGGCTGCCCGGTATACGCAGCTTTACGCCGCCTGATGGCGGCATGCGCTCCCCTGGCGCCGCTGTCCCCGATCCCCCTACTCAAGGACGAACGAGAAGTCGGGAAGATTCCCGCCCGGTTCGGAAAAGCGAAGAGTTCCGGCCAACTGGGTTGATCGGCAAGGGTGACTGTGCCGAGTGGCATGTGCCACACGGGGGATGCAATCTCCCGAATTGGAGGGACAACTGGGGACGTCCCTTTTGCGTCACGGCTGAAATCCGTCCGGACGTGCCTTCGAGTTACTCCTGCGTCAGTAGTAGGCTCACGCCGTTTGTTGACGCACATGTGTGCCCCTGGCCATAGCGCGGCCGCAGGGGGTCGATCTGGGGGAGGCCATGCGCTTTCGCGGGAAGTCCATCCGCCGGAAGATCGTGGCATTGCTGCTGGTGCCGCTCATTTCCCTGACCGCGATGTGGGGATTCGCCACTTACCTCACCGGTCAGTCGGCCAAGGACCTCATCGACGTCTCCAACGTCGTCGACAAGATCGGCTACCCGATCGAGGACGCTGCCCAAGTCGTCCAGCAGGAACGCCGGCAGACCCTCGTCTATCTCGCCGACCCCCGTGCCTCGGACGCGCTCGCCGCGCTGCGCCGCAGCCAGACGGCCACCGACGAGATGATCACCAAGGTCGTGGACAACGCCGAACACCCGGACGTGCGGGACGAGGTCACCGGACAGTCGGCTGACCGGCTCGCGTCGCTCCTCGATTCCTTCGAGGGCATCGATTCGCTGCGTCGCACGGTCGAGGAAGGCACCATCACCCGGGCCGGCGCGCTGAAGATGTACACGAAGCTGATCGACCCCTGCTACGGCTTCCTGATGACCCTGCACGGCCTCGACGACGTGAAGATGGACCAACAGGGCCGGGCGCTCGTCGGGGTGGCACGCGCGCGTGAGCTGCTGTCCCGCGAGGACGCGCTGCTCGGTTCGGCGCTGGTCGCGCGCAGGCTCACCAAGGCCGAGATCCGGGAGATCTCCGACCTCAGGGCCCAGCGCACGCTGCTGTACGAGGTCAACCTCGCCCAGCTCCCCGAGGACGAGCGCGCCGGCTACGAGCGGTACTGGAACGGCGCCGAGACGACCCAGCTCAGGTCGGCCGAGAAGGCCGTCATCGAATCCTCGCCCGGCACCCCCCGCGCCCTCACCTCGGCACGCTGGGACGCCGCTTCGGGCAAGGCGCTGAAGGACCTCGCCGAGCGCGACAAGGCGGCGGGCGACCGCTACCAGGAGCGCGTCGAGCCAGTGGCGGTGGGCGTGATCGTGCGCGTCGTCGTCGCGGGCGTGTTCGGTCTGCTTGCCCTCCTGTTCTCGGTCTTCATGTCCGTGCGCATCGGCAGCAGCCTCATCCGTGACCTGCGCCGACTGCGCCTGGAGGCCCACGAGGCCTCCGGCGTCCGGCTGCCCGGCGTGCTGCGCCGCCTGGCGGCGGGCGAACAGGTCGACGTGGAGACCGAGGCGCCGCGCCTGACGTACGAGAAGGACGAGGTCGGCCAGGTCGGCCAGGCCCTCAACACCCTGCAGCGCGCCGCGGTCGAGGCCACCGTCAAACAGGCCGACCTGCGACGCGGCGTGTCCGAGGTCTTCGTCAACCTCGCCCGCCGCAGCCAGGTGCTGTTGCACAAGCAGCTCACCCTGCTCGACACCATGGAGCGCAGGACCGAGGACACGGACGAACTCGCCGACCTCTTCCGCCTCGACCACCTCACCACGCGCATGCGGCGGCACGCGGAGGGCCTCGTGATCCTCTCCGGCGCCGCCCCGTCCCGGCAGTGGCGCAAGCCCGTCCAGCTCATGGACGTCGTGCGCGCGGCCGTCGCCGAGGTCGAGGACTACGAACGCATCGAGGTGCGCCGACTGCCGAGGATCGCCGTCACCGGGCCCGCGGTCGCCGACCTCACCCACCTGATGGCCGAACTCCTGGAGAACGCCACGGTGTTCTCGCCCCCGCACACCGCGGTGCAGGTCCTCGGGGAGCACGTCGCGAACGGCTTCACCCTGGAGATCCACGACCGGGGCCTCGGCATGGCGGCCGACGCGCTCCTGGACGCCAACCTCCGCCTCGCGGAGACACCGGAGTTCGAGCTCTCCGACACCGACCGGCTCGGCCTCTTCGTGGTCAGCCGCCTCGCCCAGCGCCAGCGCGTACGCGTCTCCCTGCAGCCCTCCCCGTACGGCGGGACCACCGCCGTCGTGTTCATCCCCGAGACGCTGCTTACCGACGACGTGCCGGACACCAACGGCGTCGGGTTCCGGCTCGACCGGCCGCAGCCCAAGGACGCCTTGGGCCGCGACGCCGCGGGCGACAAGCAGGCGGCGCTCGGCCAGGTGCCCGTACAGCTGCCGGGCCTGCCCGCGTCCGTCCTCGACGGGCCCGTGGAGCTGGAGGCGCCGGTCGGCATGGCGGACCTCGACCCCTTCCCGGGCGCGCTCGGCGACCTCGGCGACCTAGGGGACGCCGACAGCGAGCGCGGCGGTCTCTTCCGCCCGCGCCGCCGTGCGGCCGGGGTGCAGGGCGACGAGCAGCACCAACAGGCGCGGGACGAGCGGGAGACGGGCGAGCGCGAGCCCACCCGCCCCGACGCCCTGCCCGCACGCGGCAACGCCAACGGCTTCGGTGTCCCCGACGACGACACGGACGCGACCCCCGGAGACCCCGTACAGCGGCCCCGCCGCAGGACCCCGAAGCTGGTCTCCTCCCACGGCCGCCCCGTGACGCACAACAGGCCCCGTGGCGCGACGGAGGGCGGCGAAGCGGCACCGCAGCGCCCCGAGCGCACACAGGCACCCGTGGGACGCCCCCAGGGCGGTGCGGTGGACCGGGACCGCGGCATCCGTCCCGCGGACGAGCCCATCGACCTGCCGCGCCGCCCCGAGCCGCAGTCCGCCTGGCCCGACCTCTCACCGCCGCACCGCGACGTCACCGCGGCCGACGCGCCGCCGGACCTCCCGAGGCGCAGCCGCCGCACGGAGTCCCCGCGTACGGAAGCCCCGCGTACGGAGGTCGAGTCCCGCGTCGGTCAGGCACCGGCACCCACCACCGCACCCGGCGGACTGCCCCGGCGCGTGCGCCAGGCCAACCTCGCCCCACAATTGAAGGACGGACCGGACCACCGCACGGAACGCGACCCGGCCCCGGCCACGACCAGGCCGGAGGAGCGCGACGCCGACGAGGTTCGCAGCCGGATGGCTTCGCTCCAGCGCGGCTGGCAGCGTGGTCGTGAAGAGAACGCCGCGGGCGAAGACGCCTCCGACGGCACAGCACCAGGAACGACATCTGAGGGGGACGGTCGATGACCGCACCGAAGGCCGACGCACGCATCGCCAATCCCGGAGCGGCGAGGGAGCTGAATTGGCTCCTCGACGACCTGGTGCAGCGGGTCGCCAGCATCCGCAAGGCGCTCGTGCTCTCCGGCGACGGCCTGCCCACCGGCGTATCGCAGGACCTGACCAGGGAGGACAGCGAGCACCTCGCCGCTGTCGCCTCCGGCTTCCACAGCCTCGCCAAGGGCGTCGGACGCCACTTCGAGGCGGGCCGGGTACGCCAGACCGTGGTCGAGCTCGACGACGCGTTCCTCTTCGTCACGGCCGCGGGCGACGGCAGCTGCCTCGCCGTCCTCGCGGACGCGGACTCCGACGTAGGTCTGGTGGCGTACGAGATGACGCTGCTGGTCAAGAGGGTGGGTGTGCATCTGGGTACGGCGCCGCGCACCGACCTGCCCACGGGAGGGTAGCGGGAGGGTATGAGCGAAGACGGCACAGGGACACAGGGGACGCCTCGCTGGTTCGACGACGACGCCGGGCCCGTGGTGCGGCCGTACGCCATGACGCGCGGCCGGACCACGAGTCCGGCCCAGCATCGCCTCGATCTGATCGCGGTCGTCATCGCGGAGGCCCGTGCCGGTGACCCGGAGGCGGACAGGAGGCTGTCTCCGGAGCACGTGGACATCGTCGGGCTCTGCCGTGACAGCCCTCAGTCGGTCGCCGAACTGGCGGCCGAACTGGACCTTCCCATCGGCGTGATCCGCGTCCTCATCGGCGATCTCGTCGATGACGAACTGGTGCACGTGACACGTCCCGTACCCCCGGCGGAACTGCCGGACGAGAGTATTCTGCGCGACGTGATCAACGGCCTCCGGGCGCTCTGAACAGCGCGGAAGCGGGAGTGGGACGTGACTGGCTGGCAGTTCTGGGTCGACAGGGGCGGTACCTTCACGGACATCGTCGCGCGGAGGCCCGACGGGCGGCTGCTCACGCACAAACTCCTGTCGGACAACCCGTCCCGCTATGCCGACGCGGCCGTCGCCGGCATCCGTGCGTTACTGGCTTCCGCCCCCGATGTCCCCGCCGAAACGGCGGACGTGCGCATCGACGCCGTCCGGATGGGCACCACCGTCGCCACCAACGCACTCCTGGAGCGCAAGGGCGAGCCCACCGCCCTGGTGATCACCCGCGGCTTCGGCGACGCCCTGCGCATCGCCTACCAGAACCGCCCCCACATCTTCGCCCGCGAGATCGTCCTCCCGGAACTGCCGTACGCCCGGGTCATCGAGGCCGACGAGCGGGTCACCGCCGAGGGAGAGGTGCTGCGGGCGCCCGACCTGGAGCAGCTCGCCGGGCCGCTGCGCCAGGCCCACGAGGACGGCATCCGGGCCGTCGCGGTGGTCTGCATGCACAGCCACCTGTACCCCGCCCACGAGCGGGCCATCGCCGAACTGGCCGTCCGCACGGGCTTCGCGCAGGTCTCACTCTCCAGCGAGGTCAGCCCGCTGATGAAGCTGGTCCCGCGCGGTGACACGGCGGTCGTCGACGCCTATCTGTCCCCCGTACTCGACCGCTACGTCCAGCACGTGGCCGGCGAACTCGACGGCGTACGGCTGATGTTCATGCAGTCGAACGGCGGCCTCACCGAAGCGGGCCAGTTCCGAGGCAAGGACGCGATCCTGTCCGGGCCCGCGGGCGGCATCGTGGGCATGGCCCGCATGTCGCACCGCGCGGGCTTCGACCGCGTCATCGGCTTCGACATGGGTGGCACGTCCACCGACGTATCGCACTACGCGGGCGAGTACGAGCGGGTCTTCACCACGCAGATCGCGGGCGTACGACTGCGCGCGCCGATGCTGGACATCCATACCGTCGCGGCGGGCGGCGGCTCCGTGCTGCACTTCGACGGCAGCCGCTACCGCGTGGGCCCCGACTCGGCGGGCGCGGCTCCGGGCCCGGCGAGCTACCGGAACGGCGGTCCGCTCACCGTCACCGACGCCAACGTCGCCCTCGGGCGCGTCCAACCCGCCCACTTCCCCCGGGTGTTCGGGCCAGGCGGCGACCAGCCGCTCGACGAGGCGCTCGTGCGCGACCGCTTCACCGCGCTGGCCCGCGACATCAGGGAACACACCGGTGACGACCGCACTCCGGAGCAGGTCGCCGAGGGATATCTGCAGATCGCCGTCGCCAACATCGCGGCCGCCGTCAAGCGCATCTCGGTCCAGAAGGGCCACGACGTCACCCGCTACGCCCTGACGACATTCGGTGGCGCGGGCGGCCAGCACGCCTGCATGGTCGCCGACTCGCTGGGCATCCGCACCGTCCTCGTACCCCCCATGGCGGGAGTGCTCTCCGCGCTCGGCATCGGTCTCGCCGACACCACCGCGATGCGCGAGCAGTCCGTGGAGGCCCGCCTCGAACCGTCGGCGATGCCGCGCGTCCTGAAGACCGCCGACGACCTGGAGGAAGCGGCCCGCGCCGAACTCCTCGCCGAGGACGTGCCGGAGGACCGCATCCGCGTCACCCGCCGCGCCCAACTGCGCTACGACGGCACCGACACCACCCTCACCGTGGAGCTCGCCGAGCCGGACAGCATGATCCGTGTCTTCGAGGACCGCCACCGCACCACCTATTCCTTCACCCTTGATCGCCCCGTCGTCGTCGAGGCGCTCTCCGTGGAGGCCACCGGTCTGACCGAGCAGCCCGACCTCTCGGTGCTCGCCGGGGACACGCGCCCAGGCGCTACGCGGACCGTCAGCCTGCACACGGGCGGCATCTGGCGCGACGTACCCCTGCACCGCCGCGAGGAACTGCCGTCCGGCGAGACCGTCGACGGCCCCGCGATCATCACCGAGGCCGGCTCCACGACGGTCGTGGACGACGGCTGGCAGGCGGCCATGTCACGCGAGGGACACCTGGTCATGGAACGTGTGGCGGTGCCCGAGGGTTCCGCCACGAGCACCGAGGCCGACCCCGTCCTCCTGGAAGTCTTCAACAACCTCTTCATGTCGATCGCCGAACAGATGGGCGCCCGCCTGGAGTCCACGGCCCAGTCGGTCAACATCAAGGAGCGGCTCGACTTCTCCTGTGCGCTCTTCGACCCGGACGGCAACCTGGTCGCCAACGCCCCGCACATCCCGGTCCACCTGGGTTCGATGGGCACCAGCGTGAAGGAGGTGATCCAGCGCCGCGGCAGCGGCATGCGCCCCGGGGACACCTACGCGGTCAACGACCCCTACCACGGCGGCACCCACCTCCCCGACGTCACCGTCATCACGCCCGTCTTCGACACCCCGGGGGAGCCGGATACCCCGGGAGAGCCGGAGACCCCAAGGGAGCGGGTCCTCTTCTACGTTGCGTCGCGCGGGCACCACGCGGAGATCGGCGGCATCGCCCCCGGTTCCATGCCGGCCAACAGCCGCACCATCGAGGAGGAGGGCATCCTCTTCGACAACTGGCTCCTCGTGGAGGGCGGCCGCCTCCGCGAGGCCGAGACCCTGAGCCTGCTCACCGAGGCCCCGTACCCCTCCCGCAACCCGGCCACCAACCTCGCCGACCTGCGCGCCCAGATCGCCGCCAACCAGAAGGGCGTCGACGAAGTCGGACGCATGATCGAGAACTTCGGGCTCGACGTCGTCCAGGCGTACATGCGGCACGTACAGGACAACGCCGAGGAAGCGGTACGCCGGGTCATCGACACACTGGAAGAGGGCGAGTTCGCCTACCCCACCGACTCGGGTGCCGTCATCCAGGTCCGTGTCTCCGTGAACCGCGAGGCCCGCTCGGCGACCATCGACTTCACCGGTACGTCCGGCCGGCTCGCGACGAACTTCAACGCGCCCTTCGCGGTGGTCAACGCGGCGGTCCTGTACGTCTTCCGCACCCTGGTGGCCGAGGACATCCCGCTCAACGACGGCTGTCTGCGCCCCCTGCGCATCGTCGTGCCGCCGGGGTCCCTCCTCGCGCCCGAGCCGCCGGCGGCCGTTGTCGCCGGAAACGTCGAGACGTCACAGGCGATCACCGGCGCCCTCTACGGAGCCCTGCGCGTCCAGGCCGAGGGCTCCGGGACGATGAACAACGTCACCTTCGGGAACGACCGTCACCAGTACTACGAGACGGTGGCCTCAGGTTCCGGTGCGGGCGACGGCTTCCACGGGGCGTCCGTCGTCCAGACCCACATGACCAACTCCCGGCTCACCGACCCCGAGGTCCTTGAGTGGCGCCTGCCCGTGCTCCTGGAGGAGTTCGCCGTACGCCGGGGGAGCGGCGGCACCGGCAGGTGGCACGGCGGGGACGGAGCCGTGCGCCGCATCCGCTTCCGCGAACCGATGACGGTCTCCACGCTCTCGCAGCACCGCAGGGTGGCGCCGTACGGCATGGCGGGCGGCAACCCCGGGGCGCTCGGCGCGGGCCGTGTGGAACGGGCCGACGGCGGCGTCCAGGAGCTGGAAGGCAGCGACTTCGCGGACGCCGGCCCCGGCGACGTACTCGTGATCGAAACCCCAGGCGGCGGCGGATACGGACCAGCCCCGCGCGACACCACTGATCCAGGAGAAGCGAGCGATGATCTTCAAGCGTGCTGAGCGCGGCAAGGCCCCCGTCGAGCCGGTGACGCTGAAGATCCTGGTGGCGGGCGGCTTCGGCGTCGGCAAGACGACCCTCGTCGGCGCCGTAAGCGAGATCAAACCGCTGCGCACTGAGGAGCTGCTCAGCGAGGCGGGCCGCCCGGTCGACGACACCAGCGGTGTCTCGGACAAGCACACCACCACCGTCGCCATGGACTTCGGGCGCATCACGCTCCGCGAGGACCTGGTGCTCTACGTCTTCGGGACCCCCGGCCAGGACCGCTTCTGGTTCCTCTGGGACGAGCTGGCCACCGGTGCCCTTGGCGCCGTGGTCCTCGCGGACACCCGCCGCCTGGAGGACTGCTTCGCGGCCGTCGACTACTTCGAGCGCCGCTCCATACCCTTCGTGGTGGGCGTCAACTGCTTCGAGGGCGCGTCGCGTTACCCCGCCGAAGCCGTACGGCAGGCGCTCGACCTCGACCCGGGTGTTCCCGTGCTGATGTGCGACGCGCGCGAGCGGCAGTCCGTCAAGGAAGTCCTGATCGGAGTGGTCCAGCACGCGATGGCGGTCGCCGCCGCGGCCAGGGAGCCCGCGACGACGTGAGCGTGAGACCACCCGAGTGTGAGACCACCCGAGCGCGTGACTACCTGAGCGCGTGACGGTGTGCGTGCGTGCACAACCGCGGCCCGTACCCCCATGGAAACGGGGTACGGGCCGCGGTCACCCTCGGCTCGGCACTCGGCTCAGCTCGCGCCGTCGTCCTGCCAGCCGAAGCTCCGCTCCACCGCCTTGTGCCAGTTGTGGTACTCGCGCTCGCGGGCCTCCGCGTCCATGACCGGCGTCCACTCCACGTCCTGCTGCCAGTGCGCCTTCAGCTCGTCGAGGTCGTTCCACACCCCGGTCGCGAGACCGGCGGCGTACGCGGCGCCCAGACACGTCGTCTCGGAGACCTTCGGCCGGATCACCGGCACCCCGAGCACGTCCGCCTGGTGCTGCATCAGCAGATTGTTCTTGGTCATGCCGCCGTCCACCTTCAGGGACCGCAGCTGCACCCCGGAGTCCTGGTACATGGCATCGACGACCTCACGGGTCTGCCAGCTGGTCGCCTCCAGGACGGCGCGCGCCAGATGCGCCTTGGTCACGTAACGGGTGAGTCCGGTGACGACACCGCGTGCGTCGGAGCGCCAGTAGGGCGCGAAGAGGCCGGAGAACGCGGGCACGATGTACGCGCCGCCGTTGTCCTCCACGCTCGCGGCCAGCGTCTCGATCTCGTCCGCGCTGCGGATGATGCCGAGTTGGTCGCGGAACCACTGCACCAGCGCGCCGGTGATCGCGATCGCCCCTTCGAGGCAGTAGACGGGCGCGTCGGAGCCGATCTTGTAGCCCATCGTGGTGAGCAGCCCGTTCTTCGAGGGGACGGGCCGGTTACCGGTGTTGAGCAGCAGGAAGCTCCCGGTCCCGTACGTGTTCTTCGCCGTTCCCATGTCGTAGCACGCCTGCCCGAAGATGGCCGCCTGCTGATCGCCGAGCGCGGAGGCGACCGGCACACCGGAGAGCTGCCCGACCGCCGTGCCGTAGACCTCCGCCGATGACCTGATCTCCGGCAGGACCGCCTCGGGGACGTTCATCGCGGCCAGGATCGACTGGTCCCACTGCAGGGTGGCCAGGTTCATCAGCATGGTGCGCCCGGCGTTGGTGACGTCCGTGACGTGCACGCCGCCGTCCGTGCCGCCGGTGAGATTCCAGATCAGCCAGGAATCGATGGTGCCGAACGCTATCTCGCCGCGCTCGGCGCGGGCCCGCAGTCCCGGCACGTTGTCGAGCAGCCAGGCGGCCTTTGGCCCGGAGAAATAGCTCGCGAGGGGCAGACCTGTCTGCTCCCGGAACCGGTCCTGGCCGTCCGCGCCGCCCAGCTCGTTGCAGAGGGCCGACGTCCGGGTGTCCTGCCAGACGATCGCGTTGTGCACGGGCTTCCCGGTCGCGCGGTCCCACAGGACCGTCGTCTCGCGCTGGTTGGTGATGCCGAGGGCGCTGATCTGGTCGGTACGGAGCCCGGCCTTGGCGATCGCTCCCGCGACCACGGCCTGCACCTTGGACCAGATCTCGGTGGCGTCGTGCTCGACCCACCCCGGCTTCGGAAAGATCTGGCGGTGTTCACGCTGGTCGACGGCGACGATCTCGCCCGCGTGGTTGAAGATGATGCAGCGGCTGGAGGTGGTGCCCTGGTCGATGGCGGCGACGAACTTCTCGGAGTTGTCCGGCATGGCTACCCCTAGCGTCAGAAGGCTACGTTGTAGATGAGACCTGCGAGCGCTCCGCCGATCAGCGGCCCGGCCACGGGGACCCAGGCGTAACTCCAGTCGGACGTGCCCTTGTTCGGGATCGGCAGGAACGTGTGCACGATGCGTGGGCCCAGGTCACGGGCCGGGTTGATGGCGTAGCCGGTGGGCCCGCCGAGCGAGAGGCCGATGCCGACGACGAGGAACGCCACGATCAGCGTCTGCGTGCCGGATTCGCCGAGCCCCTTGGTGAGACCGAACGCGAGGATGGGCAGCACCAGGGCGATGGTCGCGATGATCTCCGTGACGAGGTTGGCGACCGGGTTCCGGATCTCCGGAATCGTCGAGAAGATGCCGAGGGTCGGCGTCGGCTCGTGCGCGCTCGTCACCTTGTCCTTGACGCTCCCGGAGACGTTGGCGTTGAACTGCGCGTAGTACACGAGATACGCGAGAACGGCGCCGAGCATCGCGCCGACCATCTGCCCGAGCAGATAGATCCAGACCTTTCCCCACTCCTCGGTGTCGATCGCGATGCCGAGCGTGACAGCGGGGTTGAGATGCCCACCGGAGAGGGGCCCCGCGGTGTACGCGCCCGCGAGCACACCGAAGCCCCATCCGAAGGCGATGACGACCCATCCGGAGGCTTTCGCCTTCGAGTGGGTCAAGGTGACGGCGGCACATACGCCGGCGCCCAAAAGAATCAGGATCGCGGTGCCGATGATCTCACCGACGAAGATGTCCCCATTCGAGTACATGGCGGCTCCTAGGCCCTCGCCCGGGGCGGTGGCCCCGGTACTCCGTGCTGGGTGCGTTCCACGACTACTGCCTGGCTTTGCCCGGTGACTTCAGCCGAAGGCAGGGGTGTCCCGCGCCCCGCCCGGCTTCCATGGCGAGCGTGCCGTCGCAGTCGAATCGCCCAGAGGGGGATGACCCGCTGAACAGGCCCTTCGGGCAGACCTTTCACGCGTACAGGGGCCCTGAATGGCGCGGAGCCGAAGTGCGGCGATGCCGACTGACACCGGAAGTGTTCACCGGTGGTGATGGAGCGTCAAGGTCGCGGACGGCAACGGTTAACCGGCGTACGCCCTTCCTCTGTGAGGCGTCCGTGAGCTTTCCCGCGACGCGTGCGGGAGGGCCGGTGACAGCGGTCAGTGCACCGCGACCACCGCGGAGCCATGCCCGAACAGCCCTTGATTCGCGGTGATCCCCGCCCGCGCCCCCTCGACCTGCCGCGCCCCCGCAGTCCCCCTCAACTGCCATGTCAGTTCGCACACTTGGGCGATGGCCTGCGCCGGAACGGCCTCTCCGAAGGAAGCGAGTCCACCGCTGGGGTTGACCGGTATGCGCCCGCCCGGAGCGGTCGCCCCCTCCCGCAGCAGCTTGGCCCCCTCTCCCTCGCCGCACAGCCCCAGGTCCTCGTACCACTGCAGTTCGAGGGCCGTGGAGAGGTCGTAGACCTCCGCCAAGGAGAGTTCGTCGGGCCCGATGCCCGCCTCCTCGTACGCGGCGTGCGCGATGGAGGCGCGGAACGATCCGTCGGCCGGTGCCACGGCGGCCGCGGAGTCCGTCGCGATGTCCGGCAGGTCCAGGACGGTGGTCGGGTACGTCGGCGTCACCGTGGACACGGCCCGGATGCGCACGGGGCTGGTCGCGCCGTGCCGCCGGGCGAACTCCATGCTGGAGAGCACGAGCGCCGCCGCTCCGTCGGAGGTCGCGCAGATGTCGAGCAGCCGCAAGGGGTCGGCGACGACGGCCGAGGCGGCCACCTCGTCGGCGGTGACGGTCTTGCGGTAGCGCGCTTTCGGGTTGAGCGCCCCCGCCGCCGCGTTCTTCACCTTGACCTGGGCGAAGTCCTCCAGCGTGTCACCGTGCACCGCCATCCTCCGGCGTGCGTAGAGGCCGAAGTAGGTGGGGTTGGTGGCACCGAGGAGGCGGAACCGCAGCCAGTCCGGGTCGTCCTGCCGGTCCCCTCCGGCGGGCCGGAAGAACCCCTTGGGCGCGGCGTCCGCCCCGACCACGAGGACGACGTCGGCGAGGCCCGCGAGGATCTGCGCACGCGCCGTGTTGATCGCCTGGGCCCCGGACGCGCATGCCGCGTACACGCTGGCGACCCGCGCGCCCTGCCAGCCGAGCGCCTTCGCGAACGTCGCCCCCGCCACATACCCGGGATAGCCGCCGCGGACCGTGTCGGCCCCGACGACGGACCCCACGTCGCGCCAGTCCACTCCGGCGTCGGCGAGCGCGGCGCGGGCCGCCGCCGTGCCGTACTCGACGAAGCTCCGGCCCCATTTGCCCCACGGGTGCATGCCCGCACCGAGAACCGCCACCTCGCTGGTCATGCGCCCACCCCCACCGGCCGCCAGTGCCACGTCGTCGCCGGGCCCTCGTCGGTGTCGCCCGCCCCGGCCTCGTCGTCGAGCACGCCGGGGACGACCTCCACCTCCATGCCGACCTCCAGATCGGCGACGGTGATTCCCACAGTCGCCTGGCCGAGTACCACCATCCGTTCCGCTTCCAGTTCCACAGCTATCAACGTGTAGGGCTGCCAGGGAAGTTCCGGGTCGGAGACATAGGGCGCGGGCGGTCGGTAGCGGCTGTCCGTGTACGACCAGACGCGCCCGCGGCGGGAGAGCGGCACCTCTTCGAGGTCGCCGCCCGGGCATCCGGGATTGCGGCAGAAGCCGTCCTCGCGGGGGAAGAAGACACTGGCGCAGGCCGAGCAGCGCGTGCCCAGAAGGCGGAAGTTGTCTCCCTCCCCGGCGAACCAGCCGGTCACCACGGGAGTGCGCGTACGCGTCAAGGCTCCTCCACGACACTGGATCTGACGGAACGTCAGAAGTGTGCCACGGGCAACCGGATCGCGTCAGTAGCGCGGCACCCGCTACTTCCCCTGCAGCGAACGACGCGCCACGGGGAAGTCGAAGTAGGTGTCAGGGAAGAGCTCGGGCTTGTACGTGAAGTGCCACCACTCCTCGGGGAGGTTCACGAAACCGACCTTGGCCAGCGCGCCCCGCAGCAGATCGCGGTTGGCGCGCTGCTTGCCGGTGATCCGGGGATCGTCCGTGTGGGAGAGGGTGTCGAAGCAGTCGAAGCCCGTCCCCATGTCCAGGGAATTGTCGGGGAACCGTTCGTCCTTGGGCCCGAAGCAGGGCGTGAGGGGCTCTCCGGGGACGTACGGCCGCGTGGGCGGGGCGGGCAGCTTCACGACGGTCAGATCGAGCGTCGAGCCACGGCTGTGCCCGGACTTCGCCGCGATGTAACCGTCCTCGAACAACCGCGACTTGTCGACATGGGGATAGAACTCCGCCTTCATGCGTACGTCCCCGAGATCCTCGGCCCACCGCACGAACTGGTCGACGGCCCGCTGCGGCCGGTAACAGTCGTACACCTTCAGGGAGTAGCCCTTGCGCAGCAGCGTGCGCTGGGCTTTGTGCAGCGCCTTCGCCGCGGGCTCGGTGAGGATGCACATCGGCTTCCTGTAGCCGTCGATGGGCTCGCCCACGAAGTTGTGCGGCGTGAGGTACCGCATCTCCTGGATGATCGTCGGATCGACGTCCCGCAACGCCACGAACTCGTCGGGCGCCTTGGGTTCGGGCTTGGCATGGGCGGGCGCGGAGACGGCGGCCACGGCGACGAGAGCGGTGGCGGTGACGGCGAGTTTCCGCAGTGCGGGGGCGATTCCTGTCATGAACCCTGCATCTATCAGGATCCGGTCCCGGAGCGAAAGACCGTCACCGGAGTATCGGACGGGAGATCGGATACAGTCCGCGGCGTGTCCGCATCCCAGCACCGTGCCGCACCCGCACCGGGCTCCCACTGTTCGAGCTGCGGGGCCCCGTACGGGGAGCGGCGTTCCGCCTGGCCCCGCACCTGCGCCGCCTGCGGCACGGCCGCCTACCGCAACCCGCTGCCCGTAGCGGTGGCCCTGCAGCCCGTGTACGACACCAAAGGCACCGCCCTCGTCGTCGTGACCCGCACCATCGCCCCCGCGCGCGGGGGAGTGGCCCTGCCCGGAGGGTTCATCGACGACCGGGAGGACTGGCGGGACGCCGTCGTCCGTGAACTCCGGGAAGAGACCGGCATCGACGCGCGGAGCCGTGACGTCCGCCTCGCGGACGCCCTCAGCGCACCCGACGGCTACCTGCTGCTCTTCGGCCTCCTGCCCGAGCGCCCGGCGGCCGAGCTGCCGGATCCCGTACCGACGGCCGAGACCGAAGGCTGGCACCTGCTGCACCGCCCGGCCGAACTCGCCTTCCCCCTGCACACGCTGGCGGTGCGCGCCTGGTTCACGGGCCGCTACATCTGACGCCGCGAGCCTCCCCGCACCGTCACCGGGAGCCCCACGTCGCCCGCCTCCGCGCCGTCCCGCTCGACCACCACCTGCTCTCCCGCCCACCGCGCGGCGAACCGCTCGATCTCCGGCTCCTCCCACCCGTCACCCGCGTCCCTGACCACGAGGCCGCCTCCCGTACGCCCCGGCGCCGGAGCCCACACCTCCAGCTCGAGTCCACCGTCGGCGCCCCGCACCGGAAGCACCGCGCCCGCCCGCGCGAGCACGGGGACACGGGACAGCGGAGCCTCCAGGATCACCCGGGCCGGGCCCTCGTATGCCTGGCCGGTCGCCGTGTCGTACCAACGGCCCGGCGGCAGCCGGACCGCGCGGCGGACGGCCCCCGGCTCGAACACCGGCGCCACCAACAGACAGTCCCCGAGCAAAAACGCGTCCTCGCAGTCACGCAGCCCCCGGTCCTCCGGACTGCCCCACCACAGGGGCCGCACATACGGCGTACCCGTACGCCGGGCCAGATGCGCCAGCGTCACGAAGTACGGCAGCAGCCGCCGGCGTTCACCGAGCGCCACGCGCGCGTGCTCAAGGACCTCCGGACCGAACTCCCAGGGCTCCCTGCGCCCGGCCCGCAACGCGGCATGCGTACGGAACAGCGGCAGATACGAGCCGAGCTGGAACCACCGCAGATACAGCTCGGGTGACGGACTGCCGTCGAACCCGCCCACATCAGGGCCCGAGTACGGCACACCGCACAACCCCAGGCCGAGCACCAGCGACAAGGACGCCCGCAGCCCTGGCCACCCCGTGGCCACATCCCCGGACCACGTCCCTCCGTAGCGCTGCATCCCCGCCCACCCGGAGCGCGAGAACAAGAACGGCCGCTCCTCGGGGTGCAGTTCGCACAGCCCCTCGTACCCGGCGCGCGCCATGCCGAGGGCGTACACGTTGTGCGCCTCACGGTGGTCGCCGCCGCGGCCCTCCAGCGCGTGCCGGGCCGAACGGGGCAGCGTCGGCTCCCCGAAGGCGGCGAAGGACACCGGCTCGTTCATGTCGTGCCAGAAACCCGCGAAGCCCTGGGCGAGCCGCTCCTTGTAGAGACCGCCCCACCACGCCCGCACCCGTGCGTCCGTGAAGTCGGGATACACCGCCTGGCCCGGCCAGACCACCCCGTGCACCGTCCGCCCCGCGGCATCCCGCACAAAGGCGTCGGTCGCGCTGCCGCTGTCGTAGACCTCGTTGCTCGGCTCGGCCTTCACCGCCGGATCGACGATCGACACCAGCCGCACGCCGTCCTCGAGCAAGTCATCGGCCAACTGCGGCAAATGGGGATACGTCTCCTTGTCGACGGTGAACACCTGATGCGCTTCGTAGTGATCGATGTCCAGATGTACGGCATCCAGCGGCAGCCCCCGATCCCGGTAACCGGCGACGATCCGCCGCACCTCACGCTCACTGCCGAAGCCCCACCGCGCGTGATGGTGCCCGAGCGCCCACGCGGGAGGCAGCGCGGGCGGCCCGGTGAGCGAGGCCCAGGCGTGCAGCACGCGCGCGGGGGTGCCCACCATGACCCAGCACCGCAGCGGACCGCCGTCCATGCGCACCTCGGTCGAACCCGCCCTGTCATGTCCCGACCCCGCACCCTCCTCGCCCTCGCGCACCGCCACGGTGCCGTCCCAGGTGTTGTCGTGGAACATCAGATGACAGCCGGCGTCGGCCACGACGAACTGCACGGGCATGGTGATGTACAAAGGGCCGTCGCCAGGCCCGAACGAACCCCCGGGATCGGTGTTCCACAGCCGGTACGACCCGTTCCGCAGCCGCGGCCCCCGCGCCCGGCCCCCAAGACCGAAGAACCGCGCGTCCGCCGCCACCTGCGAGCGCTGCAGCCAGCGCGTGGCACCGCCGTCCGACTCCCACCAGCGGGGCGGCAGATCACGACGCAGCATCAGACCGCCGGGCGTCCGCAGCTCCACGGCGCCCAGCCGCGAGACGATCACGGTCGCCCGCTCCGACACCACCCGCCAGCCGCCCTCCTTGTCCGGCTCGAGGACGGCCCGCGGGTCCGCGTCGGGGCTCCCGCTGACGAGTGCGTACGAGGGGTCGGGCTCCGCACCGTCCCAGCCCCAGAAGATCGCCCCGCCCGTCGTGACCCGCACTCGCAGCTCCGAACGGGCGAACCGCACCACCCCGCCCCCCGGCCCCGGCTCCACCCCCGTCACCGGACCGGGCACCCGCGCGCGCTCGACACCCCGGGGGGCGAGCGCGGCGGCGTCCGCCCGCTGCCTGCGCCACGCGGACCGCACCGCACGCAACCCCTGCGCCGTACCGATCAAGCCGACCGTCTTCATCGAACGCACCAGGTCACGACCGTTCATGCTGCTCACCCTGCCACCGAAGAAGCCGCCCGTGTGGATCGTTCAACTGCCGTTCACCTGGGGTGACGGCACATAGTCGCCTCGCCGACTGTGTGCGGCACACCCTGGTGTCGAAATCGATCACGTGGCATCGTCCCTGTCAGCCGTGTCGCGCGCACAACCAGCACGCGCGCACCACACACGCATACGACGCGTAGAGCCCGGGAGCCGACCCATGTCCTCAGCGAACCCCTCACCGCTCTGGCAGCCCGACCAGGAACGGATCGCCGCCGCGCAGATCACGCGATTCCAGGCATGGGCCGCCGAACGCCACGGAGCACCCGCCGACGGCGGCTACGCGGCCCTGCACCGCTGGTCCGTGGACGAACTGGACACGTTCTGGAAAGCGGTCACCGACTGGTTCGACGTGCGGTTCTCGACGCCCTACGCGCGCGTACTCGGAGACCGCTCGATGCCGGGCGCGACATGGTTCCCCGAAGCTACGCTCAACTACGCCGAACACGCACTGCGCGCCGCAGAGAATCCTGCGCGCGCGGGCGACCCGGCTCTCCTCCATGTGGACGAGACGCACGAGCCGACCGCCATCACCTGGGGCGAGCTGCGCCGCCAGGTCGGCTCCCTGGCGGCAGAACTGCGCACACTCGGCGTACGCCCCGGAGACCGCGTCAGCGGATACGTCCCGAACATCCCGCAGGCCGTCGTCGCCCTCCTGGCCACCGCGGCCGTCGGCGCCGTCTGGACCTCCTGCGCCCCGGACTTCGGCGCACGCAGCGTCCTCGACCGCTTCCAGCAGGTCGAACCGGTCGTCCTGTTCACCGTCGACGGCTACCGCTACGGCGGCAAGGAGCACGACCGCCGCGACGCCGTCGCCGAACTGCGCCGCGAACTTCCCACCCTGCGCGCCGTCGTCCACATCCCGCTGCTCGGCACCGAGGCCCCCGAAGGCGCCCTGGAATGGGCCGCCCTCACCGCGTCGGACACCGCCCCCGTCTTCGAACCGGTCCCGTTCGACCACCCCCTGTGGGTGCTCTACTCCTCCGGCACCACGGGCCTGCCCAAGGCCATCGTCCAGTCCCAGGGCGGCATCCTCGTCGAACACCTCAAGCAGCTCGGCCTGCACTGCGACCTGGGCCCCGACGACCGCTTCTTCTGGTACACGTCCACCGGATGGATGATGTGGAACTTCCTCGTCTCCGGCCTCCTCACCGGCACCACGATCGTCCTCTACGACGGCAGCCCCGGCTATCCCGACACCGGCGCCCAGTGGCGCATCGCCGAACGCACCAAGGCCACGCTCTTCGGCACATCGGCGGCGTACGTCATGGCCTGCCGCAAGGCGGACGTGCACCCCGCCCGCGACTTCGACCTCTCCACCGTCAAGTGCGTCGCCACCACCGGATCCCCGCTCCCGCCCGACGGATTCCGCTGGCTGCACGACGAGTTCGAGGACACCCCCGGCGGCCTGTGGATGGCCTCGGTCAGCGGCGGCACGGACGTCTGCTCCTGCTTCGCCGGAGCCGTCCCCACCCTGCCCGTCCACATCGGCGAGCTCCAGGCCCCCGGCCTCGGCACCGACCTGCAGGCCTGGGACCCCCAGGGCAAGCCCCTCGTGGACGAGGTCGGCGAACTCGTGGTCACCAACCCGATGCCCTCCATGCCGATCCACTTCTGGAACGACCCGGACGGCAGCCGCTACCACGACAGCTACTTCGACACCTATCCCGGCGTCTGGCGCCACGGCGACTGGATCACCGTGACCTCGCACGGCTCGGTCGTCATCCACGGCCGCTCCGACTCCACACTCAACCGCCAGGGCGTACGCATGGGATCGGCCGACATCTACGAAGCCGTCGAACGCCTGCCGGAGATCCGCGAATCCCTCGTCATCGGCGTCGAACAGCCCGACGGCGGCTACTGGATGCCCCTCTTCATCCACCTCGCCCCCGGCGCCACCCTCGACGACGGACTGCGCGACCGCATCAAGCAGACGATCCGCGCCCAGCTCTCCCCGCGCCACGTCCCGGACGAGGTCATCGAGGTCCCCGGCATCCCCCACACCCTCACCGGCAAGCGCATCGAGGTCCCGGTCAAGCGACTGCTCCAGGGCACCGCGCTGGACAAGGCGGTCAACCCCGGCTCGGTGGACAACCTCGACCTGCTCCGCTTCTACGAGCAACTGGCCCGCAAGCGCTCCTGAACCTCCCGCCAGGCCGCCGTTGTCAGTGCCCGCAATTACTCTGAGTGAGCATTGATCGACGTAACGCCAGGGGGAATCATGACGCGCACCCAGCACACCACGATGCGGCGGGCGCTACGCCGCGAAGTCGCCGGCACCATCGGCCTGTTGGCCGACGAGGACGACTTCGCGGCGATGCGCCGCTACCGCACCTTCACCTTCGACGACCACACGACCTACCTCAGGCAGGCCGAAGGCCTCCTCAGATCACTGGCCTCCGACGGCGGACACACAGCCATCGCGCTCTTCGACCCCGAGGAGTACGCGGAGTACTGCGCCGAGACCGGCCTCGACCCCGACGCCCCGGCCAGCCGCACCCGCTTCACCGCCGAACTCGCCGCCGCAGGGCCCACCGTGCCGTACGACGGCCGCCCCCTCGCCGATCTCCTCCCCGACCTGGTCGACGAAGCGATCCGCAAGGCCACCTGGGAGTACGCGACGATGCTCCTGGCCCGCCTCGGTGCCTGCACGGTCTGCCGCGAGGACATCGGCCGCGAAGCCTTCAACCGGGCATCGGACCTCGTCGTCCAACTGCTCGAGACCCCCGGCCCCGGCATCCGTCACCTCGTCTGCAGCGTGCCCGCCGCCTCGGAAACACTCCTGGCCGCCCTGCACACGGCAGAGGACACCGACGGCGGCACGCACCTGGACGAGACCGAAGCCCTGGAGTTCACCACGGTCCTCGCCGTCGGCATCGCCACCCACAGCGCCGCGGGCCTGGTGATGCGCACCATCGCGGACGGCGAACGCGACCGCGTCCAGGGCTGGCGCCTGCACGGGGAACGACTGCTACCCCTCACCGCCGCCGAAGTCTTCGACGCCTACTGCACCGACGCGGTGTCAGGAGACCTGGTCGCCCCGGAATCCGGCGTCGACTACTGCGCCGCACCGACCATCGGGGACGCCGAGCCCGACGGGAGACACCGCCACTGAACGCCGAGGGGCGCCCCACCCATGACGGATGGAGCGCCCCTCACACACCTGGTTCCGGCTACTCCCCGGACAGTACGGCCTGCACGGCCTTCCGGGCGTCCTCGGCACTGTCAGCGGCACGCGCGGCAGCCGCCGCACGCTCGCACTGAGCCAGCGTGTACTTGGCCAGCGTCGCCCGCACGTAAGGAATCGACGCCGCACCCATCGACAGGGAGGTGACACCGAGACCCGTCAGCACACACGCGAGCAGCGGGTCGGAAGCCGCCTCGCCACACACGCCACAGCTCTTGCCCTCGGCCCTGGCCGCCTCGGCGGACAGCGCGACCAGGTCGAGCAGCGCGGGCTGCCACGGGTCCTGGAGCCGGGACACGGCACCCACCTGACGGTCGGCGGCAAAGGCGTACTGCGCGAGGTCGTTGGTGCCCAGGGAGAGGAACTCGACCTCCTGGAGAATCGAGCGCGCCCGCAGAGCGGCCGACGGAATCTCCACCATGGCACCGAACTTGGCCTGCAGCCCCGCCTCACGGCACGCGTCGGCGAACGCCTTGGCGTCGATGCGGTCGGCGACCATCGGCGCCATGACCTCGAGGTAGACCGGCAGTCCCTCCACGGCCTTGGCCAGCGCGGTCAGCTGCGTACGCAGCACGTCCGGGTGGTCGAGCAGCGACCGCAGCCCGCGCACACCCAGCGCCGGGTTCGGCTCGTCGGCGGGCGTCAGGAAGTCCAGCGGCTTGTCGGCCCCGGCGTCGAGCACACGCACGACGACACGACCCTCGGGGAAGGCCTCGAGCACCTTGCGGTACGCCTCGACCTGCTTCTCCTCCGACGGCGCCTTGGTGCTGTCGTCGAGGAAGAGGAACTCGGTACGGAAGAGACCGACACCCTCGGCCCCTGCCTCCACCGCCGCGGGCACATCCGCGGGACCGCCGACGTTGGCGAGCAGCGGAACCTTGTGCCCGTCGGACGTCGCACCGGGACCGGTCGACGCGGCAAGAGCGGCCTTGCGCTCGGCGGCCGAAGCCTCGAGCTGCCCCCTCTTCTCCGCACTCGGCTCGACGAAGATCTCACCGGTGCTGCCGTCCACGGCCACAACCGTGCCCTCGGCCAGCTCACCCGCACCCGGCAGCGCGACGATCGCGGGCACACCGAGCGCACGCGCCAGAATCGCGCTGTGACTGGTCGGCCCGCCCTCCTCGGTCACGAAACCGAGCACCAGCGTGGGGTCGAGCAACGCCGTGTCCGCCGGCGCGAGATCGCGCGCGATCAGGATGTAGGGCTCGTCGCTGTCCGGGACACCGGGCATCGGAACGCCCAGCAGACGGGCGACGATACGATTCCGCACATCGTCGAGGTCGGCGACGCGACCGGCCATGTACTCGCCGGCGCCCGCGAGCAGCTCACGGTAGTGGGAGAACGCGTCGTAGATGGCGCGCTCCGCAGAGCTGCCGACGGTCACCCGCCGGTCGACGTCCGCCATGAGCTCGGGGTCCTGAGCGATCATGGCCTGCGCTTCGAGAACCGCCTGCGCCTCACCACCGGCCAGGTTGCCGCGCGCATTCAGGTCGGCCGCCACAGCTTCCACCGCCTGGCGAGCGCGCCCCTGTTCGCGCTCGGCTTCCTCCGCGGGAATCTGCTTGGCCGGCGGCTCAAGGACCGCCGTCCCCATGTGCCGAACCTCGCCGATCGCCACACCGTGGCTCACGCCGACGCCTCGCAGCGTTGTCTCCATTTCACCGTCTCCGATAGAGCGACGGGCCCAGCCGCCGCGGTGTATGTCGTGCCCGCCGTCGGGGACGGCGATGACGTCACTTCCAGCTGAAGAGAACGTCCCCAGGCTTTACGTCGCCATCCTCCATGAGACCGGAGAGGGACTCTGCAGTGGCCTCGAGCGCCACGATCGGGCAGATCGGAGACTTGCCGGCCGCCTCGACGGCCGCGGGGTCCCAGCGCACGATGGACTGACCGCGCTGCACGGTGTCACCCTTGTTGACGAGCAGCTCGAAGCCCTCGCCGTTCAGCTGGACGGTGTCGATGCCCAGGTGAGTGAGCACACCGTGTCCTTGGTCGTCCACGACGACGAAGGCGTGGGGGTGGAGCGAGACGACGATGCCGTCGACGGGCGCGACAGCCTCGGAGGGCTCGCGCACGGGATCGATGGCCGTGCCGGGCCCGACCATCGCGCCGGAGAAGACGGGGTCCGGTACTGCAGACAGCCCAATGGCGCGTCCGGCAAGCGGGGACGTCACGCTGGTCATGGCAAGCCTCCCAGGGGGTGGAGATACGTAGCCGCCGTCACTACCTGTCCTGGACGACGCACTGTTCAGAAGGGTAAGTCATAAAAAGTCCCGGTTCCGCGCGAGAGGTACCGGATGACTGACTAGGGGTACTGCACAAACGATTTGCGCCCGCCCCAACGGCCGATGTACAGTCGGACATCTGCCTGAGGCGAGCGACGCGGTCAGCGTCCGGACTCGGCGGCATCTATCAAGTCGGATCCTAATCCCTGGGTCAGCTTCTGCGTGCTCGCAGATGAGTGGTCAGGGAGTCGAGAAAGTCCTGATAGTGTTTGGACTCGCCGGAAAGGGAAACGCGAAAGCCGAAAGGCCGGAGCGGGAACCGGAAAGGCGCCGAGGAAAATCGGACACGAAAGAGTCTGATAGAGTCGGAAACGCAAGACAGCAAGACAAAATGAAACACCGAAAGGAAGCGCCCGGAGGAAAGCCCGAGAG
>NZ_JBSGYY010000056.1:0-56202 GCF_053610705.1 Streptomyces sp. NPDC054872 | reverse complement strand
GTCAGGGGGAGGGGCGGGCGCCCGGTCCGCATTCGGCTCGGGGAGGTGTGCCGGTCTCGTCAAGCGACTGCCGACCGGATCTTCCGGGGTGACTGTCACGGTGACGAGCGGGCGCCCGACCCGCATCCGCTTCGGGGAAGTGTGCCGGTCTCGTCAGACGGCAGCCGGTCGGATCTTCTTGCGTCGCCTCGCCGTCGCCGTCGCCGTCGCGGGGTGGGGTGCGTGGGCGGTCGGCGGTGGGATTGTCCTTGCTCGGCGGCTGTCAGGTGCTGCGAAGAGGGTTCCGGAAGCGGGTCGCAGCGTGGATTGCAGAAAAGTCCCACGACGAGGGGTGCTGGGGGCGCGGTGGGTGGGAGTTTTCTGCAATTCGCTCGCTCGGGGCGTGCTTTCCCCCTCTCGGGGTCGGTTTTCCGCGAAACCACGCGTGATGCCCGCACCGTTCGCCGTCGATGTCTCGGTGCAGGGGCTCGTCAAGGCGATGCGGATGCTGTGGCGCACCTACTTTCGCGAAGTTGCGTTCTGGCAGAAGGGGGGCGCACGCGTTGCGCAACGCGCCTTCTCGAAATTAGGTGCCCGACCCCCACCCCCTCCTCAAAGCCGACCGACCTACGCCAGCCGTGACCTGCACACCCCGGCCGCATCCGGTCGCCACCCACTCGCCCAACCCCGCACCCACCAACAGGCCCTCGCCCGCCCCTCCCCCTGACAGTCACGCCGGGAGATCCGGTCGGCAGTCGCTTGACGAGACCGGCACATCTCCCGGAGCCGGATGCGGACCGGGCGCCCGCCCCTCCCCCCTGACGGTCACGCCGGGAGATCCGGTCGGGAGCCGCTTGACGAGACCGGCACGCCTCCCCGAAGCGGATGCGGACCGGGCGCCCGCCCCTTCCCCCTGACGGTCACGCCGGGAGATCCGGGCCGCACCCGGCAGCGAAAGGACGATGGCCCCACGGTCGTGGTCGAGAGTCCCGCCCCTCGGGCCGTCCGGTCGTCTTCCCTCGCGCGGTGGAGGGACGGGTGTCAAGGGTGGAGCGCAGCGGAATCGGCGTAGCCGACGCGACGCAGGAGCGCCCTTTACACCCGGCCCGCAACCGCCAACCTCGGGACAACCGGGCGGCCCCGGCAACAAGTCAAAGCCACCGGACCGGCAAAGCCCCCCCTTGCTCCTCACGCCGCCGCGGCCGGCGCCCGGTCCGTGGCCAGCTTGATCGCCAGGGCGCCGAGCACCGTACCCATCACGTACCGCTGGACCCGCAGCCAGGTCGGCCGGCGGGCCAGGAACACCGCGATGGTGCCCGCCGCCATGACTATGGCCAGGTTCACGATCAGGCTGACGGAGATCTGGATGCCGCCGAGCACGAAGCCCTGCGCGAGGGTGTGGCCCGCCGTCGGGTCGATGAACTGGGGGATGAGCGAGAGGTACATGATGGCGACCTTCGGGTTCAGGAGGTTCGTCAGCACTCCCATGGTGAAGAGGCGCCGGGGGGAGTCCGGGGGCAGCTCCTGGTGGGCGAAGACAGACATGCCGCCCGGCTTGAGTGCCTTCCAGGCCAGCCATGCCAAGTACGCCGCTCCGGCGAGTTTCACGGCCACGTACAGCTGGGGGACGGCCAGGAAGACCAGGGACAGGCCCAGGTTGGCTGCCGTCAGGTAGACGAGGAAGCCCACGGCCACCCCGGCCAGGGAGATCGCTCCAGCCCGTCTGCCCTGGGTGATGGTTCGCGAGACGAGGTACATCATGTTCGGTCCCGGCGTGAGCACCATGCCGAGAGAGACCACCGTGACGCCGAGTACCGCGTTCATTCCGATCATTCAGCAAGGATCGGACCACGGCACCGTCAAGCACCAGCGAAGAATTCTTCACGTATCGCGTAAGCGTTGCTACATCGGCGCGGGGCGTGGAGCCCCGCGCCGACGCCGACGCTGACGCGAACGGCTCAGCCGATGCGGTACGGGTCCCCGTACACCTTCCACTCCAGTGGCGTGTTCAGGTTCAGGTTGCCCTTGTTCAGGAACACCCGCTGGGCCGTGTCGACGCGGCTGGTGTCCTCGTGTGCCTCCTCCTGCCTCATCGCCCAGACGCGTGCGTCGAGGAACGCGTGGAGGTAGGCCGTCTCGTCGCCGCCCCGGGCCGGCGGCTCGGCCGACCGGAGGGCGCGCTCGCGGATGTTGCGGAAACTGGTGTGGTCGCCGCCGTTCCCGTGCATGACGATCGCGTCGTAGTACGCGAACTGTCCGAGGATGCCGATGCCGTCCGCCTTGCCCTGTCCGACCGCCGGGTCGAAGTAGACGCGGTCGCGCTCGTCGTTCTGCGCCCTCTGGAAGGCGGGGTCCTCGGCCGCCCGCTCCCAGTCGCCCTTGTACGTGGGGTCGAGGCCCTCGTGGGAGTCGGTGCCGTCCACCTCGCGCAGGGCGGGGAGGTACTTGGCGAGGATGTTGCCCGGCTTGCGCCGGGTGTAGAGCTCCACGAGGTCGAGCATGTCGCCGGTGCCCGAGCAGAAGCCGATGATCCCGGCGGTGTAGCCGCGGCCGTCACCGATGTCCTCGCAGTAGCGGTAGTGCTCCTTCCAGTTGAGGCTCGAGTTCTCCGCGCTGCACACGATCTTCATGGCGATCTCCTTCTTCGCCGGGTCGTCGAGTCCGCCCGCTGTGGCGGTGGGGGTGGCGCCTGCCGTCCGGGAGGCGATCACGGGGCCTGCGACGAGCGAGGCGCCGAGGGCCGCGAGCAGGGTGCGGCGCGAGGTGTGTATGCGGGGCGCCGGGGCGCGGTGGGGGGTGGGCACGGGACCTCCAAGGTGGGGGAGTTCGTCGATCCGACGGTTCTTGGCTCTTCCGCGTACTGTTAGGAAGGTTTACTACCAGAGAACGAGGGTGACGTATACCCGTCAAGGAGAGGTGAGTTGGTGATCTTGTGCCGGGCGCGGTGCTCGGTCAGCGGGCCCGGGTCAGGCGGGAGTGCACCTGAACAGCGACTTCGTACGTGTCGCCGGTGGGGCGGGTGGCCAGGCGCCCGGGGTCGCGGATCCAGCCGTCCTCGATGGCGAACCAGTCGACGGCTTTGGGGTCGCGGTCTTCGGCGAGTGCGGTGCGCAGCTCCTTGAAGTACGTCTCCCAGCGCAGGCGGTAGAGGCCGCCGACCAGGCCGGCCCACTCCCGGTTGGCGTAGTCGCGCAGGCCCGCGTCCGCCCCGGACCGCGTGCCCCAGACGGTGAGGAGTGACAGCTGGTCGTAGGCGAGGTGCTCTCGCTCCGTCGCGTCCGCGCCCCACGAGCGGGCGTCGGCGACCCAGCGGCCCAGGAGGTGGCGGGAGTCAGTGGCCATCAGTCTGTCAAGGAGGGTCATGAGGTCGAGCCAGGTCCGGGTCAGGCTGTCGAAGAGGGGCCTGTCCTTGCCGTCGTACGCCTGCTTGATCTGGGGGAGGAGCACCCGGCTGCGGTTGGAGAGCGCCTGGCGTGCCACGTCCAGGATGTCCTGGCGGTAGGCGGAAGAGGTCCGCAACTCCCTTCGTACCGCGAGGAGTTCGGTGAGCGCGGGTTCGAGGTCCGCCGGGTCGTAGCGCATGGCCTTGGGTGACCAGGCCGCCGCCGACCTCGCGGTCAGGGTGGGGCGGGCGCCGAAGAGGCCGTCCGCGCCCTCGGCCCACTCGTCGGCGCGGGTCGTGCCGTACGCGGTGCGGCGCAGGATGTCCCAGGCGGCTGCCGCGTGCGGGTCGGCGGCGCCGTAGCGGGACACCGACCAGTCGGCGAACCAGGTGGTGAGGTCCAGGTCGCCCGTGCGCCAGGCCAGTTCCGAGAAGAGCTCGAAGGCTGCCGGGTTGTTGTCCGCCGCCTCCGGCATCAGGGAGATGCCGCGCAGGGTGCTGCCCTTCCTGGTGCGCCATTTCTCGTAGAGGGCGGCCCAGTCGGGGGTGTTGGCGCCGAGTGTGGTGTGGCCGCCGAAGTTCCAGATCGAGCCGAAGGTGTAGGGGGTGTCGTTCCAGTCGGACTCGCGGTCGGTGATCTTCGAGAAGCGGTCGGAGAGACCGTCGACCACCAGCATGAGCGACTTGTCCACGGCGTCGACGATGGCCTTGGGCGGGTTGTTCTGCCAGCCGAGAATCACCCAGGTGGCGCCGGGGTGAGCGGCCTGGAGTGCCTTCTCGACGGCCTTCGCCGCGGCCGGGACCGGGACGTCGCCCGGCTTTCCGCCCTCGTGGAGGAGGTCCATCTTGTACATCGTCGACGCGCCGAACAGCTCGTCCTGTGCGCGGTAGAAGGCCGCGGCCACCCGGGCGAAGTGCTCGGTGCGCGGGTCGAGCCAGTCAGGTCGCGTGAAGCCGACCCAGTCGCCCTGGGGCACGGTGCGCGCGCCGGGATTCTTCGCGGTGAAGCCGGGCGGGACCGTCCCGAAGTAACCGGGGAACACCGGGGTCATGCCGAGCTCACGCAGCCGGTCGGCGATGCGGCGGCCCAATGCGGCGCGTCGGGCGAGGAGTTGGCCCGAGACGGGGTGCGGGAACGACGACATGTTCTGGAGCAGCCACCACGGCTGGTGGGCGGGGGCCGGGATCCACTCGCGCAGCTCCTGGTCGGAGTAGCCGAACTCCTGGAACACGCGGTGGTAGAGCGCGTCGGCGCCGACGTACACGAGAACCTCGTTGTAGCCGTGCAGTGCGAGCACGTCGATCTCGCGCTCCCAGTACGACCAGTCGTGGTACGCCCCCGTGTAGCCGTCGTTCGTGTCGTTCAGGACGAAGCGATGAGAGGTGTTGGCGCTGCCCGTCATGGGCTTGGCGAGCCCGGGGAGGCGGTCGGGCAGGTTCAGCTGATTGCCCGCCCAGGTGATGTTCGCGTGAGTCTTGTGCTTCAAGTAGTGCTGCAGGCCTTTGAGTTGGACCGCGGGGGTCGAGCCTGAGACGGTGATCCGGCCGTCTTCTCCTGATACGCGGAAGGTGTCGGCGGGGCCCGCGGTCACGAACGTCAGCTGCTTCCAGTGTCCGGGCAGCAGCCGCCGGGCGGCCTTGAGCGCGGGGGACTCGGAGGGCGGGGCGCCGTCGGCGGTGGAGCAGGCGACGGCGGCGCCGGTCGTTCCGGCGAGGGCGGTGAGGAAGGTGCGGCGGGCCAGGGGCATGACGTAGGGATACCCTCCCGGGATCGGCGGTGCTCGGCATCAGCGGGGCGTGTCGACGGCGCACCACGATGAACCGGCCGCGAATCATGGTCAAGGACGCGCAAGAGCCTCGCCCGTGCCGGGCTCAAGGACTCCGCTTCGATAGTCGAAACCCGGTGTTACCGTCGGCGGATGACCGCACCGCTGCCCGGCCGGCCCACCCCCGCCTCCACCACCGGCCGCCCCCTGATGGCCGCGCTCGACCTGTTCGGGCGGCGCTGGAGCCTGCGGGTCGTGTGGGAGCTGCGGGCCGGGCCGATGGGGTTCCGCGCGCTGCGGCAGCAGTGCGACGCCATGTCGTCCAGCGTGCTCCGTCAGCGTCTGACCGAGCTTCTCGAAGCCCGGCTAGTGCATCAACTGCCGGATGCCTCCTATGCGTTGACCGCGCTTGGGCGAGAGGCCCATCAGGCGTTGCTGCCCCTGGACGGCTGGGCCCGGCGCTGGGCGGAAGAGGTCAGCGTGAACTCGGCAGCGGATCAGCCTCAAGGGCCTCACGCATGAGTGACACGGCGATCCGCAGCGTGCTGAGCGGGCGGATCAGCAAGGTGGCCTCCGTGAGCCGGCCCTGTTCGTCGACCTCCTGCACGAACGCGCCGTAGACGGTCTCGTCCCGGACGCTGCCGTGGAACGTCGTCACGCTGTGCCGTCCGCCGTCCTCGGTGAACTCCTGGACCGGGTCGATCCCGCTCAGGCACTGCCCGAGCTTCGGGAACAGGTGCGCCACGTCGTCCCGGCCGCTGTAGTCGGCGACCGGGCTGTGGAACACGACGTCCGGCGCGAGCGGGAGGCCCGCCTTGTCCGGGGTGCCGGGTGCGAGCAGATCACGTACGTCGAGACTCATCGGTGTCGCTCCTCCTGAGCTGAGCTGAGCGGTGCGTGGGCGCGCGGACGGTGGGGTGCGTCGTGGCCGCGTGCTTCGATTTCCGAATCGTACGGGCGTGTGGCCGTCACGGGAAGTCCATGAGGCCGCCCCCGGAAGTCCAGGTGCGCGCAACTCGCCCTGCGCGCGCTCGACTTTGTGGAGGCGTGGCGTAGGGACCGCCAAGAGCGCCATGCGTCAGTCATCGGAGCGATCGCGCCTGATCGCGCCAACATCTGCCATATCAGGGTCTGTTGGGCGCATTGACATCCGATGTATTCGACCCTACGTTCCCGAGCGACCCGTCAACCTCAGGGAGCCGCCCCCATGCGCACACAGCTCAGCCGCACCCGGCGAAGAGTCGCCGGGACCGCCCTGTTCCTCGCCACGGCCCTCGCCGCGACCGCCGTACCCACGGCGGTCGCCGCCCCGACGGAACCCCCCACCGCGACGTCCCCCACGGCCGAGCGGCCCGCGGCCGAGCGGCCCGCGCCCGAGCGGCCTGCGGCCATCGGCCCCGGAACCGACCACGCCACCGACGACCCCTTCACCGCCGACCGCACCAACTGGTGGCGGCAGGACCGCTTCGGCATGTTCATCCACTTCGGCGCCTACTCCAACCTGGAGGGCGAGTACAAGAAGGCCGACGGCTCCGTGTGCCGTGACGCCGAATGGATCCAGCGCCAGTGCGACATCCCGAAGGCGGAGTACGAGCAGCAGGCCGCGACCTTCGACCCCGCCGACTTCGACGCCAAGGCCGTGGTCAAGGCGGCCAAGGACGCCGGAATGCGCTACATCGTCATCACCTCGAAGCACCACGACGGATACGCGATGTGGCCCACGAAGGTCAACGACTGGAACCTGCGCGACCACTCGTCCTTCGACAGGAACCGCGACATCCTCGCGGAGCTGAAGAAGGCCTCCGACGACGCGGGCATCAAGCTCGGCTTCTACTACTCGATCTGGGACTGGCACGACCCCGACTTCCCGGACCCGGCGACCTTCCCCGCGTACGAGAAGCGGATGCGCGCCCAGCTCAAGGAACTGGTCGACACCTACGACCCCGCCCTGCTCTGGTTCGACGGCGAGTGGGACACCGACAAGCCCCACAACCCCTGGACCGCGAAGAACGGCGAGAAGCTGGAGGCCTATCTCCGTGACCTCGACCCGGACCTGATCATCAACAACCGCGTCGGCAAGCGCCGCGTCGTCGACGGCGACTACGGCACCCCCGAGCAGGAGATCCCCGGTGCCCCGGTCGACGGCCAGCTCTGGGAATCCTGCATGACCCTCAACAACCACTGGGGCTTCGCGCGCCACGACACCGACTGGAAGTCGTCCGCGACCCTGGTCAAGAACCTCCTCTCCACGACGTCCCGCAGCGGCAACTACCTCCTGAACGTCGGCCCCGACGCCCGCGGCCGCGTCCCGCAGCCCTCCGTCGACCGCCTGAAGCAGATGGGCGACTGGCTGCGGACGGCGGGCCAGGGCAACGCGGTGTTCGGCGCGCGCTTCGGCGGTCTCGTCGAGGAGCCGTCCTGGGGCTCGGTCAGCCGCAAGGGCGACAAGCTGTACGCGGCGGTCACCCAGTGGCCCGCGTCCGGCGCCGCCCTGCACCTGAAGGCGCGTACGGACTTCGAGGTCACATCGGCGCGGGTGCTCGGCAGCGACCAGAAGGTGACGGTCGCGAGATCCGGTGACGGCTTCGACCTGACGCCGTCCGGCGCCGCGACCAACGACACCGCCACGGTCATCGAGCTGAAGGTGGACCCGGGCCCGACCGCCCGCCCCGGCAAGGGCAAGGGCCTGAAGCAGGAGATCTTCGACAACGCCGAGCTGAGCGGCGCCCCGAAGATCACCCGCACCGACCGCTCGATCAACCACGCCTGGAAGTACGAGGGCTCACCGGCGGCGAGCATTCCCTCCGACAAGTTCGGTGTCCGCTGGACCGGCACGCTGGAGCCGCGCCGCTCGGAGACGTACACGCTGACCACCGTCTCGGACGACATGGCGCGGGTGTGGGTCGACGGCAAGCTCGTCATCGACGCGTGGACGCCGCACGAGCCGAAGATCGACAAGGCGCAGGTCGCCCTCACCGCCGGCAAACGGCACTCGATCAAGGTCGAGTACGCGGAACAGACCGGCGAGGCCCACATGAAGCTGCTGTGGTCCAGCCCCGGACAGGAACAGCAGATCGTGCCGACGGCGCAGCTGTACGCGCACTGAGCCCCCCCACGGGTGCTCGGCTCCCCGCCGAGCGAGCCGGGCCCCAAGTCCCGCGGAGTCAGGACTTGGGGCCCGCAGCCCGAGGACCAACGACAGGCACCTTCCGCTCTCCGAAATAGGCAGTGTGGATCGACGCCCGACTGGGCAGACGACCGTTCGTCGATCTCTGACCTCCCAGGTCAGGCGGTCGATGACAGCCATTGCCGAACAAGAGAGTGACTGCACCGTGAGCGCGCCCGAAGCCCCCGAAATACCGGCACCGCCCGCTCCGGAGGCCCTAGCCCGGCACCGCGCGCTCTTCCGCGCGATCCACCGCCGCAAGAACCCGCGGCTGCGTCAGTCGGACATCACGGTCACCGAAGAGGCCCAGGTCAGGCGGGCGGTGAAGGCCACCGCGCTCGGCAACGCCATGGAGTGGTACGACTTCGGCGTCTACGCCTATCTCGCGGTGATCATCGGAAAGGAGTTCTTCCCCTCCGGCAACGACACCGCGCAGACCCTCTCCTCCCTGGCCACGTTCGCCGCCGCCTTCCTGGTGCGCCCGATCGGCGGCATGGTGTTCGGACCGCTGGGCGACCGCGTGGGCCGCAAGAAGATCCTCGCGCTGACCATGATCATGATGTCGACGGCCACCCTGGCGATCGGCCTGATCCCGTCCTACGCCACCATCGGCGTCTGGGCTCCGGTCCTGCTCGTCCTGTGCCGCATGGTGCAGGGCTTCTCCACGGGCGGCGAGTACGGCGGCGCCGCGACCTTCATCGCCGAGTACGCGCCGGACAAGCGCCGCGGATTCTGGGGCTCCTTCCTGGAGTTCGGCACCCTGATCGGCTACACGGTCGCGGCGGTCCTGGTGACCGCCCTGACCATGGGGCTCAGCGACGACACCATGCAGTCCTGGGGCTGGCGCATCCCGTTCCTGGTGGCGGCGCCCCTCGGGCTCATCGGCCTCTACCTGCGGCTGAAGCTCGACGAGTCGCCCGCCTTCCAGAAGATGGCGGAGGCGGAGAGCGGGCCGGCCGCCGAGCGCCAGAAGAAGTCCCTCAAGGACTCCTTCTTCGGCCAGTGGAGGGCCATGCTGCTCTGCATCGCGCTGGTGGCCGCGTTCAACATCACCGACTACATGCTGCTCTCGTACATGCCGACCTATCTGACGCAGCTCGGCTTCGGCGAGACCGGCGGCCTCATGTCCATCGTGATCGTCATGCTGATCCTGATGGCGCTCATCAACTCCGTGGGCCGCCTCTCCGACCGCATCGGCCGCAAGCCGGTCCTGATGGCGGGCTCGGTGGGCTTCTTCGTCCTTGCCCTGCCGGCCTTCCTCCTCATCAAGCAGGGCGGCACGGTCGCCGTCTTCACGGGCCTGCTCATCCTCGGCCTGGCGCTCGTCTGCTACCTGGGCGCCATGTCTTCCTCGCTCCCGGCCCTGTTCCCGACGGATGTGCGCTACGGCTCTCTCTCCATCGGCTTCAACATCTCGGTCTCGCTCTTCGGCGGTACGACCCCGCTGGTGGTCGCGGCACTGATCGGCGCGACCGGCAACGACCTGATGCCCGCCTTCTACACGATGCTGGCGGGCCTGGTCGGCATCATCGCGGTGGCCGCGATGAAGGAAACGGCCCGCAAGCCCCTGGAGGGCTCCCCGCCGTCGGTCGCGACGGCCGAGGAAGCGCGGGAACTCGTGGCGGCCCAGCGCCTCTGACCGTCACGCACCCTCATCGGCGCCCGTCCTCCAGGGCGCCGATGGCCTCGGTCAGCCACTTCTTCTCCTCCGTGCCGGTGGCGCGCGCGATCCGGAGCATCCCCTGCCGGAAGAGGTCGGGTGTCTCCTCCGCCGCCACCGGCTTTCCGTCTTGCGGGGCTTACGGCTTCACGACGTCCCGTACGACGCGAGCCTCGGTCGGGTGGCGCCGCGGTCAGTCGCAGAGGCGGCGCATGGTGAGGGAGCCGCCCGCGTTCTCGTCGTCCGTGCCGAGGGCCGCGAGGCCGGAGCCGGGGGCGCACTGCAGCGCCTCGATCTTGTGGCCCTCGAACGTGTCCAGGAGCTCGGGCGACTCGGAGACCGACAGCCTCACCTGTCCCGCGGAGGTGACGGTCAGCCTGCCCGCGTCGCTCACGGCGGAGTCGAACGGACCGTCGTCACCGGCGTCGGACGCCGAACTGACGAGAAGACGCCCCGACTTGGTCACCTCGATGTCCGAGGCGTGGCGCACGTCCCCCTTCGGGTACGGCGCACGGAGCGTCGCCTTCTGCACCTCGCCGAACTCCGACGCACCGGTGGAGCTGATCGAGAACGGGGCCGCGTACAGCGTCGCGGGGCGGTCCGCGCCCTCACCCCGGTCCGCCCAGACCGCTGCCATCTTCCCGTTCCGCGCGGTCAGGGTGAAGCTCTCGAAATTGTCGCCCGCGCCGATCGAGGGCAGCGGTGTGATGTCGAGGACCTTCGCGGCCTCCCCGGCATCGGTCAGTTTGACGTGGTAGGCGATCCCGCGGCTGGCGACGGCCACGAACTCGTCGTTCGTGCCCGGCACCGCGTCGACCGCCTCCAGGTCCACGGGCTCGATGCCGTCCTGCCAGGTGATCGCCGCGACCTCGGCGGGGCGACCGATGCGGTGGGTCACCTCCGCGATGCGGTTCTCGCCGGGCCGCTTGTTGTCGCGTACGACGAGGGCGCGAAGATGATCACCCGAATGGTAGGTGACGCTGAGGCCGCTGATGCCGGACTTCACGTCGTCCCCGACCTGGTGCCACCGCCCCGCCTCCACCTCCGGCTGCGCCGCGGAGAGACCGGTGCCGAACACCATGGCAACTCCCGCGCCCAGTGCGGTCATTGCGGTCAGAAGGGTCTTACGCATGGTCAGGGACCTCTCGCTCGGTGTGCGACGCGCGTAGATTTTCACGGCTGGCCGGACCGTAATGGCCCGGCCGACCGGGAGGCAAGGGAAGTACCTGGATCGGTCTAACAGCCCGTGGGCGCACACCGCCGTGGGCTCGCGGAGCACGTCCGCCCCCATGCACACGCATTCTCGACGGCCGCGGGTGAGGCTACGGCTTGCGGCCCACCGCGCCGTACGCGTCGACCGGGGTCGGGTCATCGGACTCCGGGCGCCACCGGGTGACCTGCGAGACTCCGGGGTCCACCAGCTCCAGGCCGTCGAAGAAGCCGGCGATCTCCTCGACACCGCGGACGTGGTAGGGGATCGCGCCGCTCCTGTTGTACGCGTTCGACGCCGCGATCATGCCGTCGCTGGTGGCGGTGCTGTCGCTGATGACCAGATAGCTGCCGGACGGCAGACCCGCCATGAGCCGGGACACCAGCTCGCGCGCCTGCGCGTGATCACCTACATGGCCAAGGGTGTTGAGGATCATCAGGGCGACCGGCCGGGAGAGGTCGAGGGTCGCGCTCGCGCTCTCCAGGATGGCCTCGGGGGCGTACAGGTCGGCGTCGATGTACGCGGTATCGCCCTCGGGCGTGCTGGTGAGCAGCGCGCGGGCGTGGGCCAGGACGAGCGGGTCGTTGTCCACGTACACGATCCGCGAGTCGGGGGCCACGCGCTGGGCGACCTCGTGCGTGTTGTCGGCGGTCGGCAGACCCGTGCCAATGTCGAGGAACTGCCGGATGCCCCGCTCCGCCGCCAGATGCCGGACCACGCGGCCGAGGAAGAGCCTGCTCAGGCGCGCCACGTCGACGAGGCCCGGGTGGATCTGCTTGATGTGGTCGCCCAGTTCGCGGTCCTTCTCGTAGTTGTCCTTGCCACCCACGAAGTAGTTCCAGAAGCGCGCGGAGTGCGGCGTGCTGGTGTCGATGCGCGCGCGTATGTCCGCGGCGGCGTCGGCTTGGGGGTCGCGATCCGACACAGGGGCCTCCGGTAAGTGATCGGGCCAGGTTGGTACTTGAAAGAACGATCACCCGCCAATCTAGTTCCCGGCGCCCGTGTGTGCCCTCAACTCCGCTGCTGCCGGGGGACGGTCAGAGGCCGAGCACGCTCGGATCGTCCGCCAGCGCCCTGAAGTACTCGCGCGGGTCGGCCACCATCCGCCGTTCGTTCAGGTCCAGGAGGCCTCCGACGGACTGCACCTCGGCGGCCTCGCTGCCGTCCGCCTTGCGGACATGCTGCTCGATGCGGAACGTCTTGCGCTCACCCCAGATGAACTCACAGGTCACCTCCACCTCGTCGCCCGCGCGCAGCTCGCCGAAGTAACGGATGGTGTTCTCCAGGGCGACGGGCCCCACCCCCTTGGCGAGCAGATCGGCCTGCTCGATCCCGGCCGCGCGCAGCACGGACCAGCGGGCGTGCTCGGCGTACTGCAGGAAAACGGCTTGGTTCAGGTGGCCCTGCGCGTCCGTCTCGTACCCACGGACGCTGATGCTCACCGAAAACGGCTCCGACACGACATTCCCTTCAACGGTTCTTCGGTACTTCGCGGATCAACGGTTTTTCACGGTCACTTCGCTGCCTGGATTCTGCGGGGCGAGGCGAGGAGGTAGCGCGCGCCACCGGCCCGCTCCGCATGCTCGCTGACCTGCCAGCCCGCCGCCTCCAGCGCGCTCGCACAGGTCCGCAGGCCCTCCGGCGACGCCTCGCGCACGGCGACGGCCTCGGGCTGCGGAGTGGCGTCCACCCGATAGCCGCCGGGCCCGGGGCGACAGCCCGCCGCCTCCAGGGCCAGCGCGGCGGCCTGCACCAGATGCGTCCGCTCCCAGGCGCAGGGGCGGTCCCGCGCGCCGTCCGGGTTGGTCATGCGGCGCATCTCCAGGAGGCCTTCCCAGGCGCTGCGTACGTCGCGTGCGCGGGCCGCCGGTCTTTCCGCATCCGGCGGCGGCGCGGGCTCGGCGCCGGTGCGGGCGGCGAAGAGACCGGACGGAGCGGGGGCCTGCGGGGGAGGGCCGGGGGCCTCGGCGACGGCGGAGGCCTGTTCGCCTTCCCGCAGGCGATGGCCCGCGGGCGTCAGGAAACAGGCGTGCGGAGGACGGGGGTGCCGGAAGGCGAGGCGCTGCCGCACGAGCCCCGCCAGCTGTGCCTCGCTCCCGGTCAGCCGTCCCGTCGCCGGGTCGGCGGCCTCGATGATGCGCCGCTGAGCGGCTGTCGGAGGCCTCGTCATGCGCCCACCTCTTCCCCAGGTCCTGCTGCCTGGTTCCGATAGTGCCTCGCGCCACTGACAACGGCCGCCGGACACCGGATGTCCGCGGCATGCCGACTCAGCGAAGGGTGCCCGTGGCGAGGTCGACCACCTTCTCGGCGACCAGTTCGAGCGTGCGCCGGTCGTCGTCGGCGCTGCCGCGCTCGCCGGGCGTGCCCGGATACGTGTCGAGCAGCACGTCCGTGGCGCCGAGTTCCGCCAGCGTCTCCAGGTCGGCCCGGAGCTGGTCGAGGCTGCCGTGCCCGAGGGGGCGGTCGGCGGTGTCCGGCTGCGGGGTGAGCTTGAGCTGGAGGCGGGGCACGAGGTCGGGCGTGGGGCGCCCGGCGGCCTCGGCCTCCGCCGCGATGCGGGGCAGCGCCGTCCGCAGGACTTCGAGGCTCGGCATGAACGGGTGCCAGCCCTCGCCGAGGCGGGCCGCGCGGCGCTGGGCGGCGGGGGAGTTGCCGCCGACCCACACGGGCAGGTGTGCCGCCGGGGCAGGGGCGTTGCGGATGTCCTCGTAGGAGACGTACCGGCCCTGGAAGGAGGACGTCTCCTCGGCCCATGCGGCGCGTATCGCGGTGAGGTACTCGTCGGTGATGGCGCCGCGCTCCTCGAAGGGGACGCCAAGAGCCTCGTACTCGGCGCGGGACCAGCCGACACCGGCGCCCAGGATGAAGCCGGCGTCGTTGAGCTGGTCGATGTTGGCGGCGAGGCGGGCGGTCTGCAGCGGGTGGCGGTAGGGGATGACGGTGATCGTCGTGCCGAGCCGCAGCCCCGGTACGCGGCCCGCGAGATGCGCGGCGAGCACGAACTGGTCGTAGAAGGGGGCCGGATAGACCGCGTGCACGTCGGGGGTGACCGTGATGTGGTCGGAGATCATCGCAAGGCCGAACCCGAGGTCACGGGCGTCGGTCGCCTGGCGGACCAGGGAGTCGGGGGTGGTGCCGGAGCCGAAGTTGAGGAGATTCACGCCGTATCGCATGGCGGCAAGTCTTGATGATCTTCGGGGTGTGTGTCGAACCGGGTCACGGACCCGTCCGGGCCGGCCGGGGAAACCGGCCGGCCCGGAACCGCTGTTGCTCCGCTGGACCTGCCGCTCCCGCTACTTGCTCATGGCGAAGCGCATCAGGGCCTGCTCGTCGCCCTGCTTGATCTTGCCGGTCTCGTTGATGACCTGGAGCTTCCAGGCGCCGGCCTCCCGGACCGCCTTGGCCACGGCGCAGCCGTTGTCGTTCGTGAGCAGGCTCGGCCAGATGTCGGCGACCTGCTGGGTGCTGCCGCCCGTGGCGTCGTACACCTTGAAGCTGATGTTGCGCGCGTTCTGGAAGGCGCTGCGCTTCTTGTACGCGGCGGCGACGAACACGATGGACGTGATGTTGTCCGGCACGCGCTCGAACTCGACGGTCACCGTCTCGTCGTCGCCGTCACCCTTGCCGGTCTGGTTGTCGCCGCTGTGCACCAGCGAGCCGTTGCCCAGCGGGTCCAGCGAGTCGAGGCCCGCGAGCCGCACCGGGTCCGCCCCCGCCATCGCGATGGCGATCAGGTCGAGGTCGGTGCCGGCCTTCTGCCGCAGCTTCCCAAGGACCCCACCGCTGCTGCCGACGGTGGGGTCCCACGACACACCTATGGACAGACGGGTCACGCCGCCCAGATCCGCCGGTCCGTCTTCCTTCTTGAGCGTGATCATTCGCGATCCTTCTTGGTGGTGAGTGAGCTATATGGGACAGAGTGTGCCTGGTTTTACGGACGAATGTTCCAGCTCGCCACCACTGGGCGGCCGTGCTCCGTGCTGAGACGGCAGACCGTCCCCGTCGCCAACTGGAACAACGCCCCGCCCGACACCGGCAGTCCGAGGCGCCGTGCCGTCAGTACGCGCAGGAAGTGGGAGTGCGCGAAAAGGACCACGCTGCTCTCGTAGTTGGCCAGCGCCGCGTCGACCTTCGCCAGCATCCGGTCGGCCCGCTCGCCGATCTGCTCCGGGGTCTCACCGGGATGCTCGGCCGGGCCCGGGGCCACTCCGTCCGTGAACAGGTACCAGTCGGGGCGGGTGCGGTGGATCTCCACCGTCGTGACCCCCTCGTACGCCCCGTAGTCCCACTCGCCCAGGTCGGGGTCCACCCGGGCGTCCGGGAACCCGGCCAGCTCCGCCGTCTCCCTGGCCCGCTTCCTGGGACTCGTGAACGCCGCCCCGATCCGGAACCGCCCCACCAGCGGTGCGAGCCCGCGCGCCTGTTCCCTGCCGTTCTCGGTGAGCGGGATGTCCGTCCAACTGGTGTGCCGGCCGTTCATCGACCACTCGGTCTCGCCGTGCCGGACGAGGAGCAGGTCACCCATGGTGCGGAACTTCCTGTCTGTCGGGGTCTGTCAGGGGTCTGTCAGGGTCTGCGGGGGGTGGCCGGTCCGGCGAAAGGCCCGGTCCGGCCACCCCCGAGACTAGATCCCCGCGGGCACCCGCGCCGGGCGGCCCGAGCCGCGCGTCAGGCAGTAACCCCCGACGCCCGCGAGGGCGCCGAGCACGCCACCGCCCGCGGTCCACAGCCAGCGGGACGACCACCAGGCCGACGCCCAGCCGTCCTCCGGCTCACCGGACTCCGCCGCCGTCCCCGTGCTGATCCCCGGCACCAAGGGCTTCGCCAGCGAGCCGTCCACCGCCTGCGCACCGCCCGCGTCGGTCGACGTCACCTTCGTCGCGGCCCGCATCGGAAGACCCAGGTCGTCCGCCTTGAGACCGGTGACGGTCAGGCGCGCGTAGTACGTGCCGGGCAGCGGATCATTGGCCCACGGCTCGGCCGACGCGCGCACGGTGCGCAGCGTGCAGGACAGCTCGACCGTGGCGGCCTCCTGCGCGACCGTCTTCGTCTGCGCGCCGAACCGGCACGCCTGGCGGCGCCGCAGCCCGTCGTACACGTCGACCCGCCAGGTGGAGTCACCGTTCCTGGCGGCGTCCTCGGGCAGCTTCACCGTGGCTTGCACGGTGGGGCGCTGTCCGATGTCAGCGGGGAACGACCAGTACAGGTAGTCGCCGGTGGACGCCTCCGCCGTCGCCTCCTGGTCCACCTGGACCGGTGTCGCCGTACGGAAGGACGTACCGGCCTCGGTGGGCGCGGCGGACTTGTCGTCTCCGCCGTCGGAACCTGCGGCGAACGCCGCACCGGCCGCCCCGGCCAGGGCGATGAGGGCGGCACCGGCCAGTACGCCGGCCCGGCTCACCACACGTGTCGTACGCATCAGTTGGTCCTCCAGACCGCGAAGCGCCAGCGCGAGAGCCAGCCCCAGACCAGACCGGCGACGAAGCCGGTGAGGATCAGCACGCCGAGCAGCCACCAGCCGTTGCCCAGGCCGAAGGACGCCACGTCCGTCGCCTCGTCGGGCCCGTCCACCAGATCGACGGCGAGCTCGACGGGCAGGCCCGGGGTCGTCTTCACCGAGGACGGCGCCGAGTAGGAGTTGCTGACCTGGAGACACACGGTCTCGGCGGCGGGCCCGCTCTTCCCGTCGGTCGCCTCGTCGGCGTCGTCGGCGCTCTCCGGCTTCGGATAGCGCAGGCCGGTCGAGATCACGTCCGTACGCCCGTCGCCCGCCTCGGAGCCCCGCACGATCTCGCGACCGTGCACGGTCGAGGCCCGAAGCAGCACCCCGTAGTCCCTGTTCACCGCGCGGTCGGCGCCGACGCTGACGGAGGCACGCAGCTCCTGGCCGGGCTCGACGTCGACGCGGTACCAGCGGTGCTCGCCGAACTTCTCGCGGTCGGTGTAGACGCCCGCCTTCAGCTGCGGGGCGTCGGTGCACCGGTCGGTGCCCTCCGTGGCCACCGGGGTGGCGACGGGGTCCGCCGCGCGGTCCACCAACTGCTTCACACGGCCCGAGAGTTCATCGGTGTGCCGCACCGAGGTGTACGTCCCGCCGGTGGCCTCCGCGATGCAGCTCAGCTGGTCGCGGGTCTTGGCGTCCGGCACCAGTCCGAGCGTATCGACCGTGAGATGGATGCCCTCGGCGGAGATCTTGCGGGCCACCTCGCACGGGTCGAGGGGCTGACAGGTGTCCTCGCCGTCGGAGATGAGGACGATGCGGCGGCTGCGCTCCTTGTTGTCGTCCTTGAGGTCGTCGGCGGCCTTCAGGAGCGTGGGGCCGATCGGCGTCCAGCCGGTGGGCGCGAGCGTGGCCACCGCGGTCTTCGCGTCGGTGCGTCCGG
Organism: Streptomyces sp. NPDC054872; assembly: GCF_053610705.1. Classification (NCBI taxonomy): domain Bacteria; kingdom Bacillati; phylum Actinomycetota; class Actinomycetes; order Kitasatosporales; family Streptomycetaceae; genus Streptomyces; species Streptomyces sp. NPDC054872. The sequence continues at coordinate 38,656 of NZ_JBSGYY010000056.1, read as the reverse complement.
CGCGGTCGAGCTCCGCCACCGGGTAGAGGAGCTCGGTGTCCTTGCACCCCGTCTTGCGGTCGTCGCCGTGGTAGTTGGCCCCCAACGTCCGTATGCCGAGCTGCACTTCGTCCGGGGTGGCGTCGAGCACCTCGTTGAACGCCTGCTTCGCCGCCGCCATCCGGGACTTGCCGTCGATGTCGCGGGCGCGCATCGAACCGCTGACGTCGAGGACGAGTTCGACCTTGGGCGAGGGGTGTGCGGGTTCGTCGTCACCGGCGGAGGAGGCCGCGGCGGGCCCCGCCGCGCCGAGCCCGGCGGTCAAGGCGGCGAGCAGGGCGAAGGCCCCGGCCGCCGACCGATGTCTTGTGATCATCGCCGGATCTTATTGATCTTGGCCTGCATACCCAAACCGGCGGATGGGTATGACCCTTCACCGCCTCGGCCAGGCCTCGGTTCACCGCCTCAGCTCACGGCCCCCGAACGCCCCGCCCCCGTCGGCCTGCTTCCACCACGTCTCCAGGGCCGTCTGGTCCATCGTGTGCCACGGCGGTGTCTCCTCGACGAGCGCGCGGCCGAGGCGCCGCCCCAGATCGACCATCGCGGCACCGGCGACGCCGCGGTCGGTGTCGTACGTGTCGAGCGCGTCCGCCCAGGTCGTGGCCGTGGCGAAGGCGGACTCCAGGACCGTCGCGTCCTGCAGCGCCTTGACGGCGCCCGCCCCCGTGTGCGGCCGGGCGACGGTGGCCGCGTCGCCCGCAAGCAGCACGCGGCCCATGGTGTAGCGGGGCGCCGTGTAGTCGTACATCGGCTGGAGGAAGAGCTCGTCGGGGGCGGTCGTACGGATGAGATCGCCCCAGTAGGGAGGCAGCAACGCGTCGCACACGTACGTGAGATGCGAGGCGAGGGCCTCCGTGAGCCCGCCGGGCGGCAGGCTGGTGGGGGCGGTGAGCCGCAGGTCGAGGCCGAGCCCCAGGTCGAGGCCCGGCGGCGGTGCCGTGTAGAGGACCCAGTTGACCCGGTGCCCGCCGACTCCGTCGGGGATGCGGTAGACGATGACATGGCCGCCGGGGAAGACGACGTACGCGCAGTCCTCCTGAGCCCACAGCCCCGGGTCCGGCAGCCGGTCGGCCGGGAAGGCGCCGCGCCAGGCGAGGTAGCCGGCGTACGCGGGACGTACCCCGGCGAACGCCCCCGCACGGACCACGGAGCGGTAGCCGTCGGCGCCGATCACGAGGTCGAAGCGCTCGGTGCCGTCGGCGGTGACCACCTCGGCGCCGTCCTTGCCCGGCCGCACCTCGTCCACCGCCACGCCCGGACGGTAGGCCACGGACTCGGGCACGCGGCCGCGCAACTCACGCCATAGCGGGCCCCAGTTATACGTACGGAAGGCGAACGGCATCGCCCCGATCTCGTGCCCGAGCGGCCCGGCCGCCGATCCGTCCCGCACGTACCAGCGGCGCCGCTCCAACTGCACCCACGGCATGTCCGCGTCCAGATATCCGGCGGAATCAAGCTCCGCGTACCGCGAGTTGTGCACCGCGAGCCCGACCCCGCGGTCCGCCAGCCGCTCCGCCGCCCGTTCGTACACGGTGATCTCCGCGGCGCCACCGCGGTACGCGGCGAGTGCGGCGGCGCATCCGGCGATGCTCCCGCCCACGACGGCGACCCTGCCTCCACGCATCATCGCGCCATCCTGGCAGCAAGGGTGACCGGGTGTCAGTGCAGGGACACCCCGCGTCCGGCGAAGAACGGTTCGAAGTCCGAAAGTGACATGTCAGCCGTCCGCGTCCCGGCGTCGATCCCGGACGGGTTGTGCAGATGCAGACCGCCGTCCGCGGAACGCCCCGTGACGAGCACCAGGTGACCGCCCCGGCCGGGCGAGGGCCGGTGCGGGCGGCGGATCTCGTAGTGCACCGAGACCATGACCGAGCGACCCTCGTCGAGCAGGCCGGTGATCTCCTCCACCGTGAGGTGCCGGTGGACCGTGGCGTCGACGCCGTGCACGTCGCGTACGTACTCCGCGAACGGCGCGTAGATCAGCCCCCGGATCGTGCCGTCGGCATCCTCGGTGTACGCGCCGTACTTCAGCGCGCCGTCCCGCAGCTCGAACAGCGACGGCGCGGACGGGCCGAGCGCCATCCGCAGGCAAGTCAGGCCGCACAGATGGCCGCACCAGCGCGCGTAGTCGTCGAGGGTGGCGGCGCCCGACTCCGCCCAGGCGGGGTCGGCCGCGCGGTCGAACGCGCCGTACACGATGGGTCCGACGAGGTCGGGCGATGCGAACTGTGTCAGGGAAGGGACCCGGCAGGCTGGACAGAGAAACACACGACCCCCGTCGTCTGGTGGCGGCACCGCGTCACTGGCGGTAGCCGCTGAGGAAGCGGCCGATGCGGCTGATGGCCGCGTCGAGGTCGTCAGCGTAAGGGAGCGTCAGGATGCGGAAGTGGTCGGGGCGCGGCCAGTTGAAGCCCGTGCCCTGGACGACCTGGATCTTCTCCTGGAGCAGCAGGTCGAGGACGAACTTCTCGTCGTCGTGGATGGGGTGGATCTTGGGGTCGAGGCGCGCGAAGGCGTAAAGGGCGCCCTTGGGCTTCACGCACGAGACACCGGGGATCTCGTTCAGTTTCCGCCATGCCATGTCACGCTGCTCGTACAGCCTGCCGCCCGGCACGGTGAGCTCGCGGATGGACTGCCGGCCGCCGAGCGCGGCCTGGATGGCGTACTGGGCGGGGGCGTTCGGGCACAGGCGCATGGAGGCGAGCATCGTCAGGCCCTCCAGGTAGCTCTTCGCGTGCTGCTGCGGACCCGTGACGACCAGCCAGCCGGACCGGAAGCCCGCGACGCGGTACGTCTTCGACAGACCGCAGAAGGTCAGGACGACGAGGTCGGGGGCGAGCGCGGCGACGCTGTGGTGCACGGCGTCGTCGTACAGGATCTGGTCGTAGATCTCGTCGGCGAAGACCATCAGGCCGTGGCGGCGCGCGAGATCGAGGATTCCTTCCAGGATCTCCTTGGGATAGACGGCGCCCGTGGGGTTGTTCGGGTTGATGATCACGACGGCCTTGGTCCGGTCGGTGATCTTCGACGCCATGTCGTCCAGGTCCGGGTACCAGTCCGCGGACTCGTCGCACGTGTAGTGGACGGCCTTGCCCCCGGAGAGGGTCGTCACGGCGGTCCACAGCGGGAAGTCCGGGGCCGGGATGAGGACTTCGTCGCCGTCCTCCAGGAGAGCCTGGACGGCCATCGTGACCAGCTCGGAGACGCCGTTGCCGAGGAAGACGTCGTCCACGGAGACCTCGTCGAGGCCGAGCGCCTGGTAGCGCTGGGCGACGGCCCGGCGGGCCGAGAGGATGCCGCGCGAGTCCGTGTAGCCGTGCGCCTGGGGGAGCATCCGGATCATGTCCTGGACGATCTCCTCGGGCGCCTCGAAGCCGAAGAGCGCCGGGTTGCCGGTGTTCAGGCGCAGGACGCTGTGGCCCGCCTCCTCCAGGGCGTTGGCGTGCTCGATGACAGGCCCCCGGATCTCGTAACAGACCTCGCTGAGCTTGCTGGACTGCCTGAACTCCATGCGCTGTGCCTCCCGTGACGTGAGTTACTTGGTTTTACCAAGCTGGAGCTTGGAAAGTCCAACAACTTGCTTAGACTGAGTCGCATGCCACCTGCCCCCAGGACTCGCCGAAGCTATGACCAGTACTGCGCGGCCGCCCGTGCCCTCGACGCCGTGGGTGACCGCTGGACCCTGCTGATCGTCCGGGAGCTCCTGGTCGGCCCCCGCCGCTACACCGACCTGCACGCCGATCTGCCGGGCGTGAGCACGGACGTCCTGGCGTCCCGGCTCAAGGACATGGAGCGCGAGGGCCTGACGACGCGCCACCGCCTGCCCCCGCCCTCGGCGGCGTACGTCTATGAACTGACCGAGCGGGGCCGTGAGTTGCTGCCTGTCCTGCAAGCCCTCGCCACCTGGGGCACGCCCGCCCTCCAGGAGCGCGCGCCGACGGACGCCGTCCGCGCCCACTGGTTCGCGCTGCCGCTGCTCCGGGTCCTGGCGGGGCTCGGGGTGGAAGGGGTCGTCCAGGTCCGCCTGGACGAGGGGGAGTTCCACGTACGGGTGGGAGGTGCCGCCGAGTCGTACGGCGACGGGCCCGCCCCCGAAGCCCCCGACGCCCTCCTCACCCTTGACGCGGAGACCTGCGTCGCGGTGGGCCGGGGCGCGCTGACGGTCGCCGAAGGGGTGAAGGCGGGCCGCATCGAGGTGACCGGCGAGGGCGTCCTCGCGAAGGCCCTGCGCGCGTCCTGACCCGGCGAAACCGGATCGTGGTCGGAGCGGCCCCCCGCATACAGTTGCCGGTGTGCTGCGTGAAGTGACTGCTGTCCGGTATGTGAACCCGCTGCGGACCGGGGGCTCCGTGCCCGGCGTCGTCGAGACCGACGACCTGGGGACGTACGTCGTGAAGTTCACCGGGTCGGCGCAGGGCCGCAAGGCGCTGGTCGCCGAGATCATCGTCGGTGAGCTGGCCCGCCGACTCGGCCTGCGCTTCCCCGAGCTCGTCCTGGTCCACTTCGACCCGGCGGTCGCGGCGGACGAGCCGCACCAGGAGGTGCAGGACCTGCTGCACGCCAGCGCGGGGCTCAACCTGGGCATGGACCTGCTGCCGGGCGCCGTGGACTTCACCCCCGAGGCGCTGGACGTGGACCCGCTGGAGGCGGGCAAGGTGGTGTGGCTCGACGCCCTCACCGCGAACGTCGACCGCACGGTGCACAGCTCGAACCTGATGATCTGGCCCACGTTCGGTCTACAGCGGCCAAGGCTGTGGCTCATCGACCACGGGGCCGCCCTGGTCTTCCACCACCGGTGGGGCGCGACGGCGCCGGACAAGGCGTACGACTTCCGCCATCACGCCCTCGGCGGGTACGGGCCGGACACGCGGGCCGCCGACGCGGAGCTTGCGCCGCTGGTCACGGAGTCCGCGCTCCGGGAGATCGTCTCCCTGGTCCCCGACGCCTGGCTGGCCGAGGAACCGGGGTTCTCGTCCCCGGACGAGCTGCGGGAGGCGTACGTCGGTTACCTGCTGGCGCGGGCGAGGGCCTCTGCGGTCTGGCTGCCGACGGATTTCCCCTCCCGTGACGAGCTGGCGGCCGCTGACGCGAGGCGTGCCGCCGCCACGGAGAAAGGGCGCCCGGCGTGGCTGAAGCGGGTCCCTGACCTGCACGGGGAGCCCGCGGCTGAGCAGGATTGGTCGCGGCATATCGGTTGACTGCGGACCGGTTGTGGCTGGGCGCGCAGTTCCCCGCGCCCCTACGGGCACGACTGAGCCCCCGGCGCTGTGCGGTGCCGGGGGCTTGGTCATGCTCTGCGCACGGAGATCAGCGCAGCTGCTCGTACGCCGGGAGGGTGAGGAAGTCCGCGTAGTCCGCGTCCAGGGAGACCTGGAGGAGGAGGTCGTGGGCCTGCTGCCACTTGCCCGCCGTGAAGGCCTCCTCGCCGATCTCGGCGCGGATCGCGGCCAGTTCGGCGGCGGCGACCTCGCGGGCCAGGTCGGCGGTGGCGGTCTTGCCGTTCTCGAAGACGACGCCCGCGTTGATCCACTGCCAGATCTGCGAACGCGAGATCTCGGCGGTGGCCGCGTCCTCCATGAGGTTGAAGATGGCGACGGCGCCGAGGCCCCGCAGCCACGCCTCGATGTAGCGGATGCCGACCTGGACGGCGTTGACCAGGCCGTCGTACGTGGGCTTCGCGTCGAGCGAGTCGATGGCGATCAGATCGCCGGGGGCGACCTTGACGTCCTCGCGCAGGCGGTCCTTCTGGTTGGGCTTGTCGCCCAGCACCGCGTCGAACGACTTCATCGCGATCGGGACCAGGTCCGGGTGCGCGACCCAGGAGCCGTCGAAGCCGTCGCCGGCCTCGCGGTCCTTGTCGTTCTTGACCTTCTCGAACGCGACCTTGTTCACCTCGGCGTCCTTGCGGGACGGGATGAACGCGGCCATGCCGCCGATCGCGTGCGCGCCGCGCTTGTGGCAGGTGCGGACGAGGAGTTCGGTGTACGCCCGCATGAAGGGGGCGGTCATCGTCACGAGGTTGCGGTCCGGCAGGACGAACTTCGAGCCGCCGTCACGGAAGTTCTTGACGATGGAGAAGAGGTAGTCCCAGCGGCCTGCGTTCAGGCCCGACGCGTGGTCGCGGAGCTCGTAGAGGATCTCCTCCATCTCGTACGCGGCCGTGATCGTTTCGATGAGGACCGTGGCGCGGACGGTGCCCTGCGGGACGCCGACGTAGTCCTGGGCGAAGACGAAGATGTCGTTCCAGAGGCGGGCCTCCAGGTACGACTCCGTCTTCGGGAGGTAGAAGTACGGGCCCTTGCCGAGCTCGATGAGGCGCTTGGCGTTGTGGAAGAAGTACAGGCCGAAGTCGACGAGCGCGCCGGGGATCGGGGTGCCCTCGAACTGCAGGTGGCGCTCGTCCAGGTGCCAGCCGCGCGGGCGCATGACGACGGTGGCGAGCTCTCCGGCGTCCTTGAGGGAGTACGACTTGCCGCTGCGGTCGTCGGTGAAGTCGATGCGGCGCTCGTAGGCGTCGGTGAGGTTGAGCTGGCCCAGGATCACGTTCTCCCAGGTGGGCGCCGAGGCGTCCTCGAAGTCCGCGAGCCAGACCTTGGCGCCCGAGTTCAGGGCGTTGATGGTCATCTTGCGGTCGGTCGGCCCGGTGATCTCGACGCGGCGGTCGTTCAGGGCGTCCGGAGCCGGGGCCACCTTCCAGGAGTCGTCCGCGCGGATGGCGGCCGTCTCGGGGAGGAAGTCGAGCGTGGAGGTGCGGGCGATCTCGGCGCGGCGCTCGGAGCGGCGGGTGAGGAGCTCGTCACGGCGGGGCGTGAAGAGCCGGTGCAGCTCGGCCACAAAGGCGAGGGCCGCGTCGGTGAGGACCTCCTCCTGCCGCGGCAGAGGCTCCGCGTCGACGATGGCCAGCGGGGACTGCGCTGGTGCGGACATGAGCTGTCACTTCCTTCAGCGAGCTTCACAGGTGGTGCCGCGGCGGCCGCCGGGCCTTCGCAGTGACACTCAGTGCCACAGGAGCCGAGATACGGCCGTGGACCCCACATGAGGGAACGGGTGCTTCTGAACAGTGGATACTAGTTTCCTCATAGTGGAAGTTCAATCGTCTGTTGACGTCGAGATTCTCTTCATCGACAGAACGTGTCGCTGAGTGCCATGCCGGTCACTCAAGGTGGATCAGGTCGGCGGGTGTGTCGATGTCGTACGCGCGGGCCACGTCCGCGCACTCGACGTGGGTGATTTCTCCCGCGTGTTCCTTCAGATAGGCGCGAGCCCCGCGGTCACCGACCGCGCTCGACGCGATGCCCGCCCAGTGGTCCGAGCCGAAGAGCACCGGGTGCCCGCGCTCGCCGTCGTACGCGGCGGCGGCGAGGGTGGCGGGCGAGCGGTAGGCGGCGTACACGCGGGCCACCGCGGCGGGGCCGATGCCCGGCTGGTCGACGAGGGAGACGAGGGCGGCGTCGGACCCGCTGTCGCGGAGGGAGGCGATCCCGGCCCGCAGGGACGAACCCATCCCCTCCCCCCAGTCGGGGTTGTCGATCAGCACACAGCCGGGGAGCGAGGCTTTCGCGCGTACGACATCGGCGTCCGCGCCGAGCACCACGTGCACGCGCGTGCAGCCGCCCTCGCGCAGCACGCGGACCGCGTGCTCCACGAGGGGCCGCCCCTGGTGGTCGAGAAGCGCTTTCGGCCGGCCGCCGAGGCGTCGCCCGCCACCCGCGGCGAGGAGAAGTCCGGTGATCATCGGATTCGTCATGGCTCCTGCATACCGCACGCCGTCCGCACAGTCCCGGCAGCCGGGGGGCCTCACACGGCCTCCCGAGGCCGGATGCGGTGTGTTCCGGCCATAAAGTGGCGCGTCCTGCTTCTCGTGGCGTTTACTTGCCCGCGGTCCCCTGGCGTCTGACCAACGCCGTTCGGGGCCGGCAAGTGGCGAACGAGTACGTACGCACGACAGCGTGCGAGGGGGAGAGCTGTGTTGCGGAGCATGGGGCAGAGGCGAGTGACCGGCAGCGATGAGGATCCGCGAGTCGCGGAGTTGGACACGGCGGTGTCGCGACTGCGCCGTGAGCTCGCCGCGCATCCGGCCGAGTTCCCCGACCGGGGCATCGCCGAGGACGAGCTCGCGGCGCTGGCCGCGATGGCCCGGAGCGGACGGCCGGAGGTGCCGAGACTGCGACGCTCGCTGCTCCTCATCGCGGGCGCGATCGGCTCGGTCAGCGCGCTGACCTCGGGGCTCGCCGCGGTCAGGGGAGCGGTCGAGCTCTTCGGGGACCCGGGCCCCCGCTAGCGCTTCCTCCGCGGTCGGGCGGGCGGGCGTCAGCGAGCATCGGCTCGGCTGAGTTCGTCCTCAAGCCCCTGCACCCTGCCGTCCACCAGCTCCACCACCCGGTCGGCGACGGTCAGGCGTGCTCGGTCGTGGGTGACCAGGATCGTCGCCGTCCTCCACTCGCGCGTGAGGCGTCCGAGGAGGTCCAGGACCGCCGCTCCCCGCTCGTGGTCCAGCGCGCTCGTCGGCTCGTCCACCAGGAGCACCGCGGGCGCGTTCATCAGCGCCCTCGCGATGCCGACCCGTTGGCGCTGCCCGCCCGACAACTGGTGCGGGCGGCGATGCGCGAGGTCCCCCAGGCCGACGGTGTCCAGAAGCTCCCGGGCCCGCTCGCGGACTTCGCGTGAACGTCCGTGCCCGTCCAGGCGCGCCATCAGCTCCACCTGCTCCAGCGCCGTCAGCGACGCCAGGAGGTTCGGCTGCTGGAAGACGATCCCCATCCTCCGCCGCCGCAACTCCGCGCGCTCGGCTGCCGACAGGGACCCCGTCGCCGTACCGTCGACCACCACCCGCCCCCGATCGGGAGTGACCAGCGTCGCCGCGACCGCCAGCAGGCTGGACTTCCCGGAGCCCGACGGGCCGACGACCGCCGTCAGCGTCCCGGCGGGGACGTCGAGGCCGACGCCGTCGAGCGCCGTGAGGCGTCCCTCGCCGTCCGGGTACGTCAGCGTGATGTCTTCGAGGAACAGACTCATCGGGCACTCCCCAGCGCGGTCAGCGGGTCCACGGCGGTGATCCGCCGGACGGACAGGCCCGCGCCCAGAGCCCCGAGGGCGATCATCACGGCGGCGGGCCACAGCACGGTCGGCGGATCGAGCACGAACGGGACGTCCCCGCCACTGATCGCGGAACCGACCACCGCCGCGATCCCCGTCCCCAGGGCCGTCCCGGCGGCCAGCATCAGCACGGCCTGCCCGAGCGCGTCCCTGAGCAGATACGGCGTCGAAGCGCCCAGCGCCTTCAACACCGCGATGTCACCCGCGCGTTGGATGGTCCACACGGTGAAGAACGCTCCTATGACGAGCGCGGAGATGACGAAGAGGAAGCCGCGCATGAGCTGCAGCGAACCGTTCTCCGCCTGATAGGAGCCGATGGCCGTGAGCGCGCCTTCGAGCGACCTCGTCTCCGTGCCCGCCGCCTTGTCCCCGGCCGCGAGATCGACCCCGCCGCCGGTCCGCAGCGCGATGACCGTGGCCTGCTCGTGCGGCGACGTACCCCGGTGGCCGAGCCCCTGCCAGTCGTCGAGCGCGGTCCATACGACAGGGGTGTGGCTGTACGAGGCGTCCGACGCGACCCGCGCGACCCGCTCCTCGACCCGGCTCGCGCCCAGCCGCACCCTGTCCCCGGCGCCGACGCCGAGATCCGCCGCGGCCTTCTCCGAGAGCACGGCCTCGCCCGGCGCGACGCCGGCCGGCGCGATCCCGGAGTCCGGCTCGACGCCGAACGCGGACACGGCGGCCGAGCGGTCGCCCGCGGTGGCGTTGAGGGTGCTGATGCCGATCGGCCGCGCGGACCGTACGCCTGGTTGCGCCGCCCACCTCTCCCAGGCCTGCTGTTCCAGTTGGGAACCGGTGAAGGAGGCGGACTGGCCGGATGGTGGCGCGGCGAACGCGAGGTGGTCGGCCGGGAGGCCGGTGATCGCGGAGGTGTTCTCCCTGGCGAGCCCGGCGGTGAGGCCGGAAAGGAGCCCCACGAGCAGAGTGATGAGTACGACGACGGCTCCCATCAGGGCGAACCGCCCCTTGGCGAACCGAAGGTCTCTCCATGCGACGAACATGCCCCCACCCTGCTTCCGCGCACCCGCCCGGGGCATCGCGCCACAGCACGCTTCACCCGAATCGAAGGGGGGAGCCCACGATCAACCTTTTGGTTGAGGGGCCTCGGGGCGGCTCCGCATACGCTGGAAGGTCCGATGAACACCTCCGAAGCGCCGAAGCCCCCCGTGGGGCCACGCAGGCCCACCCCCGTCGCCCTCGTCCTGCGCATCTGCCTGCACGCGCTGCTCGCGGGACTGCTCGCGCTCGCCGCCGTGCGGGCCCTGGCCGACGGCGCGCCGGACACCGGGGCTGTCGTGGCGGCCGTGGTCGGCATGGGCTGCGTCTACGCGGCGGGCACGCTCAGCCCGGCCGTGGCCCGGTCGCAGCGGGCGGCGGCGGTGTGGCTCGGCGCGCTCGGCCTGAGCTGGGTGGCGCTGCTCGTCCTGTCGCCGGACGGGCTGTGGACGGCCTTCCCCCTGTACTTCCTGCAACTGCACCTGCTGCCCGTGCGCTGGGCCCTGCCCGCCGTCGCACTGACCGCCGCCGCCGCCATCGTCGGCTTCGTGGCGCACGGCTCACCGCTGTCGCCCGGCAGCTTCATCGGACCGCTGCTCGGCGCGGCCATGGCGGTCGCCACCGTCCTCGGGTACGAGGCGCTGTACCGGGAGAGCGAGCGGCGCCGCCGGCTGATCGACGAGCTCGTGGCCACGCGGGCGGAGCTCGCCGCCGCCGAGCGGACCGCGGGCACCCTCGCCGAGCGCGAGCGCCTCGCCCGCGAGATCCACGACACGCTCGCGCAGGGCCTCTCCTCCATCCAGCTCCTGCTGCGGGCCGCCCAACGCGCGCTGCCCGCGGGGTCACCCGCCGCGCCGCACATCGAACAGGCCCGCGCCGCCGCACAGGACAACCTCGCGGAGGCGCGGCGCTTCGTGCGCGCCCTCAGCCCGCCCGACCTGGACCACGGCTCCCTGGCCGGAGCCCTCGAACGGCTTTCCGCGTCCGCGTCGCCCGGCTCCGACGTGCACGTCCAGTTCACGGTGAGCGGCACGCCCACCGAGCTGCCGACCCCGTACGAGGTGGCCCTGCTCCGCACCGCACAGTCCGCCCTCGCGAACACCGTCCGGCACGCGGGCGCGGACCGCGCCGAGATCACGCTCAGCTTCATGGACACCTCGGTGTCCCTCGACGTCGTCGACGACGGACGGGGCTTCGATCCGGCGTCCACACACCGGCAGAGCGGGACGGGCGGGGACGACGGGGGCTTCGGGCTGCCCGCGATGCGGGCGCGCGCCCGGTCCCTCGGCGGGACGCTGAGCGTGGAGTCGGCGCCGGGCCAGGGGACGGCCGTCGCGGTCACCCTGCCGCTTCCGACGGGGGCCGCACGGTGAGCGCCGGGGCGCCGGAGCCCATCCGGCTGCTGCTCGCGGACGATCACCCCGTCGTCCGCGCCGGACTGCGTGCCGTGCTCGACACCGAGCCCGATTTCACCGTCGCGGGGGAGACGGCGACGGCCGAGGCGGCGGTGACGCTCGCCGCCACCGGCGGGTTCGACGTCGTCCTGATGGACCTTCAGTTCGGGACGGGTCTGCACGGGGCGCGGGCCACGGCCGCGATCACCGCCGAGCCCGGGGCGCCGCGGGTGCTCGTCCTGACGACGTACGACACGGACGCCGACATCCTCGCCGCGGTCGAGGCGGGGGCCGCCGGATACCTCCTGAAGGACGCGCCGCCCGAGGAACTGGCCGCGGCGGTACGGACCGCGGCCGCGGGGCAGTCCGCGCTCGCTCCCGCCATCGCCCATCGGCTGATGGACCGGATGCGGGCGCCCGGGGAGGCGCTGACCGGGCGCGAGTTGGAGGTGCTCAGGCTGGTGCGGGAGGGGTTGTCCAACCTGCAGATCAGCAAGCGTCTCTTCTTGAGTCAGGCCACCGTGAAGTCCCATCTGGTGCACATCTACGGGAAGTTGGGCGTCGACTCGCGCACCGCTGCGGTCGCGGTGGCGACGGGGCGTGGGCTGATCCGGGGCGGCACGGCCTAGGTGCCCGAGATGTTCTCCAGCATGTGCCGCTGGTGCCGGTGGCCGACCGTCTCGTAGCCGAGCACGGTGACGAAGGGGGCGAGCATGACGACGAGCAGGCACACCGCGATCGCGACACCGGCCGCCGACAGCAGTACCGCCACGGCGAGCACGGCGAGCGTGAGGCCGATGAGCAGCAGGTGGAAGCGGTCCACGGAGGAGAGCAGCAGGGTGTGCAGGAGATAGACCATCAGCAGGTAGAGGCCGACGGGGAGGGCCAGGGACAGGACCACGGCGGCGTCGCTGATCTTCGTGTGGTGTTCCAGGTGCAGCCCTGCCACGTGGAGTCCCGCCCCCGCTCCGGCGATGCCGATGTAGAGGGGGATGTGTCCGTAGCCGAAGAGGTATCCGCGGTTGCGGCGGTGGGTGAGGATGTCGCCGAAGGGGGTGGCGAAGTACACCCACCACATGCCGAAGGTCAGGCCGACTCCGGCGACGACGACGGCGACGGCGTTCGCGCCCCACTGTGTTCCGTCCGCGCCGCCCAGGAGTTCGCCCGACGAGGCGATGGTGCCGACGACTCCTTCGCCGAGGGTGATGATGGCGAACAGGCCGTAGCGTTCGGCGACATGGTGGGGGTGCCAGGGGGTACCTCCCGCGCGGCCCTGGGTGAGGAGCGGCAGCGCGAGTTCCAGCACCCCGAGCACGACGAACGCGGCCAGCACGGCGGCGAGCGGCAGCTCGGTGAAGCCGACGACGATCCACCCGGCCTGGGCGATCATGGTCCAGCGGATGTTGGCCGTCCCGACCTTGTGGAAGGAAGGGGAGTCCCGGCTCGCCCGCCACCACTGTGCCACCATCGCGATCCGCATCACGACGTAGCCGATCACCATGGCCCGCAGTTCGAGGTGGTCGCCCGCGTCGAGGGAGTGGAACATCGCGGGGAGCCCGAGGGAGAACACCACGACGCCGATCATCTGCAGCATCGTCAGGGCGCGGTAGAGCCAGTCGTCGGTGGCGAAGGCGGAGGCGAACCAGCTGAAGCTGATCCAGGCGACGCAGATGGCGAACATCGCGAGCAGGAACGCGAGGATCGCCCGGGTGGCGTGGCCCTCGGCGAGCATCTCGGCGAACTGGGATGCCGCGGTGCCGACGGCGACCACGAAGGTCAGGTCGAACAGCAGCTCAAGGGGTGAGGCGACCCGGCCGTGTTCCTCCGGGTCACGGCCGGTCATCGGTACCAGGCGGTGCGCGAGACCGCTCCGGCCGGCGGCGCTGGGTGCTGCGGAGTCACTCATGCGCGGCATGATGCCCGACCCGGTATCGCGGGCAGGCGGACGCCGCGCGGAAGCATCCAGGAGCTGCCCGGTGGGGGTTGTCCGGCCGGGCTAGGCAGCCGGACCCGAGCTGGCCAGCGCGGCGGACAGCTCCACCGCCACCTCCTGCAGCACCGGAACGATCTTCTCCACCGCGGCCTCGGTCACGCGGCCCGCCGGGCCGGAGATCGAGATGGCGGCCGCCGTGGGGGAGTTGGGGACCGACACCGCCAGGCAGCGCACCCCGATCTCCTGTTCGTTGTCGTCGACCGCGTAGCCCGCGCCGCGGACCACCTCGAGCGCGTCGAGGAAGCCTTCCGGGGTGGTGATCGTCTTCTCGGTGGCGGCGGGCATCCCGGTGCGGGCGAGGAGCGCGCGCACCTCGTCCGGCGGGGTGTGGGCGAGGAGGGCCTTGCCGACGCCCGTGGAGTGGGGCAGGACCCGGCGGCCCACCTCGGTGAACATGCGCATGGAGTGCTTGGACGGCACTTGGGCGACGTACACGATCTCGTCGCCGTCGAGCAGCGCCATGTTCGCGGTCTCGCCGGTCTCCTCGACCAGGCGCGCGAGATAGGGGCGCGCCCAGGTGCCGAGGAGGCGGGACGCCGACTCGCCGAGGCGGATCAGACGTGGGCCGAGGGAGTAGCGGCGGTTGGGCTGCTGGCGTACGTAGCCGCAGGCCACCAGTGTGCGCATTAGGCGGTGGATGGTGGGCAGCGGGAGGCCGCTGCTCGCGGAGAGCTCGCTCAGACCGACCTCGCCACCGGCGTCCGCCATCCGTTCGAGGAGGTCGAAGGCGCGCTCGAGGGACTGGACACCACCGCTGGCAGCGGGCGGCTTGGAGGCGGCGACTTCGGTGGAGGCGTCGCTGGCGCTTGACGTCGGCACGGCGCAGTCCTTTCGGGGCTGACGGGCAAGGCAGCAGCCTACCGGGCGGTTCTTCGCGAGGTCCCTCTGCGGCCCTGGCGTCATCGCCGGTCAGGGCCGTCCAGGGACCGGTCGGGGAGCCTTTGTCCGCTTCTCCGCTGTCACGCCCGGTGATCGTTTGACGGGCCGGTTGTGCGTAGCTACGTTCTGTCCTGCGGAATTCTAATTCCACTTTGTGGAAACGTCCAGTGTGCTCTGGATGGCCTCTTGACGGTTCGGGGTCGGCCGTGAAGACTCATTCAACAGAACGTTGAATTCCGTTTAGCGGAAACGAATGGTCTGTGTAGCGGAAAAGAACGAACAGAAGAACGAACAGACAAGCAACAGCAGAGAAGCGAAGAGAGGGCGTTGAGGACGTGGACGTAGAACTGGTGCTGCGCTCGACCCGCGTGATCACCCCGCAGGGAACCCGCGCCGCGTCGGTCACGGTCTCCGGGGGGAAGATCGCGGCCGTGCTCGCACACGACGCCGAGGTACCGGCGGGGGCCAGGGTCGAGGACTTCGGGGACGACGTCCTGCTGCCCGGACTCGTCGACACGCACGTCCATGTGAACGACCCGGGCCGCACGGAGTGGGAGGGCTTCTGGACCGCCACCCGTGCCGCGGCCGCCGGTGGCATCACCACCCTCGTCGACATGCCGCTCAACTCCCTGCCGCCGACCACCACCGTCGGCAACCTGCGCACCAAGCAGGACGTGGCCCGCACCAAGGCGCACATCGACGTCGGCTTCTGGGGCGGCGCGCTGCCCGACAACGTCGGCGACCTCAAGCCCCTGCACGACGCCGGTGTCTACGGCTTCAAGTGCTTCCTCTCGCCGTCCGGCGTGGACGAGTTCCCGCACCTGGACCAGGACCGCCTCGCCACCTCCATGGCGGAGATCGCCGGGTTCGGCGGGCTGCTGATCGTGCACGCCGAGGACCCCCACGAGCTGGACGCCGCCCCGCACAAGAGCGGCCCCAAGTACACGGACTACCTCCAGACCCGGCCGCGCGTCTCCGAGGACGTCGCGATCGAGGGCCTCATCGGGCTCGCCAAGCGGCTCGGCGCGCGGGTCCACGTACTGCACCTGTCGTCGTCGGACGCGCTGCCCCTGATCGCCGCCGCCAAGCGCGAGGGCGTCAAGCTCACCGTCGAGACGTGCCCGCACTACCTCACGCTCACCGCGGAGGAAGTCCCGGACGGCGCGAGCGAGTTCAAGTGCTGCCCGCCCATTCGCGAGGCCGCCAACCAGGACCTGCTCTGGGACGCGCTCGCCGACGGCACCATCGACTGCATCGTGACGGACCACTCGCCGTCCACCGCCGACCTCAAGACCGACGACTTCGCGACCGCGTGGGGCGGCATCTCCGGGCTCCAGCTGAGCCTCCCCGCCATCTGGACCGAGGCCCGCAAGCGCGGCCACAGCCTCGAGGACGTGGTGCGCTGGATGTCGACGCGCACCTCCGAACTGGTCGGACTCGACCAGAAGGGCGCCATCGAGGCCGGCCGCGACGCCGACTTCGCGGTCCTCGCGCCCGACGAGACCTTCACCGTGGACCCCGCGGAGCTGCAGCACCGGAACCGAGTCACGGCGTACGCGGGCAAGACCCTCAGCGGCGTCGTGAAGTCCACCTGGCTGCGCGGCGAACGCATCCTGCACGGCGGCGAGTTCAGCGAACCCGCAGGCCGACTTCTGGAAAGGAAGAACTGATCACTGTGACGACGGCGATACCCACCTTCACCGGCGACGCGAGCCCCTACGGCGGCGGCGACCCCTACGCGGACTACCGCACCGCGGACTTCCCCTTCACGCAGTACGCCAACCTTGCCGACCGGCAGCTCGGCGCCGGTGTGATCGCCGCCAACGACGAGTTCTTCGCGATGCGCGAGAACCTCCTCCTCGCCCACCCCGCCGTGTTCGACCCCGAGCACTTCGGCCACAAGGGCAAGGTCATGGACGGCTGGGAGACCCGTCGCCGCCGCGGTGTCTCCGGTGAGCACCCGTGGCCCACCGCCGACGACCACGACTGGGCGCTCGTACGCCTCGGTGCCCCCGGCGTCGTACGCGGCATCGTCATCGACACCGCCCACTTCCGCGGCAACTACCCGCAGGCCGTGTCCGTCGAGGGCACGAGTGTCGACGGCTCGCCGACCCCCGAGGAGCTCCTCTCGGACGACGTGAAGTGGACGACTCTCGTGCCTCGTACGGCAGTCGGCGGCCACGCGGCCAACGGCTTCGCCGTCGACCTGGAGCAGCGCTTCACGCACCTGCGCGTCAACCAGCACCCGGACGGCGGCGTCGCCCGCCTCCGCGTCTACGGAGAGGTCGTCGCCGACCCCAAGTGGCTCGCGGCGCTCGGCACGTTCGACGTCGTGGCCCTGGAGAACGGCGGCCAGGTCGAGGACGCGTCCGACCGCTTCTACTCCCCGGCCACCAACACCATCCAGCCGGGCCGCTCCCGCAAGATGGACGACGGCTGGGAGACCCGCCGTCGCCGCGACAACGGCAACGACTGGATCCGCTACCAGCTGGTGGGTCAGTCCGAGATCCGTTCGATCGAGATCGACACGGCCTACCTCAAGGGCAACTCGGCGGGCTGGGCTGCCCTTTCGGTCCGTGACGGTGAGGAAGGCGAGTGGGTCGAGGCGCTGCCCCGCACCCGCCTGCAGCCCGACACCAACCACCGCTTCGTGCTGGACACCCCGGTCGTCGGCACGCACGTGCGCATCGACATCTTCCCGGACGGCGGCATCTCGCGGCTGCACCTCTTCGGTTCGCTGACCGAGGCGGGACAGAGCCGTCTGACGGCGCGTCACCAGGAGCTCGGCGGCTGAAGCAGGCCCACTGAGGCCCGCTGAGCCCACTGAGGCCCGCTGAAGAACGTGGGGCGCACCGGGTGGAAAGCCCCGGTGCGCCCCATCACCATGCCCGCGCGCGCCTACGCGGTGTACCCGCCGTCGACCACGAGTTCCGAACCCGTGATGAACGCGGCGTCCTCGCCGGCGAGATAGGCGACGAGCGAGGCCACCTCGTCGGCGGAACCGAAGCGGGCCAGGGCGGTCCCCGCCTTCTGCGGCTCGGCGAACGGCCCGTCGGCCGGGTTCATGTCGGTGTCGATCGCTCCCGGGTGGACCACGTTCACGGTGATCCCGCGCCCGGCGAGCTCGCGCGCCAGGGGCTTCGTCATGCCGGTGAGCGCCGCCTTGCTCATCGCGTAGAGCGTGCCGCCGCCCCCGCCGGAGTACTGGGTCAGCGCCGAACCGGTGGAGATGATCCGGCCCCCGTCGGCCAGCCTGGCGGCCGCCGCCTGCGAGGCCAGGAAGACCGCGCGCACGTTGATGTCGAGCACCCGGTCGACGTCGGAGAGCGCCAGGTCCCCGATGGGGCCGAGCACTCCGATGCCCGCGTTGTTCACCAGGATGTCCAGGCGGCCCAGGTCGTCGGCCGCGCGGTCCACCGCTCCCGCGGCGTCCCCGGGGTTCGCGGCGTCGGCCTTGACGGCGAATCCGCGCCGTCCCGTCGACTCGATCTTGGCGACGACGTCGAGAGCGGCGGCCTCTTCCTTGACGTACGTGATGGCGACGTCGGCTCCCTCCTGGGCGAGCCGCAGCGCGATCGCCGCGCCCATGCCGCGGCTGCCGCCGGTCACCAGGGCCGTCTTGCCGGTCAGAGAAGACATTTCGAGACCTCATTCATGTGGGTATCTGCCGCAATGGGGTGAGAAGTGCTTGTGGGTTCAATGAAAGCGGGCGGCGTCCGCCGTCGCTGGCGGGAAATGGACACCGATTTTTCGCCGGAGGGGATACGGTGATCGACCGCGTGAGAGCCGCCGAAGTCTCCACACCGCCGCATCCGTTGGAGACCGCGCCCGTGTCGACGCTCACCGTTCCCGCCGCGCCGCCCGCCGCGCGCCGCGCCTGGCTCACCGATCTGCCCGTCCTGCTCGTGGCCGTGGTCTGGGGCGCCAGCTACCTCGCGGCGAAGGGCATCACGACGACGCACACGGTCGTCGCCGTCCTGGTGCTGCGGTTCGCCGTCGTGCTGCCCGCGCTCGTGGTGACCGGATGGCGAGGCCTGCGCGCGCTGACGGCACCGCAGTGGCGCGGGGCCGGGGCGCTCGGCCTCGTCCTGAGCGGGATCTTCCTCCTGGAGACGTACGGCGTCGTCCACACCTCGGCGACCAACGCGGGCCTCATCATCAGCCTCACCATGATCTTCACACCGCTCGCCGAGGCAGCGGTGACGCGGAAGAGGCCCCCGCGGGCCTTCCTCGCGGCGGCCGGGCTCTCCGTGCTCGGCGTGGTTCTGCTGACCCAGGGCGGCGGCTTCACCCGGCCCTCGGTGGGCGACGGCCTGATCTTCCTGGCGGCCCTCGCGCGCACGGTGCACGTCCTGGCGATGTCCCGGATCAAGGCGCTCAGGGACGCCGACGAGACCGCGTCGCTCTCGCTCACCACCGTTCAACTGGGCTGCGCGGTAGGTGTGTTCGCGGTGCTCGCCGCCGCGGGGACTGGCGCGTCGCCCTGGGCCGTGGCGGCGGACTTCGGTGCGCGCGAGTGGGCCGGGCTGCTCTTCCTCTCCCTGTTCTGCACGTTCTTCGCCTTCTTCGTGCAGATGTGGGCGGTGCGCAGGACGTCTCCCTCACGGGTGAGCCTGCTGCTCGGCACGGAGCCGCTGTGGGCGGCCGCGGTGGGGATCGCGCTGGGCGGGGAGCGGCTGGGTGTGGTGGGTCTGGTGGGGGGTGTGCTGGTTCTGGTGGGGACCAGTTGGGGCCGCGGGGTGCGGTGATACCTTCCGGGGTCGATCACCCAGGGGAGCCCATGAACGAGTACTTCGAGCAGGAATTCGCCGCGAGCGCGGAGAAGCGCCGTATCTGGGGCGGGGTGCTGTTCCTCGCCGCGGCGGTCATCTGGGCGGTGCTCGCCTGGCAGTTGATGGTGCCGTTCAGCGACGGGGACGACGACTCCTCCAGCAGTCGCACGTGCCAATCGGTGCTCTTCTACGAGGGGGACGCCCCGACCTGGCAGGACTCCACGTGGGAGGACTGCCGCGCGCAGCGCCGGTGGCCCGAGATGCTGGGATGGCTGGGGCTCTCGGTGCCGCTCTCGGTGGTGGGCGCGGTGCTCTACAGCAGCGGGTCCACCAGTCTGCGGATGCGTGAGTACATGGCGGAGCACCGCATAGCCGCCGCCGCGAAGAACTCCGCACCGAAGGCCGCCGCCAAGAAGGACTGAGGGCGGCGCGTCGGCCCCGCTCGGTTAACTCCCGGAAAATTCACCGTACTTGGCGTTGACACCCCAACCTCTACGCGCGTCACACTGGTCGCATGCGAATCCCCCCACGAATCGTGAGTATCACCGCCCTCGCCGCCGCGCTGCTCGTCGGCGGCCCCGTCGCCGCCTCCGCGAGCGCGGTCCCGGACCACCACGCGCCCGCCTCGACGGCGTACTCCATCACCGCCGTCGGCGACATCTGCTACTCCGCGCTGCCCGCCCAGGCGCACGACACCCTGGACCTGATCGAGACGGGCGGCCCCTACCCGTATCCGCAGGACGGCACCGTCTTCCAGAACAGGGAAGGCATCCTGCCCTCCCAGGGCTCCGGCTACTACCACGAGTACACGGTGGTCACGCCGGGCTCACCGGACCGCGGCGCCCGCCGCGTCGTGACCGGTGAGAAGAACCAGGAGGACTACTACACCGCCGACCACTACGAGTCGTTCGACCTGGTCGACCACTCCTGCTGAGCCCGCCCCGACCCGGCACGGTACTCACCGACGGGCCTTTCGGCTCTCCGCGACCGCGAACAGCGCGAGCGCAAGGACGATCAGCGTGACGCCCGCGTAGATCTCGTATCCGTCGAGGAACCCGATCCGCCGCACGAGCCCCCAGCCGCGCAGCTTGCCGGACAGCTCGTGCACCAGGGCGACCGTGCCCTGGATCAGGAGAAGGACGCCGAAGACCTCAAGTACCTGCTTCATGCCGAAGAGCCTCGCCCCGTGGGCCCCCCACGCACATCGGCCACGGGGCGAGGCCTCTTCCCCCGGCACCCTCCCAAAGTCTGCGCGTACGCGACTTTGGTAGACGATCACGTCCGGAGGGCGTCCCGCGCCCCCGGCAGTGCGTAGATTTGTCGACCATGAGCGGCAATCAGCCTCCGTCGGACCCCTCGGCCTCCTTGGCGAGACGTCCATGGGCGCTGCCCTCGGCCGTCGCCGCCGAGTTCGACCCGGACCAGACGGCGCACAAGGGCAAGCGCAGGCCCCGGCGCACCGCGCGGGACTGGCTTGTCGACTTCGCCTGCTTCGCCGTGGCCGTCGTCATCGGCATGGTGGGCGCGGACGCGGTCAGCAGCAACCCGAACGTCTCGCACGGCGCGGCCGAGATCGACCAGCTGATCGGCGCCCTGGCCTGTGCCGCCGTCTGGCTGCGCAGACGCTGGCCGGTCGGCCTCGCCGCCGCCCTGGTCCTGGTCAGCCTGGTCTCGGACACCGCGGGCGGCGCGGGCGCCGTGGCGCTGTTCAGCCTCGCCGTGCACCGGCCCTTCCGGTACGTCGGCTGGATCGGCGGGGTCTCGATCTGCCTGATGCCGTTCATCTACTGGATGCGGCCCGACGCCGACCTGCCCTGGTTGGTCGCCGTCCTCATCGGCATGCTGATCAACGCCTCCGTCATCGGCTGGGGCATGTTCGTGCGCTCCCGCCGGCAACTCCTGCTGAGCCTGCGCGACCGCGCGACCCGCGCCGAGAACGAGGCCGCGCTCCGCGCCGAACAGGCCCAGCGCCTCGCCCGTGAGTCCATCGCCCGCGAGATGCACGACGTGCTGGCCCACCGCCTCACCCTGCTCAGCGTGCACGCGGGCGCCCTGGAGTTCCGCCCGGACGCGCCACGCGAGGAGATCGTCCGCGCCGCCGGTGTCATCCGGGAGAGCTCGCACGAGGCGCTGCAGGATCTGCGCGAGGTGATCGGCGTCCTGCGCGGCGGCAGCGACGGCGAGGCATCGGGCCGGCCGCAGCCCACCCTCACCGCCCTGGAGACCCTGGTCGCCGAGTCACGCGACGCGGGCATGAAGGTCGCACTCGACCACCGCGTCACCGACCCGGCCGCCGTGCCCGCCGCCGTGGGCCGCACCGCCTACCGCATCGCCCAGGAGGGCCTGACCAACGCCCGCAAGCACGCCCCCGGCGCCGAGGTGACCGTCTCGGTGTCCGGCGCCCCCGGCGAAGGCCTCACCCTGTCGGTACGCAACCCGCCGCCGCCCGGCGACGTGCCCAGCGTTCCCGGTTCCGGCCAGGGGCTGATCGGCCTCACGGAACGGGCCACGCTGGCGGGCGGCCGCATCGAGCACGGGTCCGCGGGGGACGGCGGCTTCCGCGTCGACGCCTGGCTGCCGTGGGACTCACCCGCCGGCCGCGGCGGCGAGCTGTGAGCGCAGCAGTGCGGCCACGGCCGCCGTCTCGCCGTTGAGATAGAAGTGGCCGCCGGGGAACACCTCCAGGTCGAACCCCTGGGTGGTGTGCTCGCCCCAGGCCCGTACGTCGTCGAGCGGTGCCTTCGGGTCGTCCGCGCCGGCCAGCGCGAGCACCGGACAGTCGAGGCGCTTGCCACCGGTGTGCCGGTAGGTCTCGATGGCGCGGTAGTCGGCGCGCAGCGACGGCAGGATCATCCGGCGCACGTCGGGGTCGGCCAGGAGCGCGCTGTCGGTGCCCGCGAGGCTGGCCACCTCCCGCAGCAAGGCGTCGTCGTCCCGCAGGTGCACGTTCTCCTCGCGGAAGCGCGAAGGTGCCCGGCGCCCCGAAGGGAAGAGCCGCAGCGGGACGGTGCCGTCGGCCGCGAGCCGGAGCGCCACCTCGAAGGCCACGATCGCGCCCATGCTGTGGCCGAAGAGCGCCAACGGCTTGCCGGTCCACGGCTTCAGCGCCTCGTACGCCTGGTCGGCGAGGTCGGTGACGCTCTCCAGGGACGGCTCCGCGCTGCGGTCCTGGCGGCCGGGGTACTGCACCGACAGGACGTCCACGTCGGGGGCCAGGCGTTGCGTCAGGCCGTGGAAGTAGCTGGCCGAACCGCCCGCGTGCGGGAAGCAGACCAGCCGGCAGGGCGCCTGCTCCGCCGGCTTGAAACGCCGTATCCAGTCGCTTCGGTCGGTTCGAGTGCTCCGGTCGTTCCGGTCGTTCCCCGGTACCTCGTTCACAGCACACCGTCCTTTCCGGTCAGCGGGACTTCCCGCAGGTCGCTCAGGACGACCAGTTGTGTCTCGGCCAGCATCCCGGCGAGGGCCGCCGGCGCCGTGCCCTCGTAACCGCACCCCGTCCAGCGTGCCTCTGCGCCGCCGGGCGGATGGTGCAGCCCGGCCACGCCCCACCGCGCGACCTGCCCGGCCTCCAGGGCCGTGGCGCCCGCCTCGCGCAGATGCGGGCAGTGCTCGGCGGCGAGCGCCCAGCAGGGGCGGCAGGTGGGGGGAGTCCCGGTGGTGTGCAGGCGCTTGGGGCGGCTGCCGTACTCGCCCGCGGGCAGCAGCCACGGCAGGCGGCCGTCCCGTGGAGCGATCGGCTCGCCGCAGACCTGGCAGAGCATGCGGCGCATGCACTCCCGTTGGCGGCGGGCGTGCGTCTGGGAGAAGAGCGGGCGGCCCTCGCCGCGTGGACCGAGGTGGCGCATCCACAGGACGCCGTGCTCGTCGCGGTCCTCGGGCTCCTCGTGCTCGTAGCGGACGGCGCCGCTGACCGGATCGACGCGCACCGGTTCCAGCCGGGACTCGCCCTCCCAGAGGGCGACCCAGGGCACCAGGGCGGCCGGGCTTGTCGGCCTTGTCATGACGGGATCGGTCTCCTGTGGCTAGACGACGGGCTGGACGATGGGGGCTGGACGATGGGGGCTGGGCGATGTGGCTAACGGGCGGGGCTGGTGGAGCGCGGCAGGGCGAGTGCCTGGCCATTCGGCTGGTCCGTGCGGTAGGCCTCGGCCTGCAGGTTGTAGAGGTCCGCGTACAGGCCCTCGGCCGCCATCAGCTCCTCGTGCGTGCCGCTCGCCGTCACCCGGCCGTCGGCGAGCACGTAAATGCGGTCCGCGTACCGCACGTTGGCCAGACGATGGGTGATCAGAACGACCGTGCGGTCCTCGGCATGACCGCCGATCGCCCGGAACAGCTCGTGCTCGGCCCGCGCGTCGAGAGCCGCGCTCGGCTCGTCACAGATCAGCAGCCGTGCGTCGCGGTAGAAGCCGCGCGCGGCGGCCAGGCGCTGCCACTGCCCGCCGGAGAGCTCGCGGCCGTTCTCGAACCGCTTGTCCAGGAGCGTGTCGTAGGCCTGCGGGAGCCGGTCGATGAACTGGTCGGCGCCCGACTCGGCCGCCGCGCCGCGCATCCGGCGCTCCTCGCCGCCGTCGCCCATCGAGATGTTCTCGCGGGCCGTGAGCGGCCAGTTGGTGGGGTTCTGCGCCACGACCGCGATGTGTTCCCACAGTTGGGAGCGGTCGGCTTCGGCGAGTGACGTGTCGTCCCAGAGCACGGCCCCGCTGTCCGGTGTGTAGAGACCCGCGAGCATCTTGGCCAGCGTGGTCTTGCCGGAGCCGTTCTCCCCCACGAGAGCGATGACCTCACCCCTGGCGATCTCGATGGACGTGTGCGAGAGGGCGGGGGTCGAGGCGCCGGGATAGCTGAACGTCACGTCCCGCACGCTGATCCGCTCGAACGTCGAGGGTGCCGTGCGCTTCTCGGACAGGGTGAGGACCCGCTCGGCCTCGGTGCAGAAGTCCAGGTAGTCGCAGAAATAAAGACCCTCGGTGTAAAGCCTGTTCATCTCCTGCACCAGCAGGTGCAGGGACTCCTTGCCGCTGCGGATGGCCAGCACCGCCGCGCCCGCGACCTCCAGCGGGATCGCCCCCGCACCGAGCAGCAGCCCGAGCGCCACATAGGTCGCCCCGGTGGCGACCCCGCTCATGGCGTCCCCGGCCAGGCGCACCCCGGTCTCCTTGCGCGCGAGGTCGATCTGCACGTCGCGCTCGACCGTGGCCACCCGGTCGTACTGCCGCAACAGGAAGTCCCGCATCGTGAAGGACCGCACGTCGGCGGCCGACCTGCGGTCCGTCATCAGCTCGAACATGATCCACTTGCGGCGGCGGCTCGCGATCAGGTCCCACAGCGCGCGATAGCGCATCCGCGCCGAGCGCACCGCCGCCCACCAGTCGGGCGCGGCGGTGACGAGCAGCAGCGGCAGCAGCACCGGGTGCAGCACGCCCAGCGTCACGGCCACCGCGGCGAGGCCCACCAGATTGCTGAACACCTCAAGGGTCGCGCGGGCGGTGACGGGCGCGTTGGCCGTCCCGCGCTCGCGGGCCCGCTGCAGGCTGTCGTGGAACCTCGCGTCGTCGTACGACGCCAGGTCCACCTCCGTGGTCAGTTCGATGAGCCGCAGCTCGACCGCCCGCTCGATACGGGGGATGAGGCGCGCCTGCGCCCACGCGGCCGCCGCCTGGAACCCGGACCGCAGCGCGAGGGCGAGCGCCACGAGCAGCAGCGAGGGGAGCGCGTCGCGCACCCGGTCCGGGGTGGGGCCCTCGGTGAACAGGGACTGCATCACCGAGGTGGTGGCGAGGAGGCCGAGCGAGAGGAAGCCGCCCGACACGGCGTTGAGGACGATGGCCGCCGACGTGTCGAACCGGCTGGTCCGCCAGGCGAGCCGCAGGACGTGCCCGATCAGCGCGGGCAGGCCGCTTGCCATGGCCCAGAACCCCGCGGAGAAGAGGTTCGCCTCGTTCATCTCCCAGGGTTCCTTGGCGAGTTCCGGGGTGCTGGGCGCGGCGGCGTCCGGCGTGCCCCGCTGTCCGGTGTTCCGTCCGCTCCGGTCGGAGCGGCGCGACGGCCTGATCCGCATGCTTCTCCCTTCCTGCCGTGGTGGGGGAATCCCGCTGTCTACGGCGCTGTCGCGTGCCGGCCGAGCCAGTCGTCGATGAGTGCGCTCTCCCGTTCGGCGGAGAAGGCGCCGCTCTCCGCCTCGCCCGCCGGTGCGTCGCGCAGTTCGGCCCAGGTGTCGTCGACCGTCTCGCCGAGTGGCCGGCACGAAAGGCCCGCGGCGTACGCGGCGGCGGCGTCCACCGTCCACAGATGCTCGTAGCCAGGGGTGTCGTGCGGCGTCCACAGCGGCAGGTCGAGCCAGGGGCGCACCCCGGCGGCGGTCAGGAAGCGGTCGTCGGCCCACACTGGTTCGGCGCCGGCCCCGGTGGCGGCGACGACGGCGTCCATGAGGCCGCCCCGCGTCGTACGCCCCAGCGGGCCCGCCGCGTTGAGGCTGCCGGTCCTGCCGTCCCGCGCGCAGGCGAGCAGCCAGGACGCCACATCGCGGCAGTCCAGGAGCTGGACCGGATCGCCGGGGCCGCCGCCCACGAGGAACCGGCCGCCGCGGGCGGCCCGCAGCAGCCAGCCGCGCACCGGCCCCGCGTCGTCGCGCGGTCCGGTGATGATGCCGGGGCGCACGATCAGGGCCCGGTCGCCGAACGCCGCGCGGACCGCCCGCTCGCAGCCCGCCTTCAGCGTCCCGTATCCCGTGTCCTCCGGGTCAGCGTCCAACGGGCAGTCGCGAGGCGCCAGTTCGTCGGACGCGGGCTTCGAGGGCCAGGGCAGCGCGGCGAGCGACGAGACGTACAGATACGTGCCCGCCCGGTCGGCGAGGAGACGCGCCGACCGGGAGACCGAGGCGGGGACATGACCGCTGGTGTCGATCACGGCGTCCCAGCGGCCGGACGCGAGCGCGGTCAGGCCGCCCTCGGCCTCCCGGTCGCCGCGCAGCGCCTCGGCCGCCGGGTGGTCGGCTCCGGTCAGACCCCGGTTGAACGTGGTGACGTGCCAGCCGCCGAGCACGGCGCGCTCGACGATGTGGCGGCCGAGGAAACCCGTGCCGCCGAGCACCAGGAGCCTCACGCGGGGTCCTGCGGGACGCTCGCCCCTGACACCGGGCCGCCGGAGACCCCATGCATGTCGTCGTCGGGGCTGCCGATCATGGCGAGCTCCCGCATCCTCGCGATGACCGGCGCCATCTTCGGGTCGCGTACGGCCCTCTCCACCCACCGTTCGTCGTAGCGGGGGTAGGCCGTCGTGTCGTAGGCGGCGTCCGGGTCGACCGAGCCCGCGCTGTGGAAGAAGCGACTGAAGGCGGTCTCCTCCTCGTCGGTCGTCGGCTCGTTGGCGTAACTTACCGACCACTGCAGGCGGTCGACGCCGTTGATGCTGGCGTGCCACACCTGCCAGTCGAAGACGATGACGTCGCCGCGCCGGGTCTCGGCCACGTCGAGCGGCAGCTCCGACACCTGCTTGCGGACGGCCTTCTCGCCCCACTCGTCCGCCCAGATGCCGTACGTCTTCTTCCACGCGTCGGAGGCGGCGGAGAAGTCGGCGTGGTGCGAGCCCGGCAGGAAGCGCAGGGCGCCGGTGTCGGCGGTGAGCGGCTCCAGGTAGACGGCGAAGGTGACCCCGTGCATGCCCGGCATGCAGTCGCGGTGCAGCGGCGTCTGCGTGAACAGCAGGATGCTCTCGGCGAAGGTGGGCAGCGCGCGGGCACCGACCAGATCGTTGGCGACGCCGTAGAACCGCCTGTCCTCCATGAGTTCGAGGCTCAGCGGGGTGCGTTCCGTGCTCATCATCGGCAGCAGGTACGAGGGCAGGCCCTGGCCCTCGGGCCGTGCGCCCGCCAGATAGCCGAAGGCGTCGGCGTGACACCGCTCGACCTCGTCGGCGAGCCGGGTCATCTCGTCCTCGTCGAGGAGCTGCGGCAGGACGAGATAGCCGAACGTGTGGAAGAAGTCGATCTGTTCCTTCGTCAGATACCGTGCCTCATCCGCTACTTGCCGGTCGGCCGTCGCCGTTTTCGACGTCGGCTCGTTCGGCGTCGTCGTGTGTGTCGTTTCGTTCGTCATGACGGGAACCTCCTTCATTACGAGAACCTCTTTCGTGCCTGTGCCACCCGGGCACGTGCTTCGGTGCATTCGTCCGCGTGCTCCTCGTCGGCACGCCGCCACGCCTCCCACGCCGTCCGCTCGGGGAAGGTGAAGCCCGCGTTCTGCCGGCGGTCGAACATCTCGTCCTCGCCGAAGAGGCGCAGCGTCCGCCGGTCCCGGGTCCTGCGCGCCGTCGCGACGATCGCCCGGACATTGGGCCCGGCGTAGGACTCGTCGTGGCGCATGGCCGAGGTGTTGTAGCCGATGCCGAGGAACTGCCGCCGCCCCTCGCTCACGCTGTGCGTGCCGGAGTGCAGCAGGTTGTGGTGGATGAGGACGACGTCCCCCGGCGTGGTGTGCAGCAGCACCTCGTCCTCGTGCGGCTCCTCGAGGCGGTCCTCGGGGATGCTCACGGGGGTGCGGTGGGAACCCGGGATGACCCGCAGCGGGCCGTACTCGATGGTCATCTCCTGGAGGTACGCGAAGCAGATGACGAGCAGCGGCTTCATGTACGAGCCGTTCGGGAAGTACCCGAACCGGTCCCGGTGCCAGTGCACCGGCCGCCCCTTCGCCTCCGGGTCCTCGGCGTCGGCGCTGAAAAGGACAGTGCTGTCCAGCTGCACGGCCGGCCCCATCACGGCCTCCGCCAGATCCAGGAGCGCGGGGCGGGTGACCGCTCCGAGTGCCACCCGTGGGCTGCGTTCGACGAGATGCCCGACGATCAGCGGGGGGTCCTCGCGGCCGTGCACGAACTGCCAGTCGTCCGCGCCCTCGTCGTAGAGGCGCCGGAAAGCGGCGACCTCGTCGTGGCCGAAGACCCCGGGCAGGACCACATAGCCGTCCTCGCGGAACGCCGCTACGCGGTCGGCCAGTTGATGTGCCTCGGTCGGTTCGGTTGCTTCGGTCTCGCTCATGGTGATGTCACCTCTGTGCGGTCGGGACGCTGTTCCAGCGCGTCCAGCGCCTTGCGCCAGAACGCGTAGATCTTCCGCTCGCGGCTCGGACCGATGCCGCAGACCCGGTTGACGTGCATGTGGACGAGACTGGCGAGGATCTCCCGCGGGTCCTGCCAGAGCGAGCCCTCGCCGTGCAGCTCGTTCAAGTCCCGGA
Source organism: Streptomyces sp. NPDC054872 (assembly GCF_053610705.1). Lineage (NCBI taxonomy): Bacteria > Bacillati > Actinomycetota > Actinomycetes > Kitasatosporales > Streptomycetaceae > Streptomyces > Streptomyces sp. NPDC054872. The sequence goes on along the minus strand of NZ_JBSGYY010000056.1, from coordinate 10,263 downwards.
CTGTGTCACCGAGTTGGGCGTAGGGCTCGGTCATGGCGAGCAGGAGACGGCGCCCTGGGTCGTCGGCAGGCCGCCGCCAGGGGCGCAGGAGTTCGCAGAGTTCGGTGCGGTGCGGTTTGAAGGCGTCGCTGAACTCGTCCTTGTCGGACCGGGCCCGGATGAAGGCGAGCCGTTCCCCGAAGTCGAGCCCCCACGCCTCGGCGATGCGGTCCAGGCAGAACGCGGTCGTCACGGCGGGGTCGAGGCGCAGCGCCCCGGCCTGCCGCGCGGCGAGCACGGCCTGGCCGACCTCGCTGTCGGTGCCGAAGGCCCGCTCCACCGCGGTCATGGCCACGGGGCCGCCGTACCGCCACACCTCGGGGAAGTAGGTGTCGAAGCCGAACTTCCAGGCGAGTCCGGAGCGCACCACGTCGCCCGCCCATGCCGCGGTCCGCGCCAGGAGTTCGCCGCCGCGCCGCGCGTCCGAGGCCAACAGCCTTACGCGCAGGTGCGGTTCGGGGTCGGCGAAGCGCATGAAGAACCAGTCGGCGAGCAGCCCGTCGGCGCGCAGCGATGCCACGAACGGCGCGAGCGGGCCCGCGACGGCCTCGTCCTGGCGCTTGGCCGAGGTGTAGAGCTTGAGGTACACCCAGCCGTCAGCGGGCAGCACGCGCAGCTCGTCGGCGGCCGGCGGACGCTCCGGGTACCGCGCGAGCCGTACCGGCAGCGGCTCGTCCGTGCCGGGCTTCGGCGGTGGCTCGGCGTGCGCGCGCCGCGTCACCGGCACCACGACCTCCGACGTGTACGTCCTGCCCTCGGTGTCCCGCAGCCAGTGCTTGTCGTGCGCGGGCAGCGCCTCCTGCACGGCGATGCGGCCGGGAGCCGTGGACTTCCGCAGCGCGGTGAGCAGTTCGGCCACGCACATGGGGTGCCGCAGATCGAGCAGCAGCCGGTTGTCGAACTCGACCAGGTGGACCCAGCGCGGCACCCGCCAGCGCGCACGCCACTCCTGGACACCCCGGTACCAGCGCGTGCCGTCGTCCCCGGCACCCGTGGGAGCCACCGACCCGTGCTGGAGGATCCACTGCGCCGGGCTGATGACGACCTTGCCCCGCACCAGGCGCGGCAGGAACGGGGCACTCTTATACGGACCCCAGTGGAAGGCCGCGAGCAACGGGTGGCGGTCCTGGCCGACCTCCAGGAGGAAGCGGCATACGTTGGGCGCCTGGAGGTCGGTCAGGAGATGGTCTGCCCGACCACGACCTCCTTGCCCAGGCGCTGGGAGCACACGTAGAAGTGGCCGTCGTGCACGCCCACCATCAGGTCGGAGAGCGAGATCGTGCGGTCGTCGGGGACGGAGGCGGAAGCGTTGACGACGATCTCGTGGTCGCGCAGTTCGGGGTGGACGACGACGTTGGCGGCCCGCCGCACCAGCGGCAGATAGCTCAGCTCGGCGAATACGGCGTCCGGCCGCGCGGTCTCCTCGCGGCGCGCGCAGTGCCGCAGTGCCCCGGTCACCTCGGGCGGCAGCACATCGGTGAACCTGCCGAACGTACGGCCGCCGTCCGCGAGGGGCGTCGGACACAGCACCGCCCGCCAGTCGTCACCTTCCAGGGCGGCGGCGTCGGATGCCTGTAACTGCAGGTATACGTCGAGGACTTCGGGCGCCCGGGGTCCGGTCTCCGGCCGCCAGTTGGAGAGTGTGTCCAGGAGGGCGTCGGTGAGCTCGACCTCTTGCACGGCGCTGCGCAGCGCCTCGGACACCAGGCCGCACAGGGCAACATCACGATGCGGGTTCAGGGGAGCGGGCGGGGCCTGGCGGGGCGGGTCGGGCAGTGGTTCGGTGTAGGTCGCGGGTGGCCCGAGGCCCGACTCGGCGTCGAGGAGTTCGAGCAGCGGCACCTGCGCGTCCTCGCCGTAGCGCTGGGCGAACTCGTCGTGGTAGCCGCGCAGATGCTGGAAACCGGAGGGAAAGAGGCCGAGGCGCAGGAGCACGTCGGCGGCGTCCGCCGCGGCGTCACCGACGCCCCGCGGGAGACGCTCGCCCACGGTGTTCAGGGCCATGTCGACCTGGAAGGGCGGCGCGCTCGACTCGTGGATGCCCGTCTGGTGACGGTGCAGCTCGGCGAAGAGCCGCTCACGGTCCGCGGGTTCAGCCGCCTGGGTGCGCCCCGCGAGGTCGAGGGCCGTGTCGAGCGCGGCACGCAGCGGCGCCGTACGCGGCCCGTCCGGCAGCCGGGCCGCGAAGGTCTCGGCGGCCCGGGAGTCACTCAGCGCGGGCCGCAGGTCGCTCATCAGGAACCGGTTGGCCCACAACTTCCCCAGCAGCGCGTCGATCTGCTGCTCGCTGGCCTGCGGCAGATCGCGGACCAGACCGGCACGGAGATCGGCGTACGGGAGCGGGCGTCCGGCCCGGCGCAGCACCTCAAGGACGACCGAGGTGGCGCGCAGGGTGATGGAGCGGGTGTCGCGCGTGCCGTAGATGTCGGCGACCGGCAGCACGAGGCGATCCCCGGCGACGTGGGCCGTCGGGTTGGCGACGACGCCGAGATGGTCCGGCGCGTCCGCGTCGCGCTCGACCTGCTCCACGAGCGCCATCAGCCAGTTCATGTCGGGCCTTGTGCGCACGGCCCCGGTCACGGGCAGACCCAGACGCAGCGTGTTCCCGCCCGCGTCGGCCCCTCCAGGCGCGGGGTCCGTGAAGCGTCCGGCGGCGACGCCCGCGAACAGGCCGAAGGGAGTGGCGCGCGTGCTCATGCGGGTCAGATAGCGCAGCAGGCTGCGGTAGGTGCGCTCGGTGCGCCGCTCCGAAGTGCCGCCCGCTTCAAGGCAGTCGACCGCGGCGAGCAGCGGCGGGCTGGCGACCGCGAGCGCCTGCCTGACCTCGGCGTCGGCCGCGCACTTGCGCAGCAGCTCCCGGGTCCGGTCGCCCGCGCCGCGCAGGGCGGACTCCAGCTCCGCGCCGTGCGGCCCCTCGGGTACGTCGTCGGCGGGGGACGTGAGCCGGTGGAAGGCGCCCAAGGGCAGGGCGGGCGCGCGCAGCAGGAAGAAGCCCGCGGGTTCATAGGTGGCGTCGGGCCCGGAGGCGGACGGGGGAGGAGGTGTGCCCTTGTCGTGCCGGCTCATGGGTACGTGATTCCTGCCTTTCGGTCTACGTGGGTCCACCGCGCCGCACGCCCGGTCACGACATCAGCAGCGCCCGGTCCCAGGACGGCGCGACCGGGGTGGCCGCGGCGAGCAGGGCGAGCGCCACGCCTGCCGCGCCGGTGAGGAACCCCGGGTCGTCGACGAACACGCCGGGCTGTTCCTCGTCGCGGAAGCACAGCGGCGCCTCGGGGTCGAAGAGGTCGATGATCTGCTCGGTCAGGGCGGGAATGTGGTCCTGGAAAGGGGAGTTGGGGTCGTCCTGGGCCAGGCGCAGGCACACCATCAGAAGGCCCGCCACGCCGTGGCAGAGGGAGGGTGAGGGGATGTGCCGCTCGGCCATCGGTCGGCGCAGCGCGCTGTGTACGGCCTCCACCGCGAGCTCCCTCAACTCCGGTGCGTCCAGGGCGTGTCCCGCGTGCCACAACGCCATCGCGATGCCCGGCGCGCCGTAACACCACCCCGCGCGGGACGGCGGACGGTCGGTGGCCGCGCCCCGCCCCGGCGGATCGTGACGGCCCACGTGGTTGGGCCAGTTGACGCCCCAGGGATCCTGCACGCGGTGCTCCACGACCCAGTCCGCGAGCGCCCGCACGCCCTGGAGCTGACCGGGGGCCCGATGGCCCGCCCGGCAGGCGAGCGAGAGCGCGGCCAGCGGCCCCGCGGCCCCGTGAGCCGTCCCGAGGTCGAAGTAGCCCTGCGGGCACTCATCGAGGAGCGCCGGGTCGACGGAGTCGGCGGGGGAGAGCAGCCGCCCGCCGCCGTCCCCGTCGGCGACACCACTCAGGTACCGGATCAGGAGCCCGGCGGCCTCTTGACCCTCCGCGTTGTCGACGCCGGTGGCCAGGAGCGCGGCAAGGACCCCGGAGGCCCCGGTGACGACGTCGTACAGGTGGTCCTTCGTGTACGTCCCGGGCGCCTCGGACGACTTCGACTGCCAAGGCCCGGCGGCCACTTGACCCAGCAGCGCACTCTGCACCTTGAGCGCCGTCGGCGCGTACCGTGGCTCCGTCTCGGCCGCCCCGGCGAGCACCAGGGCCAGGCCGCCCGTGCCGCCGTACAGCCCCGGGCCATGCAGTGGGCTCTGCGCGGTCGAGCGCGCGGAGAGCCCGAGGGCGGTGTGCAGACGCTGCTCCCAGCCCTCGCCGGGCAGTGCACGGGTGAGGTGCAGGAGCGCCAGGGCGATGCTCGGGAAGCCGCAGGCCAGGGAGGGCCCCGCGAACTCGAACCGGTGGGAGCCGCGCGCGGCGTCGGCCGCGGTGGCGAGCACCCGCTCCGGGTCGGCGAGCCGCAGGCCGACGGCCCTCGCGCACGCCACGGCCCCCTCCTGGAGGGCGCCGGACAGTGCGGGGCGCCACGCGGGCCCGGCGGGCGCGCCGGTGACATCGGTGCTCTGCTGGTCCGTAGGGGCGGGTGCGCGCGGCGGCGATGGCATGGGCGTCCTTACGTGCGGTCGGTGCCAGAGCTGGGACGAGCCACTGATGGACCGCGGCACGTCCCAGCCGCCGGCCTCCGTCAGGCGGAGTCATGTCGGCGGGAGCAAGCGGTCGCTCCCGGCGCCGCTGCTAGTTCCAGTACTCGGTGGGCATGTTCTGCATGAGCTCACCGGAGCAGCACTTGGTCCAGCGGCAGCTGTAGCGGTGGGTGCACCACCAGGCCATCGGGTCGGTGTCCTCCGTTCCGGCCTCCGGGACGTCGACCCGGATATCCAGATCGAATTCGTCCAGAGGTATGTCGATCAATTGCTGGGTTGTCATCGGTTGAGCCTCCAAGTCGATTGAGGCAGGACGATCAGTGACGCTAGAGACCCCGCCCACAGGCCGAAACCCCTATGTTGAACAAGGGGGATGCCCCTATCGGGAAGGGGCGTCGACTGGGGTAGCCAGGGTGGTTCCGCCCTGCCAGCCTCGACGCCATGCGCGGATTCCGGTTTTCCTTCAACATCTGCCAAGCGGATTCCCGAGAAGCCTTCGCCCAGAAGTGCCGGGAGAGTGAGGAGTACGGATATGACGTAGTTCTGGCGGCCGATCACCTGGGAATGCTGGCGCCTTTTCCCGCACTGGTCGCCGCGGCGGACGCCACCGAACGGATGCGTGTCGGCACGCTGGTCCTGAACACCTCGTTCTGGAATCCGGCGCTGCTCTCCCGCGAGATTCTCAGCACCGACCTCCTCACCGGCGGCCGCCTCGAAGTGGGGCTCGGCGCGAGTCACATGCGCTGGCAGTTCGACGAGGCCGGCATCCCCTGGGACCCGATCGGCGTCCGTGCCGAGCGCCTGGAGACCACCGTCACCGAGCTGGAACGGCACTTCACCACGGAGGTCGGCGCCCCGCCCGAGGCGCGCGGTGAGTCACGGGCCGTGCAGCGGCGCGGATTCCACCGCACGGGGCCCCCGCTGCTCATCGGCGGGGTCGGCGACCGGGTGCTGCGCATCGCCGCCGAACACGCCGACATCGTCAGCATTTCCGGTGTCCATCAGATGCCGGGCAAGCCCGCGGGAGCCTGCCGCCTGGGCTCGGCCGCCGAGGCCGCCGACCGGGTGCGCTTCGTCAGGGACCACGCGGGAGACCGGCTCCCCGACCTGGAGTGGCACATGCTGGCGCACGCCGTCGAGGTGACCAACGACCGGCGGGCCACGGCGGAGAAGCTGCTGACGCAGCTCGGCATGGGCATCAGCGTCGAGGACGCCCTGGAGACGCCGTACCTGCTCATCGGCACCGTGGACGAGATCGCCGAACAGCTGGTGACCAACCGCGAGAAGTACGGCTTCTCGTACATCACGGTCCACCAGCCCTACATCGAGACGTTCGCGCCCATCATCGAGAAACTGCGGGGCAGTTGACCGGCCGTACCCCCCCGCGGCCGGCGTGCCGAAGGCGCCTTCCGTCCGGTTCCCTCCCACCGGACGGAAGGCGCCGCTCCATGCCCGGCGCACCGCGTCCGGACAGCCCTCAGGCGTGAATCCGCCGATGGTACTGTCGCGGTGCAAATGCCCCTCTTGAGTGTGGAAAGGGGACGTACATGACCGAGCAGCGGCAGCCCTGGCTGAAGCGGCCGTCCTCCCTGGTCCTGCTGATCGGCGCGGCCCTGCTCGCCGCCTGGATGGGGACGGTCATCGTCTCCATCGTGAACGAAGAGCCGGAAGGGGAAGCCTCGTTGGACGGCCTGCGCTCCGCCGTGCAACAGGCGCTGACCGACCGGGACGACGGCGAGTTCGGCCGACTCGTCGACCCCGACAGCGCGGGCGAGGACTACGCCACGAACTACGTGGCCCGTCTCGACGACGCGGGCCCGCGACGGATCCGCGCCACCGTCGCCGAGGGCCGCGGCGACCCGGTGGTCACCGTCACCGCCGACGCGGGGGCCAAGGGCACGGTGTGCACCGCGTGGTCCGCCGTGCGCAGCGACGACCGCTGGGTCCTTGACGCGGCGCCGCCCGTGGGGCGCGAGAAGGGATGCGGCGCGCAGGGCTGAGCGCCGGAGCGGTGCCAGGCCTGAGTGCCGGAGCGGTGCCAGGCCGCTCCTTGAGGCGGTGGTACGCCGCCCTCGCCATCCGCAGGACTGCGACGCTCACACGCGGCGGGCCCGCGCCCACCACGCCGGGCTGTGCACCACTCCATAGGCGTCGGCGCCGCCGTCGGGGCTGAAGCGGCTGAGGTAGATCTCCCGCAGTTCCTCGGACGGCACGCACCCGAGCAGCGTGCCGCGGCGCAGCTCACAGCTCTCCCAGCCCTCCGCCTTCAGGGAGCCGCGCAGCTCCCGGGCGGAGATGCGGAAGAGGTCGGGGTTCCCGCGCGGCAGCGCGTCCGAGAAGCACAGCAGGTGCAGATGGGCGCCGGGCGCGGTGGCCCGGTGCAGCGCTCGCAGATAGCGGGGCCGCTCCTCCAGGTCCAGGCAGTGGAACAGGGCGCTGTCGACGACGGTGTCGAACCGGCCGTCGTAGCCGCTGAGTCCGGTGAGGTCGTCGACGGTGAACGTGACGCCTTGACCGAGCCCGCGCACGTGGTCCCGCGCCCTGCCGATGGCCTCGGACGAGGAGTCGATGCCGGTGACCCTGTGCCCCCGCGCGGCGAGGAACGCGGCGTTCTGGCCCGAACCGCAGCCCGCGTCGAGCACTTCACCGCGGATGGTGCCCTCGCGGTCCCACTCGACGACGGCGGGCTGCACCTCGCCGATGTCCCACGGGGGGCGTTCGCCGTCGCTTTCCGTTGGTGCGCACAGGAGCTCACCCTGCCGGAAGGAGTCGCCGCCCGGCGCGGCCCGCGGTGGCCGCACGCGTGCGGAGAGCTGCTTGCTGTCGACCATGGCGCCTACCTCCATGCCTCGGGCCGCTCGGCCGAACCGGCCTGCGTCCGCCGCGAGCCTAGGCGTTCGCACCGGCGGCTCTCCAGGCATACGGGCGCTTCTAGGGGGTGCTGTTCCGGCCCCCTACCGTGGCCCGGCCCGACCCCGTACGGCGGGCGTGATCGGCGGCCCGGAGATCTCGTTACTGTGGGCCCATGAACCCGATCCGCGTGCTTCTCGTCGACGACGACCCGCTGGTCCGCGCCGGTCTGTCCTTCATGATGGGCGGCGCGGACGACATCGAGATCGTCGGCGAGGCCGCCGACGGTTCACAGGTGGCCCCGCTGGTCGGCGAGCTGCGCCCCGACGTCGTCCTGATGGACATCCGCATGCCCACGATGGACGGCCTCGCGGCGACGGAGGCCCTCCGCAAGCGCCCGGACGCACCCGAGGTCATCGTCCTCACCACCTTCCATGCCGACGAACAGGTGCTGCGGGCCCTGCGGGCGGGAGCTGCCGGGTTCGTCCTCAAGGACACCCCGCCCGCCGAGATCGTCGCGGCGGTACGGGCGGTCGCGGCGGGGGAGCCGGTCCTTTCCCCCACGGTGACGCAGCAGCTGATCACCCGGGTGACGGGGGTGGACCCCCAACAGGGCCGCCGCGAGCGGGCGTTGGGCCGCCTCGCACTCCTCGGGGAGCGGGAGAGGGAGGTGGCGGTCGCGGTGGGCCGGGGCGCGTCGAACGCGGACATCGCGGCGGAACTCTTCCTGAGCGTGGCCACGGTCAAGGCCCACGTCTCCCGCATCCTGACGAAGCTGGACCTCAACAACCGCGTGCAGATCGCACTGTTGGCGCATGACGCAGGCTTGCTGGACGGCGTGGAATAGCACCCGCGCCGCCCCGGAGGCAGGCGGGCGGTCAGAACCCGTCGATCTCCGTCATCCGCACCAACCGCCCTTCCTTCCGCGACAGTTCGCACGCTTCGGCGACGCGCAGTGCCTCCAGTGCCTCGCGTCCGTCGCACGGGTTGGTCCGTTCGCCGCGGACCACGTCGACGAACGCCGCGAGTTCCGCCTCGTACGCGGGCGTGAAGCGTTCGAGGAAGCCGGGCCACGGCTTCTCGGGGGGCGGCGGGCCCGCGGGTTCCACGGACGACAGGGGAGTGCGGTCGTCGAAGCCGACCGCGATCTGGTCCTCCTCCCCGGCCAGTTCCATCCGTACGTCATAGCCCGCGCCGTTGCACCGCGTGGCCGTCGCCGTGGCGAGCGTGCCGTCGTCCAGGGTGAGGACCGCCGCCGCCGTGTCGACGTCGCCCGCGTCACGGAACATCGAGGGACCGGCGTCCGACCCGGTCGCGTACACCTGGGTCACCTCGCGGCCCGTGACCCACCGCAGCATGTCGAAGTCATGGACCAGGCAGTCGCGGTAGAGCCCGCCGGAGAGCGGGAGATACGCGGCCGGCGGCGGCGCCGGATCGGAGGTCATCGCCCGGACGGTGTGCAGCCGTCCGAGCCGCCCCGACCGCACGGCCTCACGCGCCGCCGCGTACCCCGCGTCGAACCGCCGCTGGAAACCCAGCTGGAGCACCGTACCCGCGGCCTCGACCTCCCGCAGCGCGGCGAGCGTGCCGGGCAGATCGAGGGCGATGGGCTTCTCGCAGAAGACCGGGAGCCCCGCACGCGCCGCCTTGCCGATCAGCTCGGCGTGCGCGGCGGTCGCCGCGGTGATCACCACCGCGTCCACGGCACCCGTCCGGCTGCTGCCCGTGAAGACGTCGTCCACCGAAGGCACGGAGGCCGCGCCGATTCGCGCGGCGAGTCCGGCAGCGCGCCCGGCGTCGGCGTCGGCGACGACCAGTGCCTCCACCTCCGGATGCCGCTGCAGAGCCGCAGAGTGAAATGTGCCGATACGGCCCGTTCCGATCAATCCGATGCGCATGGACCAACCCTCGCGACGCCCCGCGGTCCTGTCAATCCTTTGTCCGGACAACAGAACTTCAGAACTTCCCGTCATCATTCCCTGCGACTACGCTCGCCACGTGCCCAAATCTGCCGACAAACCAGCCGTGGACCCGACCGTCTCGCTCCAGCTCGGCGTCGACCGCAGCAGCCCGGTCCCGCTGTACTTCCAGCTGTCCCAGCAGTTGGAGGCGGCGATCGAGCGCGGCGCCCTGACCCCGGGCACCCTGCTCGGCAACGAGATAGAACTGGCCGGACGCCTCGGGCTCTCCCGGCCGACCGTCCGTCAGGCCATCCAGTCCCTCGTCGACAAAGGGCTTCTCGTACGCCGCAGGGGCGTAGGCACCCAGGTGGTGCACAGCCAGGTCAAGCGGCCTCTGGAACTCAGCAGCCTCTACGACGACCTGGAGGCGGCGGGCCAGCGTCCCGAGACCCGCGTCCTGCGCAACACCGTCGAGCCCGCCTCCGCCGAGGTCGCCGCCAGGCTCGGCATCGCGGAGGGCGACGATGTCCACCTCGTCGAGCGGCTCCGCCTGGCCCACGGCGAGCCCATGGCGTGCCTGCGCAACCACATTCCGTCCGGGCTGCTTGCCCTGGACACCGCACACCTGGAGGCGACCGGCCTCTACCGCCTGATGCGGGCCGCGGGCATCACCCTGCACAGCGCCCGCCAGTCCGTGGGTGCCCGCGCGGCCACCGCCGACGAGGGTGAGCGGCTCGCCGAACCCGCGGGGGCCCCGCTGCTCACGATGCAGCGCACGACCTTCGACGACACCGGCCGCGCGGTCGAGTTCGGCTCGCACTTCTACCGGGCCGCGCGCTACTCCTTCGAGTTCCAGCTCCTCGTACGCCCGTAGGGCGCCGGACACAGGTCGGCGGGGCCGCGGTGCACGAGCAC
>NZ_JBSGYY010000055.1:0-58411 GCF_053610705.1 Streptomyces sp. NPDC054872 | reverse complement strand
AGGGGCGTAACAACTCCCATTCCTCATCGGTCAGTTCATAGCGACGACTCACAAGACCCATCATCCCGCGCCACTACATTGAAGACACCGCCTAGGGATGGGGACCCATCGGCGCCGTGCCCCTTGGCCGTGGTTGCTCCTCGTCGTTGCTCGGCTGTTCTCGAATGAGTAGGGGCAGCATCCGCCCGCGATTGGTGCGGAGCAGCCGGATACCGAGCAAGGGGCCTTCGGGGTACGGGGGATCATCTTCAGCGAGGGCGTTGGACCTGCGCCTCGCATGTGACGGTGCCCTGGTCGCCGTGCAGAAGGGGTCGCCCGGCGGTGTCGCTGGCGAGCCGGCCGATCACGGGCTCGGACGCTCGCGCGGCGGTCGGACCGCGAAGCTGCATCTGGCTGTGGAGCAGGGCCAGATGCCCATGTCGATCGTGGTTGCGGCCGGACAGCGCGGCGACTCCCCGCAGTTCGAGGTCGTCCTGGGGCGCATCCGGGTCGCGCGGCTGGGGTTGGGTAGACCGCGCGTTCGTCCCCGGCGGGTACGGGTCGACAAAGCGTAGGTCTCCCGCAAGAACCGCGCCTCTCTGCGTCGGCGTGGCATTTGGTGCACGATCCCAGGCAAGGCGGACCAGTCCCGCAACCGCAAGAAGCGCGGCTCACACGGTGGCAGGCCGCCGAAGTTCGACCCGGTGGACTGCAAGGAGCGCCACGCGGTCGAGTGCGGCATCAACCGCCTCGAGAGAAACCGCGGGGTGGCCACGAGGTACGACAAACTCGCGGTCCGTTGCGAGGCCTCCGTCCTCGTTGCGGCCATCGATGTATGGCTGTGATCGGCACGGAAATCGGTTTGCCTCACCGTGCTGCAGGAGCGAAGCTCGCCCCCATGACCGCAGATTTCATCGTGCGTCCGGCCCGTCCTTCCGATGCCCGGACTTTGGCTGAACTGCGTTGGGCGTTCAAGCAGGAGGACTACGAGGGGCAACCGCCAGCTCCTGCTCGGCAGTTGGAAGAGGTCGAGCGCTGGGTTCGCGACCGGCTCAGCGATGGCCACTGGTTGGCCTGGGTCGCGGAGGCCGAAGGAGAAGTCTGCGGTCACGTGTTCCTCTGTCTGGTGGAGCGGATGCCGGAGCCCTACGAGGGCAACAGCCCGGTCGGCTATGTCACGAACTTCTTCGTCATGCCGTCACAACGGAACAAAGGCGCTGGCTCGGAGCTCCTTGAGGCTCTGAAGCAGCATTCACGCAGCGCTGGCCTCGAGGGTTTGATCGTTTGGCCGTCAGAGCGCAGCACCCCGCTCTATCAGCGGTCTGGTTTCCAGCCTCCAGAGGAACTGCTGGAACTTCCACTCGACACCTGACAAGATCCGCTTTCGATTCACGCCCTAGCCCAGCCGGGGCTGTATCGACGTCAAGTCGAACTGCCACTCGACGTTGGCTGGCGAGCCGGTGCGGTGCACCCGTCGACCCGCATCAGAAGCTGTGTCTGAGGCCTGCATGACAACCGGGCGGGGTCCTGACGTGGTGTTCAGCTGCTGCAGCAGCCCGCCTTCCCCGGTCAGTTGCAGGCTCTCGGCCTGGGCCCGGCCCACCAGCTCGTCAATCAACTGGTCGTCCACGGCCTTCGCCGACACAGCCTTCGTGGGCTCGACAGCCTCGGACTCGGACACGTTCTCACTGGTCATCGATGCATCTTCCATGATCGGGAGTTACACCGAACGTCTTACAGTCCCGCTCTTGGGTGTGCTCGGCTGAGGCGGGCCCGCGGCCGGTTTCGCCGGAAGTACACACGATCACGGGCGGGATGGGCCGGGAGCCGGGAATGTTGATGCGGACGCGGGTCACCAGCACCGTTGCGTGTTGATGGTCCAGCCGTTGACCGGTGGTCGAGTTCGCTTGGCCGGGTTGGGGGCAGCCACTGCCCGGTGTGCCAGCTGCTGGTGGAGAGGCGGCCCGGCCGGTCTGGTTGTGGTCGCAACCGGGGTTGGTCGGGGGCCTGTTGTCGGTTCGGTGCCCTGTATGAGCGAAGAGATAGAGCGGGTGCAGGCGGCGTGGTCCCGGATCGTGCAGTGGTTGGCAAAGCACGCGCCGCTGTCGCATCAGAGTTTGCTTCCGCCGGCGTCCGAGGAGGAGATCGGTGCGGCGGATGCGGAGCTGCGCAGGCAGTTGGGCTTCGGGCTTCCCGTGGAGCTGGCTGCCCTGTGGCGGCTGTGCGGGGGAGTGGATCATCAGGTCATCGAGGAAGGCGAGGTCGGCTCCGGGGCATTCCTGCCCAACGGGATCATCATGTCCCCGGACCAGGCGCTGGGGCCCCGGCTCCCCGGCGTCGGGAGACCGGATCCCTGGGACGGTCTGGCCGCGGTTCCGTGGCTAACCCGAGACGAGGCCGGGCCCGAATCCGGTCATTGGGTGTCCGACGACGGGATGGGCCACTGGTACCTCAGCGAGCCGCCGGACGGCCCTCATTTTCCGTCGATGGCCGCCTACTTCGACGAGGTGTTGGGCACCCTCACCGAGGGGCCGGGCGACCGGATGGGCTCCGATGTGCCCGGTCTGGTGTGGGGCTGCCTGATCTGGGACGACCCGACACGGGAACCGGCAGGTCGGACTCTGGACGAGGCGTCCGCCTACTGGCGGCCGGTGCACTGACCGTGCAGCCAGGGCCCCGCCGCCGCGTGGTGCGCCGGCGGGGCCTGTGATGCGATGGGGCCGTCAGGGCTTGGCCATCGTGCAGGCCAGGTCTGCCTTGGACGGGTCACAGCGTCTCCAGACACCTCGTAAGTGATCTCGTACACCGCATCAGGATCGAGATCGCTGAGGCCGTCGTAGGTCAAGCGCGGCTCGACCGTCACGTTGCAGCCCGCCGAACCGAAGCACTGCCGCTCTGTGGTGCGCAGCGTCATCGTGAAGTCGTCGACGCCCGGCGTCTCGTACGTCGGCTCCTCCTCCACTGGTACGACCAAGCAGTGGGCGCTGGCCGACCAGCACACCGACCTGGTCGCGGGTCTTACTCCCGACGGAAAGCAAGTCAGCAGCTCCACTGCCTACGGCCACCTGCGCCGATGACTCCGCGCCCGGAGCATCGTCCCGCGCATTGCCCGCAGGGGCACGGAGTCCTCACAACGGCTGGGCCGCCACCGTTGGACCGTGGAGCGCACGGTCGCGTGGCTCGCTGGGTGCCGCCGCTTGCACCGTCGCCATGAACGCAAGGCAGAACACTTCCTCGCCTTCGCCGAAATCGCCGCCGCCCTGATCTGCTACCGCAGACTGGCGAAGGCCATCACTGCGACGTGATCCGTAGAGTACGGCCCAATACGACGCCGGCCTGCCGCGGAGCACCGAGCCGGGCACACACCATCGAGGACTGCATGACCGACTACTTGCCCGCCGTTATGGCGATGCTCGGCCCGGCCCAGAACCGCTTTGCGGACCCTGCTGCTTGGGACCGTCTCCACGCGGATCTCGGCATACAACTGCCGCCCGACTACCGGGTCCTGGTTGACGCCTACGCCCCGATCCAGCTCAATGGCCACCTGTACCTCCATCATCCGGCGACCGAGCGGTGGAACCTGGGGCAGGAGATCCAAAGAAGCATCCAGGCATGGTCCGAGGTGCCGTGGGACGAGCTCGATCTCGACGCGGACGAGGACCCGCGCCAGCTCTTCGGACTCGACGAGTTGAGCTTCGGCACCCGCAACGGGCTGTGGCCCCTCGCGAGCACCGACCGAGGAGAGGCAATCTTTCTCATCGCTGCCACCAGTGTCCCCCGGCTCCTGGTGAGTTACGACGAAACCTGGGCGGAGCACCGCATGAGCTTCGCCGAATGGCTCTACCGCTATCTCACCGGTGAAGACATGACCGGTCCCAACAGCGCAGCCTTCTATCCAGGCCCTGTGCAAATGCGACACCTGCCGATGTCCGTCGACGAACGTCCCGAGCCTTGGTACGGCCCAGACCGCGGTATGTGAAAAGCCCACCGCGCTGGCAGGAGCGGCGGCCCAAACGAGATGACCTCTAATGGCCGGGGTGCCAGGACGGCACCTGGCTCGCCACCTGCGGGGACGAGGAGGTACTGGAGGATCGCGAGGAAGTTGATGTAACTGTCAGGAAGTTGTCGGCGAAGGCCCTGGCCGCCACCACGGACCAGGTGGCGAAACTGGCGCCTGCACCGACTGCACATCAGCCTCGACTACTGCAGCCCCGCCGACTACGAGACCGCACTCGCAGCCTGACCACCACACCGATGGTGTCCGTCAAAGCGGAACAAGCTCAGCTGACCCGCGTCTGACCGGGGCGTCGTGAGGACGCTGATGGTGTGCTTGGCCAGTGGGTCGGCGGCATCGGGCGAGGGAAGTTGCGATCGTGCAGCCATGCGCTGTGGATGTGGGCGCGGTCGCTTGGTTTGACCCGACAGACAGCGAGATACGTTGCCAGTTGCTCCTCGGTCGCCGGCAGCCGGCGGCGGTTGATGATGTTGTAGAGGGTGGTACGGGGGATGGGCGTCAGTCCTGGCGTGGGGCGGGTGAAGGTGCTGGGGGAGGGGGCACCAGCTTTTTCGTAGGCGTTGGCGAGCACGGCAGCAAGTGCCCCGCGCCCGTATATGTATTGGGCGGAGGGCGCACCGATATCGCGGTGGCGTGCGGCGGTTCGGCCCTGGCTGCGTAGTTGGTTTGCCTCGTGGCGAGCGTGATCGGGTGCCCGGCACGCGTCGAGGAGTGCGTCGAGGACTGCGAGGGAGGGGGCGCAGGTGC
Source organism: Streptomyces sp. NPDC054872 (assembly GCF_053610705.1). Lineage (NCBI taxonomy): Bacteria > Bacillati > Actinomycetota > Actinomycetes > Kitasatosporales > Streptomycetaceae > Streptomyces > Streptomyces sp. NPDC054872. The sequence continues at coordinate 53,670 of NZ_JBSGYY010000055.1, read as the reverse complement.
CGGATTCGGCGTTCTGGACTGTGCCGCGGGAGACCGCTGCGGCGAGGGCGAGGGCGCGCTGGCTGAGTCGAGCGTTCTTGCGCAGCGCGCTCAGGTGCGCGGCGAGAGGGGCGTAGGGCGCGTGTGCGTAGCTGCTGGGAGGGGCCATGGCAGGCGTCTACCTGCCGACACCGGAGCGTACCGCGGCCTCGGCCAGGGCCGTGATCAGGCGGCGGCCGCCGCCGGCGAGGGCGAGGGTGCCTGCGCCGATCGCACCGCAGCCACCGAGCAGGGCGAGGACGGCGCTGGTGGGAGTTCCTGCAAGGAAGAGCAGGGTGCCGAGCGTGAGAAACGCGATCAGCAGGATCAGGGCGTGCGTGGAGTCCCAGCGCACTGGCGAAGTTGGGTTGGCGGGCGCGGCGGGAGGGGGCAGATGGTTCACAATGTGACTCCGTCCGGCGAAGGACCCCGGCGCGACGCCTGGGGCCCAGGGGCTGAGTGGTCGCAAATATCGCGCAGTCCTACGGCAGTTGACCCTGCCTTCTCAGCGGGCCGCGCGATGCGTACAGCCTTCCATGCTTGCGCCGCTGCCTACCCGCGAGCCGAGATACGTATGTCCCCTTTGCCGGTTCACGGCCTAGCTGATGTTCCCCTGCCGGCTACGCAGTTACCGCCGGCACCGCGGCTCGCCGTGGCGTGCTGATGGGCTCTCGCACCGCACGGCGTACGGCCGAAGTGTGAGCAAATGTGGTCGGTGCGCTCATGATTGCAGCCGGCAGAGGGTCGCACGGCCCAGTATTCGTTCCCGCTCGGTTGCAGTGAGGGCCTCGATTGGGAGACGCTGCGCAGCGACGACATCGTCCGCTAAGGCGGGCGGTGTTCCCCTGAAGGCGACTGGTCGCAAGCCCAAACCTCAGGAACTGGCAGATGCGTTGGCCCGCGCCTGCCGAGCGTCCGGTCGGCACCCTTGGTGCCGGCCTTCGCCGTGCCCGGCCCCCTGCTTGACGTCGGGCCACGTCACGCCGACGGCTGCCGCAGGAGCAGCCGCCAGATCTCCTGGCTACCGCCGGGCGTTGATCTGGCGTCATCCGGTCGGCCGGGAAAGCGATGCCCGATCTTCACCCGCGTCCTTCGGCCCGGCCGCGGTACGTCAGTCGCTGTTCCAAAGGCCCCGCTTCGGTCCGGATGTAGCGGAGTTGCGCACCGGGGTGGCTGCCCGCTGCGCTGGTTGAGCTTGCGTCCCGTGCCGACGATAGCTCTGCGAAGGGCCGCGTGAGGCTGCCTCCCTAGTCGCCTCCGCACCGTGCTCGCCCAGGAGCTGGTCGAGATCCGCTTGACGGTGTGACGCTGTTTGCGCGGCGCATTCAGGTCCACCCGCAGCGTCTGGTCGATCAACGGCTTGTAGGAGGTCCTGGGCGGTCAGGGGCAGTGAGAGGGTCAGGGCCGCGTCTGCGAGTTTCCCGGGGGCGGCTGCGCGGACCAGGAGCTCGGTCAAGGGGCCGCTGCCGGTGGTCAGTGCGTGGCGCTGCGGGCGCTGAGGGCATCGCGCCCGCGAGCTGAAGAAGCAGCTCGCGCAGTAGACACCAACTGGGCCCGCTCTGTCAGCTGGTCACATCTTGAAGCGGCGCCGCATGTTCGGAAGGAACTGACTGCCTCGGAAGGGCCCAGGCGTCGTTGAAGTCTGAGCTCGTCGTGGCCGAAACGGAAAACCCCACGGCCGTTATGGGCCCAGTCGATGCCGTCGCGGTCCTGGCTCCGGCTGCGGGACTGGACGCCGGAGGATTCGCGGCCTTCTGTCCTGAAAGATCGGTGACGCCGCATTTCGCTTAATGATCATGTGGTGCCTGTCCTCGAACACCGTCGGTGACAAGCCGGCCACGACCTTGTGGGAACAGATGCCGAGATCAACTCGTATGACACGGATGCGCAGACGGTGGGCGGCGGCCCCGGCTGCGGCCATGCTGATGTCCGTGGCTCTTCCGGCTTCCTCCCGGGCACTTGAGCCCGGAGACGACCTGCAGGTCGTCTCCTCCGTTGGCCCGGCCGGTGCGCCTGTGCCGACCGCGACGAGCCTTAAGGACGGCAGTGCCGCAGCCCGCACCGGTGGGTGGGAGGCGAGTGAGGCGGACCTGATGCAGCCTCAGGCAGCCGCGGAAACGGTCGGTCCCGCCGGCCGGTACGCACCGAAGTCCAGCACTCCGTCAGCGACCGCCCCGCCGGCGACCGCTGCGCCGGCTGCGGCCGGCAGCCCGGCCAGGCAGGCGGCTGCGCCCCCGTACCCGGACCCGCCGCGGACCATGACTGCCAAGGAATGCCTCAAGGGCCTGGGAGCGACCAAGAAGTTCTACATCAAGTCCCGGTTCGCGGTCTGCTCCGGCGCTTCGTTCAATCAGACCTGGCTGGTCAACAACCGGCCCTCGGGAGAGAGCCAGATCGTCTTCCTCGCGGTGGGCACCATCGCCAAGGGCAGCCGGACCATGAACGTCTATCACCACTACCAGTTCAAGTCCGTCGGCCGGACCGGGGCGCCCGGCATGATTCTCACACCGAAGGTGACCCTGCCGCAGACGTGGCCGGCCAGCGCCCGGATCAGCCAGGGCGGCGACCTGCCCGCGGGGCAGAGTTGGGCGACGCTGGCCGCGCAGCCCGACCCGGGCTTCTCCCACAACCTGACCGGCAAGTCCGGCACCGGATCCGGCCCCGACGATGCACTGTTCACCGTCTTCCAGCCCGAGCTTTCGCTGAAGGTGACCGGTGGCTGGACGATGACGGGGGCTCTGAAGGGCGCGCCGTTCTTCCTGGCCCCGCGCTGGGACAAGGCGAAATACCTGGCCGGGTCCAGGGCTGATGGCGGTGCCGCGTTCAGCTACGCGGTGTCGATGCCTTTCAGTACCAAGGCCGGAGCCAAGGAGCGGGCCGCAGCCCAGCACATCAAGGACGCCTACACCAAGCCGACGACGACCGAACCGAAGAACACCAAGAAGGACATCCCCGGCCGCACTGCCAAGGAGCCCCTGACCCGCCTGTATCACGATGAAAAGCGCCGTAAAGCTAACCGCGATGAGGCGGTCAAGGCGTGCAAGGCCAAGTGGGGGGCCGGCTACTCAGAGGGCGAAACCAAGCAGTGCGATGAGTTCCCCTTCTCCACCACCTACGAAGGCGCTGCACAGGCGCTGAAGAAGTACGACCCGCAAGGCAAGGCCCCCAAGAAGAACTTCTCCGCCCGGCCGATCCCCAACGACGACAACGAAGCCGGTGGCAGGATCATGAGCGGCTTCTACACCAAGAACCGCATCATCGACGGCGCTGACGACGGCTTCCTGATCAAGGTGTCCTGACAACTTGCCCTGTGGGCAGGGTGGGGCGGGTGCACCGCCCCACCTTGCCTACAGGATCCGTCATACCGGCCAGAACTGCAGCAGGAATCGCTCCACCCCCTCGGGCACCCCCTGCTCGGCCAGGGCCGCGACCTCTTCCTGCCCCACCACATGAGCGCGCAGCCGCCACCGCCGGTTGGGGATGCCCAGGTCGATCACGTTCTCGTCCGGCCCGCCGGCCGTGTGGAACTGAAGCTGCCCTGAGGCGGACTCCAGCTCCGCTTCACCCATCGCCTCCCAGGAGACGGAGCCATCAGGCTTAGGCGGTGCGTCCCAGACCTCGACAGTGAACGTGGCTGTGTGCGTGTGGCCTCCCGACTGGATGTCCACCCGCCCGTGCTGCTCCGACACCAACCCCTGCGCGCCTTCAGGCCAGTCGTCGATCAGATCCTCGTCGGCATCCTGCAACCACAGCAAGAATCGCTCGATCAGTACCGGGAACTGCTCGCGATGTACCAACGCCATAACGACACTCCGCTCCTGTACCCCACTACCCGGCAATGCTTCCCGGCTCATGATCCAGGACGAGGGGCAGTGGCGCGAGAGAGCAGTCCCGACGTCGCAGCGTCGGTGGCCGGTCCCGTTGCCTCGCCTGGGCCGGGAGGCGGGGCCGTCTGGACGGAGGGTGCAGCGACTGCCGTAAGTCTGACGTCGCCATCGTCGTTCCCGCAGGTCAGCGTGATGCGAACTTTTCAAATCGTCTGGTGAGGCAATTCGTGCGGCGATTCGGGGAGCCGACGCCAACTGGTTTCGTGATTTGGTTCGCGGAACATTGCGCGTAGCACGGCGAATTGGGGCTACGCTGGATCTGCACGCAACAAGTGTTGCGTGGCTTCCCGTACCGCTGGTTGACAGTCGGACGGGAACAAGCGAGACAGTCGCCCCGACCCGTCCAAGAGTGAGGCGACTGCTCGTCCTGCTACCGGCCGCGGAAGATGAGGTAGAGGATCAACGCCGAGCAGATGTCCACGGACACCTGAACGGCGAGACTCCTCAGCCATCGCCTCCCGCGGCCGTAGTGCATGGCCTTGAGCTGCGATGACCGCTCCCTGAGACGACGGGCCGTGCGGCGCCACCGTCTCAATCTTCGGGCCAGCCACATGCGCACGCGCATGCTTTCCCCTCCTCGACTCGCCATGTGCAGTACAGGCACACGGAGTTGTGCGCCCGCCCATAGGCATCGCTGCCAATGGAGGACCGAGGAAGGGTCAAGAATGGAGCCTATTGGCGAAACCTCTCGAGTTGCGGCGATTCTCCGAGATTCCTCAAATTTGCCGCGCACCTCGTCTCGACAGGCCCGTCGTGTCCTCGCAGCCGACCCACTGGGCAGGGTCGCCTCTGGCGTCTCCGTTCTGAACGGGACCGCCGCGTCGGTCGTACGAGTTCAGTGCGATCGTTGCTGGAGCAGGTCGGTGACGGCGAACTGGTGTGTGAGGTCCAGTAGCAGTCGATTTGCAGTTTCAGTGCGCCGTTGGGGGAGGGCTGCAAGGTCAGCGATCGGGGCCTCGGTCGTGACGAAGGTGGCGGCTTGTGCAGGGAGGCTGCCGTCGAGGGTGAGGCTGCCGTCGATCTGCTCGTCGTACTGCCCATCACGTTCGGCCAGAGCGACGGGGCCGTTGGTGAGGATCTGTGCACGGAGCTGGAGGGTGCCGTCGGCGCTACGCTGGTCGGCGTTCAGGGCGGCGGCGATCACAAGGTCGCGTACCGCGCTTTCTAGGGAGAGTTGCGTCAGCAGTGCAGGGCCGTGCTGCATGGGGGAGCTGGCGTTCAGCGCGCCGCTGAACGATCCGTCGTGGCGGAGTTCAAGGTGGGCGCTGGTGCTCTGGCCGGTGTACGGGCGTGGGGCGGTGAAGATCGAACGGCGAAGTCCGACCACCGGGTTGTAGTTCGTCAGTTTGGTGCGGAGCAGGCTCTCGCGGCCGGAGGGAATGTCCCGCAGGATCGTGGTCATGATCGGGTCTGTGGCTGATGGGTTGACCGTCGGTGCCGTGTCCAGGGGCGCCGGCACCGTTGGCACAGCTGTCACCACGACCCATACCCTGCGCGGTTCCTGATGGAGGCGCTGGTGCAGTTCGTCGTGCACGTGCTGCAGGTGGGTGTGTGCGTCCTGGCGCAGGGCGAACCGTCGTCTGTAAGCGGCCTCGAGTTCGGACTCGCCAAGCCAGACCGTGTCGGTGCCCACCCGCTTCGGGTACCGCATGGCCTCCTTGTCCACGACCACCAGGTGCGGGACCTCCGGGCTGCGGGGCACCTCGACGATCACCGCAGAGCGTCCGGGGGAGCCGGGCAGCGGCACGCTGTAGACGTTGAAGGCGGGGATAAACGGCCGCACGAGTGAGGTGGCTACGGCTCGGTACTTGGCTACGAGGCTCCTGGCGCGGTCATCCTCGACGCCCAACAGTTCAGCAGCGTGGTCAGCACCGTCCTCCCGCACACCGGTGACGATGATTCCCCCACCAGCGTTGGCGAGAGCGGCGAAGTCCTTGGCGGTCTCCCGGCTATCCTTCGCATCATCGGCGTCCTGCTTCCAGTCGAGATCCTCTGCCTCGCCCAGGCGGATGGCGACTGCCTGTTCGAGTGTCTCGGCAGTCACACGGCCGGGCGGTGAGCCGACGGAGCGGTGAAGCGACGTGTAGGCCATGCCTGACCTTAACTGGGCGTTTCGTCGGCGATTGGCCGTTAGGTCCGCGCAGCTGAGGTTCAGGGGGTGTGTCGAGGCGTCCGGTGACCGCGTGCCCAGCGTCTCCGCGAGAGCTACTCGCACTTCATTCCTGATGCCGTGGCACAGCCGTGCGTCGAAGCTGGACAGACCGAGCCGGCGGGTGACGCGTGACAGGAACAGTCAATTAGCGAAGCCCAGGGATCGGTCGGCCTTGGTAGTCCCTAAACCACTGGTCCTCGATCAGCTTGCTGATGCGACCTTCCGACAGACGGCCTGCAGGCCGTTGGCGGCCGACGCCCGTACCGCCTGGTGGGCTTACCGCTTCTGGCCGTCGGTAGAGCTAAGGCGAAAACGTCCGACAACGCGATGGTTGGCGGCAGGACTCGCCGAGGCGAAGCGGCCGACGAGGTCACTGATTTCACGGCGGATCTCTGACGACAGCAGGCCGCGGTCCAGCTGTCTCCCGACCTTGTCGCCGTACTGCTGTACGCAGATTAGCCAGCGGAGGAAGACTATGAACGCGGTCTCCCTGATCTGTTCGAGCTCTTCGACCGTAGGAAGTGCCTTGTCGTCGCGGCCGTGGGCGTAGTTGGAACGATGTCCGTAGGCTGCGGTGACCAGATTCGCTACTCGGAGGCGATCGGAATCCGCCGGCCACAAGGATGCTGCGCGTTGGGAGGTTCTGCGTGACTTGTCGATGTCTTCGGTCACCAGCAGTGCTTCTGTCGCCGTGACGTAGTCCAGCAGCACGTCCTGGATCTCGGACTCATCGACCCACTTCCCGCCGAGGGTGCGCTGCGTGGCGCGCAGTAGTCGGCCTGTGGCGGCTGTCGCCGACCGTCTGATGGTCGTCTTCGCGCCCTTGGCGTGTTCGATGAGCGAGTACACGGCGGTGACGAACGCAGTGAAGGCATCCAGGTCTTCTGCCCTTACCGTGTAGCCGTCGGTGAGAAGCAGTTCGTCCACCTCTTCACCGCGGTCGTCATAGACCGGCTCGATGGTGGGGGAACCCCAGGTTCTTGTGGTGGATCGTCCCGGCTCGACGTGAAAGAAGACCTCCGGGTGCACGCTGTGGGTCAGGTCCCATAGCTGCAGTGTCACTAGCACGTCGGCATGAGGTCGTTCCGGGCGCCGGTCGGGGAACGAAAAGCGCCATCCCCCGTCCTCATGCTCGGCGTCAGGGTCGCTGACGGCCAGGAACGTACACCCGGCGAGGAGGCCGTCCGGGTCGAGCGCTGGTTTCGGAAGCCAGGCCGCCATTCGCGGCAGGGCCTGCAACTGCCGCAAGTCTTCCGCCGAGGCGGTCCACAGGCGGTACTCGCCTAGCCGGATGTCTGCACCTGGCGGCAGGACGATGTCTAGCAGCATCCATGTCTGGATCTCGGGTAACGGTCGGCAAGCGAAAGCTTCCAGGTCGGCCGCAAGCTCGGCTACTGGGACGTCCTCACCGCGGGCACATGCCTCGGCTATGTGCCCCAGACCAACAACCCGGGTAAGGACTCGGCTGCTCACCTCGTGATCGTCATACAAGTCCCCCCGGAATACCTTCGGTGCGAGCTGGCCAAAGGCGGAGGCGAGACCCGTCCATGCTTTTCCACTGGTAAGAGCTTTTCCTCTGCGTTCAGTGGCGGTCAGGCGCCGTGCTTCCGCAGCCCACTGCTCCAGCCATCCTGTCAGGTCCTGCTTGGTGGTCATGGGCCAACCCTAGGGACCGGATCGGTGGGGGTGCAGCCACATTTCGGAAGAGTAGAAGAGTACAAGTACCGGTATGGCAAGTCAGCGGATCCGGTGGCGGTCGTTGTGCGCCGGCCCAGAAGAACGTGGACAGCTACGAGGGCGGAGTCCAGGCGGCTTGCGTCTGGCCGGCGCAACATGGACCTCCCCGACGGTGTCGATCAGGTCGGGAACCCGGCCCCCCGGCGGGCCTGGGTCAGCTGCGCGGACAGTCTCCGGTACATCGGCGCCGTGTGCGGCAGTGCGCCCTCAGAGGCTGGCCGGTACATAGCCTGGCGCAGCGTGAAAACGCCACCTAGCAAACGCGCTGCACCCCGCCCCGGCGACACCATTCCCCTGCGCCGCCGCTGTTCCTGTCCGTACGGGTGGTGGCACCAAGTCGCCGGATGCAGGTAGGAGTTGCTAGGCCTAATACTCGTCCTCGGTGCGTGTGGTGTGCTCAGGGGCTGGCCTGACGCCGTACATTTACCGGCACTCGATCCGGTATGTGTACTTGGTTGCGAGCGTCAACCGGTTCGGCGGGGCCCGGCCGCGGCCGCAGACTGAGCCGCATCGCCGGACGCCCGTCGTGTGGTCGGGTTGGCGTTATACCTTGCCTGTGGCTTTGAAGCGGAAACCGAAGAGGCCACCCTCTTCGTCGTCGGTGAGGCGGGGGATGCGGATGTATGGCTCGGGGGTGAACCCGCGCTGGGCAGCAGTGCTGAGGGTGTCGGTGTTGAGGGTGACGACGTACTGCATGTGCTCTGCGTCGGTCACTTCGGCCGCGAGCGCGAGCGCACGTGCGACCTGTCGTTCGTCGACACCGTCGTAGAGGTGGCTGTCGTGAACGAGGAAGTCAGGGCCGCGGCCGTGGCGGTGTGAGAGGACGGCCAAGGTGAGGTCGAAGCAGAAGATGACCATGTTGTTGATACCGCGGCTGTCGTCGGCGTCGATCCTTGGCGTGATGCTCAGGCTGCTACGTCCGGCCTCGATCGCCAGGTAGGCCTCACGGCCCTCGCCGTACAGGCGCTGGGCGTACTGGGAGAACAGCAGGATCGCTTCGTCTGTCTGCTGTCGGCGTTCTTGAAGGTCGAGGTCGATGGCCTGTTGCAGTTCAACGCTCTTGGCGGTGATCTGCCGCGCGCTGGCTTCAAGGGCCTGTGCTGCTTCGAAGCGGTGGCGAAGGGCGCCGAGAGCGGCTTCCTCCCGACCCAGGGCTGTCTGCAGGGCAGTCAGCGCTTCCAGTGCTCCACCGTCCGCCAGCTCTCGCAGGAGGCGGGCCTGATCTTCGCCCAGCTCGGCGCGTTCCTGACGCCGGGAGGTCAGGCGCTCGGTGAGTTCTTGGATCTCCTCCTCCAGGAACCTGCGCCGGTTGCGTACGACAGAGTGGTGGAACGCCTTGACGTCCTCGAAGCGACGCCGGACCTGGTCGTTGAGGATGACACCGAGCTCGCGGTAAGCCGGCTCGAGGTAGGACACCTCCACGTCCGTGGTCTCGGTGACCGCACCTTGGAGTTCTTCGAGATTGTGCTGGTCGATCACGTCTTCTTGAGCGAGCTGCTTGATCCGGCGGCTTACCTGGTCTGCCTGCTCCTTAAGGCGCTCATACTCGGGGACAACCTGGAATGCGGCAACCTGCGCCCGAAGCCGTTCGACCTGTGCCTCGGCGAGAGTGATCTGGCCCCTCAGATCGGCTGTAGACCCGACGATCCGCCCCCATACGGGATCGTTGACGGCCTTCCTGAGCTGGTCTCTGGTCGACTTGCGGGCATTGAGCTCGCGGTATCCGTTGACCAGCTGCCAGTCGAGCCCCAAGAGGTAGGCGAGGTTCGACGATGCATCCGCAGCGGCCTGCCGGGAGAACGTCCGGGTCGGCTCGTTGAAGCCGTGAGCGGAGACACGTCGGATAAGGAATGACAGGAGGGTGCGACCGCTCACTCCGGGGTGGTCACCCTGCAGCCCAAAGAGATCCTGCTCAATGATGCGGTTCCACTGCTCAACGGACAGTTCGACGTCTTCGCTGTCGGTGAAGAGCGTGTCTGCTGCCACGCCGGATACGTCCCGGCTCAGCCTCACAACCTTTGGACTGTCTCCGCGCCGTTGTACCTCAAGCGGACTGTTCTGCCTTGGCCAGTCGAGAGAGAGGCTAAAGGCGATGTGGCGCAGGGCCCTGTTCGTAGCCAGCGACTTGGAGGATTGGCCTCCCAGCAGGAAGTGAATGAGTTCGATCACGCTCGACTTGCCAGCACTGTTACGGCTGTCAGTCTCAGCCGAAGACGAGGTGGTGTCAGCGACCAGCAGGTTCAGTCCCGGCGAGAACTCCACCATTTTGAACCGCGCGTCGTCAGCGCTCAGACGGCGCAGCATCCCTACTCCTTGCGACGAGACCGTCCTGATCCAGCTCCACCACGCCCATGGCGAAGAGGACGTCCAGGGCCAGAACGAACCACTCGAACGATACCGGCGAGGTATGGGCCTGGTCAGCGCGCCAGCTCCTCAGCCTCGCCCACGCCTGACTTACGGTCCGCGGTTCGTCGAGCTGGAGGAGAACCTGCGCACCGACGGCGAGTAGGCAGCGGTCAGGAGCGAGCCCCTTCGTCGGAGTGATCATGCAGTCAACCCGATGCCCGGCTGCCAGCCAGCGGGCGGCGTCTCGAAGATGTCGCATCGTTCGAAGAAGTGTGCCAGGACAACAAGGGCGGCTCGCAGAACCTTCGGTCGCGGCTGGGCGTTCCCCAGGAAGTACATCTTGAGCTGCCAAAGCACGTCGTCGGCTTCACTGTAGTCGCGACGCACCTGCTGGTAGTAAAGGCGAAAGCCCTCCGCGACCTCATCGTGCTCCAGCTCGCTACGGGTCCCGGCGTAGAACGCATCCACCAGATAGCTCTGACGCATACCCCGGAGGAGGTCCTCCCGGTCCGCTCCTTCAATCCGGTTGAAGTCCAGCTTCTCCACCGGCACGTCAGGCAGCGACATCAGGGGGTTGGACTCGGCACGGATGTCCTGCAGCTGCTTCAGTAAGGGTGCCAAGTCCTCCATCCCGATTCCAAAAGTCGTGTCCTTGATAGGAATTTCGCACCGGAGCACATCCTCCGCAGCCATCTGCGGAAGCTGCATGCACTCCTGCCAAAGGCGCCGACTGCCCATCTGTTCGAACAGTAGCGAGGGCATGCTGTCACGCGCCTCGGCCAACAAAGACGCTACGACAGGGTGCACACCGCGCCGATCATTGTGCACGAAGACGAAGGTGTCGAACTCGCCGCTGCGCTTCTCAACCGCCCCCGAGAGATCCTTGGTGAGCTTCTTCTTGATTTCATACGGATCGACCGTCTGGGGGCCGTAGCAGGCGTACAGCCTGCGGGAATGCAGGCTGAGGCCGTCCGCTGACATGTCACCGAGGCGTCCTGCGGTGCGTACGTCGATGAAGTCGGTATATCGCGAACACATCAGGCGGTGAAAGAAGTCTTCGAACTCATTCTCGTAGAGCTCGGCCATCAGCCCCAAGAACTTGACGTGTGCATACATCCGCTGCTCAAACCGCATGAACCCCCCTCGTAAACAGGGCTGTAGCGTAGCTGTGTGTAACCAGACTTAACACCCCTGGATCAGAGCCTGCGGCTATTCGTGCCCACTGCACGCCCATCGTTCGCAGCGCATCCAGCTGCTCCGCCGTGAGCTTGTCGCGCCTCGACTTCGTGTTTGAGACCCACACGCCCAGTTTCACGATCACCGGCTCCGCCTCGCCGTCGACCGCGATCGGCTCACCGCGGCCGCGCGGCACCGACCGCCCGAGCTTCCCGCTCCACCACTGCGTCAGAGCCGCAAGACCCCGCTGGAACGTCTGGTGCGCCTTGCCCGACCGGTTTGCCGCACCGGCCCCGGGGCCGGAGGCGGAGCCGCAGGGACCCTGCCCGGCATATGGGGCGGGGGCGCTGGCACCCCACAGGGGGCCCTGGCAAGGACGCGAGGAGCACTTCATGGCCTGGGTCTACAAGCAGCACACCCCCGCCCTCGAGCAGGGCTGGCGATACGCCCGGCTCCGCAACCTGTCGAAGCGGCTCATGGAGGCCAAGGTGCCGGCCTGCAGCGAATGCGACGGCGGCATGATCACTGTCCGGGATACAGACGGCAATGAGCCCACTGTCGGCTACCTCGCCTGCGGCGGGTACGGGGAGACAGGTACTCGCCGACAATGTAGACGACGTGGAACCCAGCGAACGGTAAGACGCTGACCTCGGATATGCCCCTCAACCTGATGGAACTCGCCGCACCGTGGCGCGCGGTCCGACACGATCTCCACTATGAACTTAGAGCCGCTTGCTGCAGTCAGCGCCGGTGATGCTGCCGCCGTCAGTTCACTCGCAGTCGCCTTCGCTGTCCTCGTCTGCGCCGCTCTCGCCATCACCCGCACCCGCGCCAAGCCGCCCTCAGGCGGCGGACACGGACAGCAGCAGCACACCAAAAAACAGCGCCGTCTCGCGGTCATCGCCGGCCTGGCCGGCGCCACGGCCTTCGTCCTCCTTTTCTGGCGAGGCCCCTGGTGGTTCGACGGTCTGCACATCCGCAAGACCCAACTCGACTCCGCCGACGGCGTCGTTATCACCGGCTTCCGCACCGGCCTCGTAGCCCTGGCCGCCGGTCTCATCGCCGCCGTTGGCCTCTACTACACCCGCGAAAAGCACCGCCTCGAACGCGACGAGTTCCAGCACGCCCAAGTACTGTTCCGCGAGAGCCAGAAACAGTTCGAGACCACGATCACGGCTGCTCAGGAACGCGACGAGAGGCAGGCCGACCTCGCTCGGGAAGAGCAAGTCACCGGCCGCTACGTTGAAGCGATCAAACTCCTTACTTCTACGCAAATCCATGGACGCCTGGGTGGGATATACGGTCTGGAACGCATCATGATCGACTCTAGTCGGGACCGCGGTGCCGTCCTCGAGGTCCTCGCCGCCTATGTGCGCGACAGCCTCAAACCGTTCGACGATCCTTTTGCGCATCCAGAACGCGACTCGATCGAAAACGCCGCAGGAAGCGGCGCCGACGACCCCGAAGTCGATCTGCCAGCCCCGAAACCGCTGCCCGAAGACATCCGAGCAACCCTCGAAGTACTGGGCCGAAACTGGACGCCCGGTAGCCAGCTGACGGACCTACGAGCCATCCGGCCCCACAACTTCGACTTCAGCGGCGCCAACTTCACAGGCGTCCTGATGAGCAAGGTCTACTTCGGATACGCCTGGCTCTCGCGAACGTCGTTCAGCTACGCCGTCCTGGACAACGCTGTCCTCAGAAGTGCAGACATATCCAGAGCCGACCTAGGACACGCTTCCTTGGTGCAGGCGCTCGTCTCAAGGGCCACCTTGGAACGAACCAACCTCGCCTATGCGAATCTCACTAACGCAGACCTGGCCCAAGCCAACCTGGGCCGAGCGATCCTGGCCAAAGCCAACCTCGAAGACGCAGACTTGCACGAGGCGAACCTGGCCCGCGCCGATCTTTCCAACGCCCGACTCTCAGGGGCGCTGCTCACCGGGTCCGACCTCGCATTTGCCGAACTCGACGGAACCGACCTCGTGTTCGCGGCAGGACTCGAGCCAACACAAGTCTGCCGGGCCAAGGTATACGCTTCCACGCTTCTGCCTCCTGAACTAGCTGTCGATCCACAGGTACAGGACTGCATCCGGCGATGCGAAGAAGCCCGAACCGCAGCCCAGCGTCAGCGAGCGAGTGAAGTCGGCTGAGCCCAGCGCAAACCAACACCGCGACAACCCAGGCACGAGGCCTATGGGAGTGCTCAGCCGGCCGGCCGGTTGATCTGCGAGACGTACACCCGCAAGTACTGGAAGTCGATCTGCCACGCCAGCATCCACCGCGGCGCCCAGTGCACCCGCACCGTCGTCACCCACGACGATCCCGTACAGCCGCCCGAGCGGCCCCGTCCTGCTCTTCCGCGACGAGGTGACCGGCCCGCCTGGCAGTCGCCCTACGGGCCTCCGCGGCCGCGGCGTTACTGATCTTGTCGGGGTGTTGTCGTAGTGGGTGATGGGTGGTGATCCCAGCGGTAGGCCGGTGGTATGCGGTACGCATAGGGCGGCGGGCTGACCGCCGAACGGCAGCGCTTTCGTGAACGGATCCGGCTCGAGGCCGGTGAGCGGTTCACGCGGGGCGAGAAGAACTGCGGTGATCGCGAAGCACCTGCGGGTGAGCGTGCGCTCGGTGGAGCGCTGGCGGCAGGCCTGACGCCAGGGCGGAACCGCCGCCGCTGGCCTCCGCTGGACCGCTGAAGCTGCCCAAGCTGAGCGACGACCGGTTCGCCGGCGAACCGGCTGCCGCGGCCGCTCTCAACTACGTCCTGTCTCGCGCGCCCTCCGCGATGTCTCCGCCCGTACGGACGACGTCGCGGAGTTGATCCCTGCCGACTCGCCACGCTCGCCCACAGCGGCTTCCAGGCCCTCGATGAACCTAGGTGCGCGCGGGGGGCCGCCAGCCGGTCTTCGACGTCCGCACCGCCCGGCCCCCGCTGCCGGAACGCTCGCCGCGGATCCCGCGCTCGCTGCGCTGTGCTGCGGCTCTTCCTGTCTTCCCGGACTTGCTTGCGGCCGACGGGCCCTTGGGGCCACCGGGGGATAGGCGCGGTTCATGGGGTCGGCTTCTTGTGCCGTCTGAGTAGCTCCGAGAAGAAGTCGGTAACGATCTGTTCGCTTTGGGGCTGGGTGAGTTCCCACCCGCCGAAGCGGTAGATTTCGTAGCCGGCCAGGCGAAGTCGGCGGTCTTCGGCGACCATCTCCGAGTACAGCTGTGGGGCTGCGATGTGGGTGATCCGGCCGTTTTCGTCGGACGGGCTCTTGCGGCTGTAGTGGTGGACGCCGTCGATCTCGATGACGATGCGGGCGCGGTCCGGGGTCAGGAGGAGGAAGTCCATGCGCTGGCGATGAAGCGCACCGGACTGCTTGCCGCTCCTGCGGGTGTACGGGTCGTAGTGGAGGTAGACCTGGGGGATCAGGGCCGGTAGCTCGAAGCCCTCAGGCTCGGCGTAGCGGGCGCAGTAGGTGTGCAGCACCAGCTGCTCGGGGAGCGAGTCCAGCGATCCGTACAGGCGCCGGTAGAGGGCGTCGGCCGCGGTCTTCTCGTCCGCCTCGGGCTGGTGGTGTGCAGTCCACCACGCGACCATCTGACGCCAGGTGAGCCCGTGCGGTGGAAGAGCATCGGAGTACACCAGGCAGTTCTCGGCATTGCGGACGATTTCGACGTCATTGTTCACCGCGTCGCGCAGCACGATCTCCGGCTTGGCTCCCACGGCAGCGAAGATCAGGTTCTTGAAGCTGCCCGTCGGACCTTTCTTGAACCGGCTTTCATACTCCAGTTCTTCCAGTTCATCCAAGGCGTCGCGGGTGGGGCCGAGGATGCCTTCAACGCACTCCCGGCGGGCCTGCCAGCCGCCCCCGCCGGACATGTCGTTCCTTCGCCAGTAGGTGCCGAAGCCGTGTGGGCCATCGAAGGTGCGAAACGGCCACTGCGGCCGATCCAGGGCGAGCCGATCAAGGACGGCGCTGTGGGCCTTGATGACGAGCACGACGGATTCATCGTTCAGGCGCATGCCTTTGCCGTCGGTGCCGTAGCTGACGAAGTCCTCATACAAGAGCTTCGTCAGGGCGATCGCTGCCTCCAGATCCGGGCGGTTGGGCAGGCGGCCGAAGCGCAGTGACTCGATCAAGGAGACATCGAGGATCCATTCCTGTGCCCAGTGATTGCCGCTACTGAAGACTTCGTACGGGTCCAAGATGCTGCCCCCCATCGCGTCGTCTGCACATCGTCTGTTGCCGAGGCCTCTGGCCGCCAGACCGGCGGGCGACAACGTCGCGGCCGTATCCAGGGATCCCGTCTCGCCTCCGTGGGCGCGGCCTGCCAAGTGCAGGTTGTGGCCCGCGTGCTGGCCCCCTCGCCTGGGTTGGCACACGGGCGCCTGCGCGGTTCAGGGGGTGCGTTGTTGGAGGGGTTGAGTGCGCAGGGTCGGGAGCCATTGGGTGGGGAGGGCGCCTTCGGCGCGGAAGAGGGTGGCGAGTTCGGGTACGGAGAGGTTGGCGAGGTCGATGGCGCGGGCGGCGTTCCAGGCCCTGATGATTTTGTCGAACAGGGTGAGTGCGTCGTTGGGGTGGACGAGGTAGACGTGTGGTTCGGCGAGGGCGCGGGCGCTGGGGTGGACGCGGCTTTTGGGTGTGACGAGTAGGCATACCGAGTCGCTGGGGGCGGGCGCGCTGCGCTCGGTGGCGGTGAATCGTAGATGGGCGCCGGCCTGACGGGCGTTGTCGGCGCCGACCTGCCCGGTGGGGCTGGCTTCGCTTTTGGCTTCCCAGATCACCCATTGGGCGTCGCCGAAGATCCATACGGCGTCGGGTGCTGCCGCGGTGTCATCGTCGTTGTTGCCGTAACTGGGCTGGGCCCCGGCGAATGTGCCGAGCTGGACCAGTCCGGCCTCGTAGGCGGTGTATTCCGTGCCCTGGAGTCCGGCCCGGGTTTTGAGCACGGCGTCGCTGAAGACTTGCGGGGCCGCGAGATCGGTCGCCCCGAGCACCGCCTGCATCGCCGCGACGTCGACGTCTTCCAGGTCGGGCAGCTGTGGAGCCGACGACTTCTCGCTGGGCGCGGCCAGGTGGGACAGCCAGGTGGTGCCCTGGCTGTTGCGCCGGGCGGTCAGGTAGTAGGTGTCGGCGGCGGCTTTGAGGGCGGCGTCCTGGTTCTGCTCGGAAAGCCGGTGGGCGATGCTGAACGCAAGGTAGTTCCAGAGTGCGGCGTAGCGGGTGGGTGTCCGTGCTCCGCGCAGTCTGTCGAGGACGTTGCGGATGTTGTCCAGCGCCCAGGTCCACTCGCCTGCCCAGATGGCTTCCCACGCGGCGACCTCGGCGCGCACGGCCCGCTGCAGCTCGTGGGAACTCGGTGCGTCTACGCGCTCGTAGGTTTCGCGTGCGGCGACGATGTCGGCATCGACCTCGGTCCACTCCGCGCCGTGTTCCAGGAAGGCATCGAGGTTCTCAAGCATCTCGGCAGAGGTGCTCTCCAGGCTGTGGGCCAGGCCGAATTCGAGCTCGGCGTGGATTTCGGGGTGCATGGCGGCCTGCACGTCGCGTCCGGACAGGTACGAGCTCAGGTCGGAGCCGAGGACCAGGACCGCGGCGAAGTCGCGAGTGTTGCGGGTAGCGCGTCCCGAGCCCTGCATGATGCGTGCGCGGATGCGTTCGTGGAGGACCTCGACGGCGCCCAGCGATTCGTGCAGGAAGCGTTCTTGGAGGTCGCCGCGGGCGGGCAGGCCGGCGAGGACGACCAGTCGGCAGTCGTCGTCGGGGAGGTCGATGCCGTCGTAGCGGTTGTTGAGTACGAGGGCCGCGGAGGACTGGGCGGTGAACGCGTTCAGGTCGTCCTCCACGTCCGCGGCGTGCAGGACGCGGTGGTGCTTGGGCAAAGCGAGCTCGGTCACCTTGTCGGCGGTGCGGCCATCGGGCGTCAGCACCACGGCTCGGCCGGTCTTGGCGACGATGCCGGCGACGTAGGGAGCGAGGTGCTCTTCGCTCTTCGACAAGTCGGTGGTCAACTCGGGGAAGAGGAAGAACCGCCGTCCGGTGCCTTGCTTCTCCCAGCCACGGGGGATCGGGATGCGTTTGATGGCGCGTCGTCCGAAGCTGCGCTCCAGCTCGCCGCCGGCGCCGAGTGTCGCGCTCATGTAGATACGGCGGGCGGGGTCGCTGAAGGGAGCATGCTGGAAGGTCGGTGCGATCAACGGTCTGATTAGAATCCGGCGGTGGGAGAAGTACACCAGGCAGCGGTCGAGGTGTCCCTGCACGAACTTCCAGGTCTCGCGTCCGGACCTGTGGATCTTCTGGGTGGCCGCGGCGGCCGCCAAGACCTCCTCCAGCTTCGCCATGTGGGCGGCGACGCCGATGGGTGAGGCGAGATGGACGGTGGCCTGGTACTGGCCGTCCGCCCTCGGGGTCTGCAGTCGCCGTACGACCAGCGGGTCGAGTGCGGGGGCAAGGGCCGACAGTACGTCGAGGTACGCGCTCTCCTCGTGGTCGCGGGAGATGTCCAGGCTCCAAGGGCTGGCAACGTAGCCTTCCGCAGCGTGAGCGTCGTCCAAGACCAGCATGTCGGCGTTGTTCAGCGCCGGGTTGGAGTTGAAGACGTGGCTGTAGACGCTGACTGCGATGGCATCCGCGGAGTTGTAGCGGGCACGGTCAGCCGGGCTCCACGAGCTGACCTTGTTGACCAACAGGACGTTCGGGATGCCATAGTCGTCGAGTTTCGCTGAAGTCTGCCGCGCGAGCTGGCGAGTTGGACATACATAGGCGACCCGCTCACCGAACCGACGCCGCTGATACTCGCCAATGAGACCACCAACGAGTGTCTTCCCCGCGCCAGTTGGCAGTTCGATCGCTACGTCCGGGTCATCTGGGTAGTCGCCATGCCATGAGCGTAGGACGTCGGACTGATGGCCCCATACGGCGTCGGGCCCGCTATTCGTCAATGCCAGCAGGCGATACAGCTGTTCCGGATCGTCCGGGACACGCTCGGCACCCGACCGCCGTTTGAAAGCCACGACTACTCCTCACTCTAACTTCCAGCCAACCAGCGGAGGGAACGAGCCCGATACAAAGGGATGTTCGTTCCCCCAGCTACATCTGAGTCTTGCACCCGGTCAAGGATCACACTGAGCCTTTCCCATCATCGGTCTGAGCTGGCCAGATGCAGGGTCAGGACGGCTTGGACCAAGCTTGTGATGCGGGTAGTCGAGCACCGCAGCTTGCGGAGGAGTCGCCAGGACTTGAGGGTGGCGACGGCTTGCTCGACGAGGGCCCTGATCTTGGCGTGGGATCGGTTGACAGCCTTCTGACCGTCGGAGAGCGTCTCCCAGCGTCCCCAGGTGCGGGATGCGGACCGTGCCTCCGGCACCTCGGATCCCTTGTCCGCCCAGCACTTGATGTTGGTGTTCGTGAGCACGCGGACGATGCAGTGTTCGCGGGCGGCCCGGACGTTGTGGACGGCGCCGGGAAGAGCCGGTGATGCCCATAGCAGCCGGCCGGACGGGTCGGCCAGGATCTGCAGGTTCATCCCGTGCTTCTTGTGCTTTCCAGAGTAGAAGGGGCGGTCAGCAGCGATCCGGTCGATGGGCAGCAGCGTGCCGTCCAGCAGCACGAACGCCTTCGTGGACGCCGTACGGGCGGCCTCCTTGAGGGTCGGGGCGAGTGCGGCCAGGAGGTCGACGGCTTCGGTGACGTATCGGTAGGCGGTCGCGGTGCCAACGCCGAACCCGGCCGCGAGCTGGGCGTAGGGGTGGCCGTTGCGGAGGTGGGCGAGTGTGAGCAGGGCCTGCCGGCTTGGGGTCAGGCGCCTCCACAGGCTGCCGAGCTCTCGGCGGCGTTGACGGAGCTTGGCGGCCAGGAAGCGCAGGACAGAGTTGGACACGTCGACGCAGACGGGTAGACAAGCACACGAAGCCTCTGGTGGAGAAGGAACTTTTGGTCGAAAACCCATCTACCAGGGGCTTCACCTGTCTCTTGGTCCAACTGGCCACCGGACCACACGAATGGAGAACGCCCAATGCTCGATGCACATATGAATGAGGAAGGCAGGCGTGACAAAGGGGCCGTGCCGAACAACATGTTCGTATCCGGGCTCACGGTGCTCGTGCTCAATCTGCTGGTCTGGGGCGGAGCTGTCTCTTCGTGTTCGGGTGGGAGTTCGCAGGAGCGGCCACGAACTGCGGTCCGCGCATCGGTGTCCCGTGTCCCCCCCGGTACCGGCTACGCGATTGCGGCGCCGTGGGTGGCGGGTCTCGCGACGCTGGCACTGCTCATCCATGCTTGGCAGGAGGGCGTCCGCGGGCCCCTGCCGGCCGCTGCGGCGCCTTTCGTTCTGGGTGCGGCCCTCGGAGCCCCCTTTCTATGGTCCGCGGCGTTCGTCGCCGACACAAGCCAGAGCCGGGTGGCCATGGCCGTCATCGGCCTGCTGAGCACCCTGCTGCTCGGCGCGCTGTACGGACGATGGCTGTTCCGCAGATGGGGTGCGGCCTTGTTGCTGTGGTGCGTGCGGCTCGACCGCAGCGGCATGGTGGTGGCATCTGGACCCGAGCAGGTGCGCGCCCGTAACGTCCTTCTCGCCCTGAGCCTGACGGGCACGGTACTCGGCTGCTGCGCTGGGGCGGCCCTGCTCTGACACGCAGATCCTCTGCCTGTGTCCGACCGGCTCAGACAGAAGTTGGAAAGCGCTCACTGCCCCGGCGCACGGATTGCTGCAGCTTCTGCCCTACCTGACCGGTCAGTCTGCGCACACGGACAGGCTTGGCCACCGCACATCCCACCGCCATGACCGCCGACCCGATGAACTACGCGGTCACAGCACTAGTAGTACTCCGTTAGGTCTGTCTTGATCTAGGTGTTCTGGGGAGTGGCTGATGGCAGGTGCTGCAGGTGCCGGTCCAGCACCTCAGGGTGTTCTGGAGGGCGTCGAGGATCTGATAGAGGGTGAGGTCGGCCCCGGGGCTTTTGGGGACAGGCGCTGTTCGGTGAGGAAGGCGTGGGCGGCGCTGACGAGGGTGATGTGGTGGTGCCAGCCGGTCCAGGAGCGGCCTTCGAAGTGGTCCAGTCCCAGGCCGTGTTTGAGTTCGCGGTAATCGTGCTCGATACGCCAGCGGATCTTGGCCAGGCGCACCAGGTGGCGCAGGCCGGTGTCGGCGGGCAGGTTGGTGAACCGGGGAGCGGACACATTCCAGCCAGACGCATCCCAGCGGGTGCAAAAGGTGCCGAAGCGCACAGCGGCGGTGTTGGAGTCCCCCTTCGGCCCCGGGTCAGCCGGTCTTCCAGACCCTGGACGTCGTCGTTCATCGGGTAGGGATAGCCGGTCCCGTCGCTGCGGTCCTTGCTGTTGTTCGTGACGAAGTGGACGTTCTCATCCGGATTCTGCTCGAGGAACTCCAGGGCGGAGAATCAGATCGCCGCATCACGACCGGCCTCGGAGCGGTCTTTGCCGCGTTTCCGTCGGCGGCAGGGCCATCGCCTCCCGCTGGAACGCCTTGCGGATGGCTCCGTCACTGGTCTCGATCAGCTCGAAGGTCTCTCCGTAGACCTTTCGCCAGTGATCCAGCAAACGCCCCAGGTCCAGCGGCTCCATCGAGCTTTTCAGCTCCCAGGGGAGGGTGTCCTGAAGCCTTTCCAGGGTGTTCAGGACCGCCGGCGCCCGTTGCGTAGGCCGACCACGGGCGCGCTCCTTGCTACTGGTCCTCGTCCACGAGCCGGCGCAGATCTACGTCTCCGTTGTCGTCGACGACTCCGCCGTCTCGCAGGGTGCGGGCGATGAGGAGCGCTTTGTAGTCGTCTTCTGAGAGGTCGTCGCAGGCTGCGGGACGGTTCGTGACGGTGGATGCTTCGACAATCGCCTTCTTGCAGTCGGCTTGTACCTCGGCGTCCGACTTGCCGCAGGCGGTGAGGGCCGCGAGTAGAGCGGCGGCGATGGAGATAGCAGTGCGAGTGCGCATGGTTCCCCCGGATGGTGTGGGGGATCAGTGTGGCGCGCGTGGCGGCAAC
Organism: Streptomyces sp. NPDC054872; assembly: GCF_053610705.1. NCBI lineage: Bacteria > Bacillati > Actinomycetota > Actinomycetes > Kitasatosporales > Streptomycetaceae > Streptomyces > Streptomyces sp. NPDC054872. Next base: position 32,371 of record NZ_JBSGYY010000055.1, on the reverse strand, counting down.
GTGAAGGTGTGTTGGCCGGCTTGTGACATGCGTAAGCCCCGCGCGTTGGCGGGGCTTACGCATATGTCTGGGGTACAGGTTGAGGGCACAGGTGTTCACCGGGAACGTGACACTGCTCTGACCTGAGCGTCAAGCGGCGAGGCGTGCGGCGCGGCGGACCCTGCCGGGAACTGCTCCACGGCCGCATGTGCGGCACGTGGCTCGGCATCCAACGGGGCCGCGCCGTCCGCGTCGCCACGCGTTTCGGGGCGGGGGACGCCAGGAGCCAGCGGTGGAGCCCATCGGTGGCCCACCCTGAACCGCTCCGGGTCTGATGGAGACTCCGGACTGTCCCGGAGTGGTTCACTACGAATCGGATCTCAGTGGACGTGCTGACCCAGGGTGTAGCGCAGCACGTTGGGTATCCAGACCGTGCCGTCCCTTCGGACGTAAGGCCTGAGGATCTCGGTGAGTTCCTCGGTGACGAGATCCTCCCCAGAATGCCCCATGGCTGGATGGAACAGTTCGATGGACAACAGGCCGCGCACCGCGGCGTCGAGTTCGGCGTAGCCGAAGGGACAAGCTATCCGCCCACCACCGACGGGACGCAGCCCGGCCTCAGCGATCGCCTGGTCCGCGTCGTGGCGGAACGCTTGGAGGAAGCTGCGCGTGTGGGGTGCGGCGAGCCGCTCGGCGAGTGTCAGGGGGTCCGCGCTTGCACACCGCTCTCTTGGCCCCCAAGTGGCGACGGCCACCGTGCCGCCCGGCTTGGTCAGCCCCGCCGCATGATCGACGAGCCGGTTCAGCTGGTCGGGCGACATAGGGCGGCGCAACGGTTCGAACACGGTGATGAACGCGTAGGGCGGGCACAGGACATCGCCATCGTCTATGCGCTCGGCGAGGCAGCGCAGGCCCGGCGCCCCCCACGGCTCGTGCAGACGCTCGAGCGCCAGTGCACGGAACGCAGCTCTCGGTTCGACTCCTGCCACCTCGGCGCCCCGCGCAGCGGCCATCAGCAAGCCCAGTCCGGATCCGCAGCCCAGTTCGAGGAGACGAGTGTCAGAACCCACGCCAAGCCGTTCGTACACGGCCTCGTACAGCGGGACAAGCATCCGCTCCTGAAGTTCCGCCCAATCACGTGTTCGCTGCGCCGTCGGCGGCCGGGGCGGCGGGGATGCGGCACGTTGGCTTTTCAGCAGGACGGACCCGGGCACGACGGATTCATCCGGGAGAAAAGCGGAGGCAGCGCGCGAAGCACCCCTGCTACGACGTGCGGGTGCAGCGCCCCGGGCCGGCGTCTGTGTCTGGTCGACAGACACCTGCTCTACACGATCACTGAGCCATGCCGTGAAGCGGGCAAGTCCACCAGCAGGATCGAAGTCGGCGTCAGACGCGCGGTCTGCTTCGTCCCCTATCGCCTGGTAGAGGCGATGGAGCGCGGCCTCGGTCCGGCCCTGACGGGAGTCGTCGTCATGCATGACCCGTTTCGCCTTCCTGGTCGTCAGCTCCGAACGGCAGGTACGCTCCTGCCTCGCGTCTGAGCGTGCGGCGCGCGGCCGACACGTGGGTGCTGACCGTCTTTTCGTGCATGTCCAGCATCGCTGCGATCTCGTGATTCTTGTACCCGCACCTCCAGCGCAGCACGGCGACCAGGTGCTGTCGCGGTGGCATGCTTGCGATTACCTTCCAGCAATGGGCCAGCGCTGCCTCCGTGAGAGCTTCGTGCGCCGTGTCAGCCGCAGGCCTTTGGTAGTGGTGGCGGTGAACGTCGGCCTGCTTGCGGCGTGCCGTTTCATTGCGCCGGAAGCAGCCAATCGCAATGTACGCCGCTGTCCGGCACAGCCACGCCACCTGCCCTTCCTCGTCACGCAGGCGCAGCGCCCCCCACTCCCCAGCCGCTGCGTGGAATGCTTCCTGCACCACATCCTCGGTGAGCTCCCGGTCCCCTTGCGCCAGAAAGAACACATGCCGGTGGATGCGCTGGGCGCTCCGCACGTAGCACGCCTCCAGTTCGGTGCGCCAAGAGGAGGGAATGGGTGCTGTCACTCTCCACCCCCCGGCGGTACGCGACGTGGCCCCTCACCGTCGTTCTGCTCCGTCGCCCCCTGGCCGCCTACCCGGAGCCACATCTCCGGCCCTCCCGGCCCTTCCTTCTGCGCGACGACCGTGCCCCCAGGGGCCTCACGGAGGACAGCGATCAAGGTCTTTCGCCGAGCTCGTTCGGCGCACAAGCAGTACATCGAGAAAGTGATCCCACCAACAGCCAGCACGCCAAGGCCGATCCACGGGCCGTGCGCCAGAGCAACCCCCAGCAGTGCGGCTGCGCCCGCACGCCAAGCTACCGACATTCTCATGCCTTGTAGTCGTGTCAGGGCGTGAAAGCCCTTAGCTTGTCCTGACGTTTTAGACGCCATTCGTTTGGTGTGATCTTGCGGCAGTCTGGGTGGTGACTGCTTCTCTTGTTGAGCGGGTGGCGCCGGACAGCTTCTGGGAGTTGTTCGAGCGCGTGATGCCTCCGGCGCCGGAATGCCGCAGGGTGGTCGGCCGCAGCGCGGGAACCGTGAGGTGCTGGCCGCGATCACCTTCGTGGTCACCTCGGGTTGCTCCTGGAACCAACTGCCGCGCGTCTTCGGCATGTCGGGTGTAGCCGTGTTCCGCCGGTTCACCGAGTGGTCGCGGGTGTGGGCCAAGCTCCCCGCCTGGTCCTCGATGAGCTCGGCTCCCGCGGTGAGCTGGGCTGGTCGCGGTGCGCGATCGACTCCGTCAGTGTTCGCGCCCTTAAAGGGGGCAGCTGACGGGACTGGATCCGACCGACCGTGGCAAGGGCGGAGCGAAAATCCGCCTCATCGTCGACCGCCACGGCCTGGCGGCGGGCGCGGTCAGTCGTGCTCTGTTATGAAGGCCGCGAGCATGGGATCACGCAGCATGGTCTGACCCAGCTCACCAGCGACCGGTGCCATGGGCTGCGGCAGCGTAGTCAGGGGGGCGTCCCCACGCGCGCGTGCCTGTCTCGTGTGCCCCATGCGTTACCGGTCTTTTGTATGGGACGGCCAGAGGACCCCGATGATGGTGAGTTGACGGCATTGTTGGTCATAGGGCTCGGACGGGCCAGGGTGGTCGCCGCTGGCCGATGCTGGGACCGGGCCGGCCTCGTCCTTCCGCCAGTTCGCGGGTGGGGGGCATTGCTCCGGTCGCGGGTCGGACCATCCTGGTCACCCGTCGCGAACTCGCTTACTGGCAGGGGCATTCGGCGGATGGCCTGGCCGGATTCGAGCAGCTGCTGGCCGACGCTGTGCGGATTTTCGGCCCCGGTTATTAACGCATTCTGCCCGTGCGTGTCCACCTTGCCGTATGGGGCCCAGGAAGGGCTGCCGCCGATTTGGCCGAGCTGGTCGCCGATCATCTGCGGATGTACGGCCCGGATCGCTCCTTCACGTTGACTATGCGCCGAGGACTCGCAGATTGGCAGCACAAAGCAGGCGACGCGACCGGTGCCCATGGCATCCCGCCGAGTGATGTTCAGTCGAGCTCGTGTGGTTCCGGTCTTGCCGGGGTCTGCCGCTGCGGGGTGGTCTTCTCTGCGAAGAGTTCAGCCGTGGAGCCTCGGCGAGATAGTTCGGCCAGGACCGCGGCGGCGAGCTGGCCGAAGCGGCCGGGTTGGGGAAGCCCCGACCTCGCAGGTGCAATGCTTGAACGGGCTGTTCTGCTTGAGGTGGCCAGAGCGCGAAGGACGGCGTGATCGCGTCGCATCCTGCCCTCATACCTGTGGTGTCGGGGCAACAGGGGCCCGTCCTCACAGTCATCCGCCGTCACCGCTCCCGGTCGCATCAGGAAGGAGCCTGGGCATGCCGTCCGGGACCCTTAACGCGTTGCGCCGAGGCGAGCGTCGGGTGCGACCGTCGCCCAAGGCGACCACGGCCCTGACCACCACCCTGCGACCGGGGCATGCGCGCCGGTACTGCTCGATGCCCGGCCACATTGGCTCTATCCAGTCCCTGGTTTCCCCTGGGTTCAGCAGGTAGAAGCCGTTCATCTCGAACTTGAACGGCCGGGTGTCCAACCCCCAACGATGGCGCCGGTCGAACCACAGATTGGGAAAGTACACACTCACCGGGGTCCGTCCGACGTTCACGACCCGGATGAAGAAGGCCTCGTGGGTATACCGGGGCGGATCAGCGCTCGACTCCGTGCGATTGACGCCAGGGCCCCACAGCGAGACCCCGGTGGCACCTCTGCGGGCCGGAACGTTGCGGATGCTGTAATGCTCGCCGTCTTCCAGGGTCGCCTCGTCATGCACCCCGACGCGGAGATGTACCCGCAGGCGTGGACCGTGCAGGAAGTAGTTGGCGACCTGCCAGCACACCGAAACGACCGAGAAGACCAGCCCAAGGAGCGCGATCACAAAGGTAATCGAGTCAGACTCCCCCATAGACGCAGCGTAGAGCGGCCCTGCCCATAGGGGCAGGGCCCCGGGCCTGGGAATCCGGAGTGAGCCGACGGCGATTGCGTGATCACCGTGGCGGCATGCGCAGCGTGGCGATGCCCTGGGCCAAAGCCCAGCAGAGAAAGCAGCGTCGCGATGTTGACGGTGGCCTGGGAACTGCCCCGCCCTGCTCGGGCCAACGGGACGGACACCCCCCAGGGGGCGCGGACTTGAGAGCTGCTGAATACGTCTTTCGGCGCGTTGTGTTCAAGCAGGTGGAGCGGGAGTCTGCGGACACGGGCCGGGCTGTGCCTGCCCCGCTCGCGAGGGGGGATCCGCCGTGATCTACCGGCTGACCGGGACGGTCGAGGGTTTGCTGGGTGTGGAGTGCCGTGAGGCGCTGGCGGATTCTACGGTGCAGCTGTTCACCCCGGCCCCGGGCGTCCAGGTGCGGTTCGCGCTTCTGTCGAAGGGGCAGGTGCGGGAGCGGCAGGACCGACTGCTGGCATCTGCGGGTCCTCGACGACGCCGGACGCTTCAGCATCGATCTGCCCGACGGTGACACCGGCTATGACGGGGGGCCTGTTGAGGTCGGGTTGCGGGCGATCGTGCCGGAGGACGCGGGGAAGAAGCCCACGGCCGCGGAGTGTGCTCTGCTGACGCTCACTCCCTCCTGGCAGCCGACTGCCGGTAGTGCGGTGGGGGAGTGTGACTGGCAGTACGCCCTGCCCGCCCCCGCCTGGTCCAAGGTACGTGAGCGCCTGGGCGCGTACGTCCCACACCGGCCCAGGTCCAGTGGCTCACCGCCGGCTACGGGCTCGCTCTGGCCCTCGGGCTGGTCACCGGCGGCAGGCTCGGCGACACCTACGGCAGGCGCAGGGTCTTCCTGATAGGCGCCGCCATCTTCACCACGGCCTCCCTGCTGTGCGGTCTCGCCCTGGGGCCCGGCATGCTCATCGGCGCCCGCGTGCTCCAGGGCGTCGGCGCCGCCGTGATGATCCCGCAGGTCCTGGCCACCCTCCACGTCACCTTCGACGGCGAGCACCGCAGCCGCGCCTTCAGCCTCTACGGAGCCGTCCTGACCGTCGGCTCGGTCCTGGGCCCGGTCCTGGGCGGTGTGCTCACCGGCGCCGACCTGTTCGGTCTGGGCTGGCGGACAATCTTCCTGATCAACCTCCCCATCGGCCTCGCCGTACTCCTCGGAGGCTGGAAGTTCATCACCGAGTCGACCGCCCCGAAGGCGGAGCGCCTGGACCTCACGGGCGTACTGCTCTCCGCGCTCACCGTGGTCCTGATCGTCTTCCCGCTCACCGAAGGCCACGCCCACCAGTGGCCGCTGTGGTGCTTCGCCATGCTCGCCGCGGGACTCGTCGTGCTCGGTGTGTTCCTGCGCCAGCAGCAGCGCAGGCAGGACGACGCACCGCTCGTGGTCCTGGCCCTGTTCAGGGAGAAGGAGTTCTCCGGCGGGCTGTCCGCGCAGATGACGTTCGGCCTGCTGTCGGGGATGTTCTTCATCACCTGGACGCTGTTCCTCCAGCGTGGTCTGGGCATGAGCCCACTCCACGCGGCACTGGCCTTCGTCCTGATCACCGTCGGCGAGATGACCGGCGTCCTGATCACCATGAAGACCGCGGGACGCTACGGGCGCCGTTTGCCCCAGGCCGGAGCACTGACCGCGCTCGTCGCGACGGCGGCCTACGGGATCCAGATCAGCAGCGGCCAAGCGGACCTGACTCTCCTCGCGATGGCGCTGCCGTTGCTGCTGCTCGGCCTCGCCTTCGGCACCATCGGAGGACCGCTCGCCGACCTGTCGCTCAGCAAGGTCCCGCACGAGAACGCCGGTTCCGCCTCTGGGCTGTTTAACACCTCGATCCACCTGGGCATGGCCCTGGGCACCGCCCTGACCGCCCTGGTGTTCTTCTCCACCACCGGCGGCTCGTCCGACGCCGCGGTCAACCGCGACGCCTTCACCCACGTCCTGTGGTGGATCGGCGCCGCCTTCGCCACCATGTGGGCACTCATGTTCCTCCTGCCCGCACGAACGAGCAGCCAGACCGGCTGACCCACGGCCCGCTGCGGCGGCACACGGAAGAACGTGCCACCGCAGCGGGCACCCCTCAGAGCACTTCCGACACACGGCCTAGCAGGCCCCGGGATGTCTCGATCGCGATCGGGATCGGGAACTCCTCCGTATCGCCGTACTCAGCGAGCAGATCCAACAGGATCTTGTAGCCAGTGGCGTCATCGGTGATATGCCGCTTGGCCACCAACTGGCCGCTGTCGTCGACCAGGGCGACGTCGTGTGTCTTCTACGCCCAGTCGATGCCGCAGTAGATCAAAATCCTTCCCCTTCCCGTGTTCGGGTGTTCGTACTGGTCACGAGCTCATGCGGAACCACGCAGCGACCTAATCCAAGGACTCGACTCGAGGCCGGTCCGCCACCTCAGCAGCTGTTCGTGGCACCAGCTCACTGCACGGGCCCCGGTCTGCTTTGGAGCTGAAGCGGCTCGGGCATTACGAGGGATCACCATGAAGCAGGCTCGCACCACAGACACCAACGAGTGATCAAGCGGGCGGTGTTGACGACGGTGGCGGTCACGAGAGCGTCGGGCATTACCGCTCTGGATATAGGGATCAGGTCCCCGGACGACTCAAGGCGTCAGCCCGACACTCACGTGACCGCCATCGCGACCAACATCTGCTGCAGAAGCAGCCCGGGCGTACGTCTCTCAGGGCTGTCGTTACCCCCGGATTAGGACGACGCCGACGCTGTGATCACACCAGACACCACAAGATCGTTTCATGGTGCCGATACAACGTCGAGAATGCTCCTATGACTGAAAAGCTGGTGAAGTTTCTCGAGGCGCGGCTCGATGAGGAGGCCGACTTGGCACGACGCTGCGACGGTGACGGATGCGGGGAATGGTCTGCCCACGGACACACGGTCGACTTCTGCCAGGTTGACCTCTCCGGATTCCACCCCACGATTGCTCTGCATGTCGCACTGCACGACCCGGCCCGTGTCCTGCGCGAGGTCGAGGCCAAGCGGCGCATCCTGGCCCGTCACGCCCGCGACCCCTGGCCGTGCCACGACCTACGTGACCTTGCCTCGCCTTACGCCGACCATCCTGACTTCCCCGCACGGGGCTGAAGCGGGGCAGTACACGAGCAGAGGACCCAGCAAGGCCGTGTGCTGGACCGCGCGTCGCCCCTCTGAAGATCGTTTACGGGACAGCCCTTAGCGAGGTGCCGCGAGTACGTCCCGGAGTACGTTCGCGAGCGTGACGCGGGCCAGCTCGTGTCTCAGGGTCTCCTCGATGCCCTCGTAGATGCTCTGCATGGCCGGCTGGATGCCGTGACCCACCACGCATCCCTGGTCCGGGGTGGTGCGGTGCATTGCGAACAGCGGGCCGGGTTCCACTGCCTCGTACACGTCGAGCAGGGTCATCGACTCCAGCTCGCGCGCCAGCGACCAGCCCGCGCCCACGCCCCGCCGGGACTCCACGAGCCCGGCCCTGCGCAGCTCGCCGAGCAGCCGCCTGATCACCACGGGGTTGGTGTTCGCGCTGGTCGCGATCTGCTCGGAGGTGGCGACCTCATGGCCCTGGCGCTGGTAGAGGCCGATCCAGGCCAGCGCGTGGGCGGCGATGGTCAGCCTGCTGTTGGCGCTCATGGTCTCCTCCTCTCGGCCGCAACGCTTCATGTTACGACAGAACAGTCGTAACAGGGATGGTTGCAACAGGATGTCGTAACAATTAACGTTGCGACTGAAGGATCAATCAAAGAGGTGAGAAAAATGAGCAAGCCACTCACGGGCAAGGTCGCCCTGGTCACCGGGGGATCGCGCGGACTGGGAGCCGCGACCGTACGGCTGCTGGCCGAGCAGGGTGCCGACGTCGCCTTCACCTACGTCAGCTCCGAGAAGCAGGCGCAGGCCGTCGTCGACGATGTGCACGGCAAGGGAGCCAAGGCCGTCGCCTTCCAGTCCGACCAAGCGGACACGAGCCGGGCGCCGGCGCTGATCGACGACGTGGTCGCGCACTTCGGCGGCCTGGACATCCTCGTCAACAACGCGGCGATCTCGGTGGAGCAGGGCCGCACGGTGGATGACCCGGACGCCGACACCGCCGCACTGGACCGGATGCACGCCACCAACTACCTCGGCGTGATCGCCGTCATCCGGGCCGCCTCCCGCGTGCTGCGCACGGGCGGCCGCATCATCACGGTGAGTTCCGGACTGGGCTCCCGGGTCGGCGTCCCGGGCGTTGCCGACTACTCGGCGACCAAGTCAGGCATCGAGAGGTACACCATGGGGGTCGCGCGGGACCTCGGGCCCCGCGACATCACGGCCAACGTCGTGGAAGCCGGACTGATGGACAGCGGCATGCAACCGCCGGACCCCGACACCCTCAAGGCCCTGCTCAGCTCGCTGTCCCTGCAACGCATGGGGCAACCCGACGAAATCGCCGCGGCGATCGCTTTCCTGGCGAGCCCCGCCGCGTCGTACGTCACGGGCGCGGTGCTGGACGCCCACGGCGGCTACAACGCCTGAAGCCGAACCCCTCGCGCCCCGAAGGACATCGTGTCTTCGGGGCGCGCACCGTCAACGGCCCGCGTGTGCAAGGACACGCCTCAAGAGGCCCAGATCGTGATCGTGTTACAAGCTCCATGGGCTGTGCCGCATGTTGTCCGGCTCTCTCGAACTACTCCCGCAACTCCCATCCGAGCCCAACACTGCATGGTTATGGATATCTGGGCGAACGTCATCGCCGCCAGCAGCGGTCTGCTTGGCGCGGTTATCGGCATCGCAGGCACGCTTCTCAGCGAACGGTGGCGTGGGCAGGCCGCGGCGCAGACCGAGCGGCACACTGCCGCTCTCCGCCTTCGAGAGGAACGCAAGGACGTTTTGATCCGGTTCTTCGCGCTCGTCCGCGAGGTTGAACGCTTCGCGCAGAGACGCCTTGACGGAGAAGACCTCGATGACGCGCAGGTCGAGGAACACCAGCCGACTTTGGCTACTGCACCTGGAGGTGCACATGATCTGCACCCAGCCCATGGACGAGGCTGCGAACGCTCTCACGGTGCGGATGAGCGCCGCCGCATGGAGATCCACCGGCGAGGCACTCCGCGACTACCTCGGAGATGCTCGGCGGGCGGCCGCTGCCGCCGCACGCGCAGAACTCGGAGTCCCTCCCCTGCCGGATGACGCCAGCCTGCGGATGGCATAACCGATCCCACTGCCCGAGGCCGCATACGTACTCGTGGCCAGGCTGGTCACACGGGGCACCATGGGGTTTCGTACGGATTCCACCTTGCTGAACGATTCGCTGGCGATGAGTGATGAACCGGGCCTGGGCACCGTTTCCTCTGCGTCAACGACGGTGAAGCCTCCGGGGCCTGGCCTGCGCAGCGCCGGCCGCTGGGAACAGCAGGCGTCCGCCACCGAGGCCGAAGAGTGTCCCGAAATGTGTGTGCGGAACGGTGTCACGGGCGGTTGCCGAGCGGCGGTGAAGCTATTCCAGGCCGGTCGCCCATGCCCTCAGCGCGGCGAAGTCGTCGATGGCGAGGCCGCGTCGGGGGTCGATTCGCTGCAGCAGGGCGGGACCATCGTGGTGTTCGTTCACCCAGGTGCGATCGGCTTCTGTGATCTCGTCGTCGATCCAGGCGAACGCACGGCCTTTCGCCCACGCGACGATCTCTGGCGTCTTCCAAAACACACCGCTGCCGGGCTGGACCCGCGGCGAGGACCAGGGAATGAAGGGCAGCTGGGGCAGTCCCAGAACGGGCGCGATGAAAGCGTTGGCTTCTTCCTCCCAGGTGGTCGCCCACACCAGGTCGTAGGGAAGGGCATCCAGGGCCGGGCCGTGATGCGGGTTGAGCCACACCCGTAGCGGCTTCACGGGCTTGCTCGGCAGCCCCCACTCGGTCAGCCGGCGCCGCTCGGCGGCCTCCCAGCGAGGCGTCAGCAGGCGGTGCGTCTGATAGCCCTCGGGTCGGCGGTGTGGCTTCGCGGCATACGGATTGAGTGGTCCGTCCACATCCACCAACAGCACTGGGCGCACCAGCTCATCCCCCTTGGTTCTGCGTCGCACGGTACCGGCCGATGACGAGAGCGCCCAGTGAAATTCCGGCGCGTGGGGATCTTCGTAAGTCCGGGCCCTGGGGCGGTGGGATGGTCTTGAGGTGGCAGCAGTGATCACGGGATCGGAGCCGTCTTGGATAGCCCCGTTCACCGGGCTGAACCCGCGCTGCTTCGGCAAGCTGGTGACCACTGTGCGGCGTGAGACGGCTGCTGAACTCCAACGTGGGAGCCCCTGGGGGCTCCCACTGGAGGACCGCATCATGCTGGTCGTGGCCTATTGGCGAACGAACTTGACGATGCGACAGCTGGCCCCGCTGTTCGGGGTCTCGACGTCGGCGGCGGACCGGATCATCGACAGTCTTGGGCCACTGCTTGCGCTGCAACCGCGCAAGCGGTTCCGCGAGGACACCGTCCTGATCGTCGATGGCACGCTGATACCCACCCGCGATCATGCAGTGGCCGAGCAGTCGAAAAACTACCGCTGTTCCACGGCTCATCAGGTGATCATCGACGCCGATACCCGCCTGGTCGTGGTCGTCGGCCGGCCCCTGTCTGGCAACCGCCACGACTCCCGCGGCTGGGCAGAATCCGGCGCCAAGGCCACCGTCGGCAATACCATGACCATCGCCGACGGCGGCTATCAAGGAACCGGCCTGGTCATTTCGCATCGGCGCCGCGGGGGAGAAGAACTTCCGGCCTGGAAGGAGGAACACAACCGCTCCCACAAGCGAGTCCGTGCCCGCGTCGAGCACACGTTCGCTCGCATGAAGGGCTGGAAGAGCCTCCGCGACTGCTGACTCAAAGGCGACGGCGTCCATCACGCCATGCTCGGCATCGCCCGCCTCCACAACCTTACACTCGTCGGCTAGGGCGAACAGACAGTGCGACGACAGACCCTGCCCCCACCCTCCAAGATCGTTACGGGGCATCCCTTAGCCGCCTGGCGGAAGGCGCAATCCCCGTGTGGCAAGTTCAGTTGCAGAGGCCGCTGCATGGAGCCAGCCACAGTGGGCCGCAGCCGTAGTCTGTCCAGGTGCATCCGCTGTAGCACACTGAGGAGCAGCTTCCGGTGCCCGTCCCGCACCGGGAATTGCAGTCCTGGGCCTGGATGCCCTGGTCGCGCCGGGGTGCCGTGCTGTGCGTGCCGGCGGGGCCGAGCGTTTTGAGGATCGCGTGGGCGCCGCTCTCGCCGAATGCCGACACGGCTGCTGACTGCAGATCGTCGGCGGCCGTTCCCTGCCCGCGTCCTGCGATGATCTGCGGTGCCAGCCGCGTCGCGTCGTCCAGGACGGCGGACTGCCCGGTGGACAGACCCGGGTGTGTCTTTCGGTAGTGCGCGAAGTGTGCCACCCACAGATCGCTCCGGGCCGAGGCGGACAGCGCTCCGTAGACGGCGCGCCGGTAGTCCGCGGGATAGGAGACGAACTCGGCGTAGCCGGTGGGCAGTCGGTCGGGGTTGGCCTGCACCCAGCGCGAGGCCTTGCTCCTCTTGACGCGGGACACCGCCTGCGCGGGTGAGGCCGCCAGACCGCCGGTGACCAGGAACGTCCCCAGCGCCAGCCCCGGCACGGCCTTGAGGATTCCCCGACGGCCCGGTGAGCGCAGCGCGTCGAGGCCGCGGAGCGCGCGCACCACCCGCAGCGAGTCCGCCGGCCCCAGCAGCCGCGCCAGCCGGAGGGACAGTGCGGTTCCGGTCCACGCCCGCACCTGGTCGCCGTCGACCGCCAGCAGGGTCGGGGCCCACTTGGCCCCTTCGCCCAGAGCACGCACGCGCAGTGCACGGACCCTGGGTTCCGTGAGGCCCGCGGTGGCCAGCGTTCCATCGACGGAGTTCCCCACCCGATCGACGACTTCTTCACAGAATCCGCAGTCGGCGTCGAATGCCAGAATCCACTCGGTCATGAACTTCTCCCCACGTTTGTGTGACGAACCGTTCCATGGCGCCCGTCCGGTGAGCGTTCGCACGCCTTTCGCGGCTTGCGTGGCCCTGGGTCACTCGAGCGCGCTCGGGAGACGCCCGAGGGGAAAGCCTTCTCCGGGGCGTTGCTGAGTGTCAATCATTTCGATGAGATCGCGCGTCGCACACCCTCGCGGGCACGCACGTGCGGACAGCAGCCAGGGCGCGGCCGTCATGGTGAGCGCGCAGACAGCCCGCCGGTCAGAGGTCCGGGTCGTGCACGGCGAGCGCGTAGACATGGCGGTTTTGTACACCGTGTGGTGCTCGGGGCGGGGTCCGAGGTCCCGCTTTCCCAGGCCGGTGCCGTGCGGGACGGCGTTCACCCGGAGACACAGGCACCGTCAGGCACCGGTGGGTCCCGCTCGTCGCGGTCCTCCCAGGAGAGCCGTACTCGCTGATGGTTGCTCAATGACGTGTGCCGTCACCGTAGCGGCGCCGCCGCACGCCCTGATGTTCTACGGGCGTCCGGTGTGGCTGCCTCGCGCAGGTCGCTGCTGGCTGCGCTCAAACAGCTCCAGTCGGAGCGGCAGGCCGGTTGCCGTGAGACCGCCGGCCCGGGGGGTAGCGGTCGGCGCCTGGACCTGCAGCCGTCATCTGTGCGTCGTTGCTGTGCCTGTAGGCCGGGCTGTTGGTGTGCTCGGGTGGTGCGCACGCCATCTTTACGGCGAAGACGGCTGTGAGGGCTGTGCCGGCAGCCGGGGTTGGGCCGGGCGCGGCGGGCAGGCCTGTCTGCGGACCGCTCTGTTGCACCTGGTCGTTCCGGCGGGTGGTGTGGTGGGTCAGGTGGTGGTGATGAGGTTGGTGAGGGGTTGGGCGGTGTCGGTGCCGGTGTGGCCCAGGGGTGCGTCGAAGCTCCAGACGAGGAAGAGGAGGAAGACGATGAGGGCGCTGAAGGTGGTGGCCAGGATGAGTTCGCGGGCGGAGCGGCGGATTTGCAGGGTGTAGAGGAGTGCGAGGGTGACGACGGCGCCGGCGATGAGGCCGAACCACAGGGCGCCGGGCAGGGTGGTGCCGGCGCTGTCCAGGCGTTGGTGGCGGGCGTCGTCGGCGGCTGCTACCTGATCCAGCAGGGGCTGGTAGGCCTGGGCCTGGAGCTCGTTGGCCGGGGTGTGGTGGGCGATGTCGTGGCGGATGCGGGCCAGCAGGTCGGCGCCGGTGGTGTCCAGGGGGGTGTCGTTTTTGAGGGCGGGCCATTCGGTGGTGACGGCGTGGTGGGCGTAGGCGTCGATGTGGTCTTTGATCTGGCTGCGGAAGGCGGCCGGGTAGACGTCCAGGCGCTGGTCGATTTCGTAGAGGGCCTGGGCTTCGCGCTGGACGGTGTCTTCGGCGGCGCCGCGGGCTTCCCAGACGCCGGCGATGGCCAGGCCGAGCACGATGGCGTAGACGACGCCGACCATCATGACCATGTATTCGAGCACGTCGGGGGTTTGGGAGGTGTCTTCGTCGGCGTCCACGCGGCGGTGGCGCATGACGGTGGCGGTGATGACAAGGACGCAGACCAGGATCGAGGCCAGGGTGTAGACGAGCCATTCCGGCACAGCACAACTCCAGGACGGATGAGCGGGCGAGAGAGCGGGGGAGCGGGGGAGCGGGGGAAGGGGCGGTGTGGGGGTGTGCGGTGTGCCCGGACGCGGGCCGCCTGGTGGCGGTCAGCCGCGGCGGGAGCGGGGTCGCAGGGCGGCGGCGGCCAGGATGCCCGGCAGCGTGATGACGAGGGTGGTCATGGTGGTCGGCAGGCCGGCCGGAACCGGGCGTGAGGGACCGCCGGTGTAGTGCGGGCGGGGCACCCACCCAAAGGCCTTGGCCACCGCCGTCTTGGGCCGCCCTGCGACGGGAGCCGGGGCAGGGACAGGCGGCGGGCCGGCCGGCGGCGCGGACTGTGCCGGGGGTCGGGGCGCGGCGGCTGCGATGTCCGGCCGCTGCACGAGCGGGGGCACCGGCGGCCGGGGCGCGGGCGCGAGGTGTGGCACCGCAGCGGGCTCGGGCGCCGGCGGCCGCGGCGGCGGGGGTGCGGACTGCGGCGGTGGCGGTGGCGGGGGAGGGGGCTGGGGATGGTGGTGACTGAGCTCGACCCATACGTCTGGAGCGCACACCACCAGACGCTCCCCGGCCGCGCTGTGGTCCATGGCAACGGCCGCACCCCCGTGGTGCGGCAGCGGGCACAACGCCGCGCAAGCTCCCAGACCGACACCGATCCAGCCGCCCATCCGCCATCCTCCCCGCCACGCCCTGACCTGACCGCCCCGCTCTTGAAGCAAGCCGGGATGCCGCCGCCCTCAGGCGCCGGCATCCCGGTCAACGATCATGAGTCGGGGCGGTCACGGATGATGCCGCTCGAACCCGGGGGGCCGGTGGCGCAGTGCCCCCAACGGCGCGGATCAAGCGCCCACCGGTCCGCCCCTTGCGCCGCAGAGTTGGGCGCACCGGATGCATCACTGACCTCGCCTCGCAGGCCGTGTACGCCCAAAGCCCACGGGAAGGCTGGCCCGCCACGGCCGGCCGCTGACCTGGCAGGCGTGCCGCCAGCTGCCTGCGCGATCGAAGACGTACCCGAACTGCGCGAGGATGACCGGGCCGGATCCCACTGGCCGGAGCGATGGCCGCTTTGAGCAGCTCCACGACGTGCCGTTCCGTCCTGGAATACGGCACCAGGCGACGCTGAACCCGCAAGGTATTCACCTGTGCCTCGAGAAGCCCGCGGATGAGCCCTTCGGCTACCAAGATCACCACCGCAACCACCACGACCCAAAAGGACGTCTCGGCGAGCTTCGCTCCCTTGGGTTTCTTCTCCATGGCGGCCCAACGCAAGACGTGGGCCTGGACGAATACGAGCACAGCGCAGACCAGGACCCACAGGCCGGTGGCCAAGTATGGAGGGAAACCCATCAGTAGTACGGAGAGATACCAACTGGGCCCCATCCCAGCTGCTTCCAAGTCGAGCAGGGCGAACCGCGCCCGCTCGTGATCAGGCAGTGCGGCCTCGAAATGCTCAAGGCCGCACTCCCCGCCCGCGTAGGGTCTACGAGGCGGTCGGTGAGGTGCGCTGGAGGCGTCCGGGCGGCGGGAGTGCAAGACGGACTCCTGCCACGCCGCGGATGTTCAGCTGGCCGGTCTCTGCCCGGCGCAGCAGCTCACCCGCGTTTGTCAGCGCCATGGCCACCCGGGTGCGTAGGCGTTGGTGGAACGGCATGGCGAGCGGGACGAGGGCGGCGATGGCGGCGGGGTTGGGAATTGAGCTGTTGCGCAGCTCGCCGACGATCTGGTCGAAGGCGTAGCCGAGCTTGGGCGGCAGCGGCACGGGCGAGCGCTGCAGCGAGGACAGCAGCAGGGCCAGCATGTCCTCGTAGGCGGTGCACAGGGTGTTGATGCTGCCTGACGAGACAATGTCGGCGGCGAGGAGCCCGCGGCCGCGCTCGAGACGTTCGAGGACGGCCCTGAGCATCTTCAGGTCGATGTCACCGGCGTACTTAAGGGGCTGCTCCACCCGGGCCAGCAGCTTGCCGCCTTCCACACCTTCCCTGAAGGAGAAGCGGCTCATCAGGTGGAACCACGCCTCCTGGCTTCGCAGTGAGTGGACGCCGCAACCGATGAGGATTTGGTAGAGGATCTTCGCCTTCAGCGGGCGGGCGCCACGCAGGACGGCCCCGTAGGTGACGTGGGAGTAGCCGGGCGCCTGCTGGGCCAGGGTGCGGTGGCTGAGCCCGTTGAAGTCCAGCAGCGTCTTCAGGAGCTCGCGCAGCCCGGCTTCGTCGGCGACGTGCGGCGGGGTGAGGTTGCCGGTGCGTTCCCAACGGCTCAGTGCCTTGCGGCACACGTCGCCGGAGATGCCGGCGGCGGCAAGGCGCAGGCTTTCCCAGCGCGCGCTCCAGCTTTCGGGGTCGCCGTTGCAGGCCAGGATGTAGCCGTTGACGGTCGCCCAGGTGGGCAGCTTCTTACCCGCGTGGGCGTTCGACAACGTCGCGGTGGACAGGCCGCTGTGTTCGGCCATCAGCGTCAGCGGCGGATCGCCGGCCTGCTTGCGCAGCGCCTGGAGGTCGCGGGCGAAGGCCACCAGCGGGTCAGCGCCGGGGGGCAGTTTCTTCACGGGACGGGCCACGGTGTCCATCTCCTTCTCGAGCCCGGAACGGGGCCGGGGCCTGTCGAGGAGACGGGCCCCGGCGAGGGAATCGGGTCAGAGCAGACGCTGGCGCAGTTCGACGGCAAGCAGGCCGCCGGCCCCCAGGACGGCGAGGGCTTCCTCGATTTTCATCCCGCGGGCAAGCAGGACGACCAGCGCGGCCAGGAGTATGACCAGCAGGAGTAAGGAGGCCAGGGGCGAGGCCTTGGCGGCGCTCGCCGAGGTGTGCGCGCATGGCCCGTTCTGCGTAACAGGAACGGGCTCAGGAAGCAGGTACGACAAGGAAGTTGACTCCCAACAGGAGACGGATGGTCAGCTAGCGGTCCGGAACTGTGGTGCTCAAGTGCCTTGCAGGGCACGGGACTTCGCGCCGGTGGTTGCAGCCACAGGCGCCAGCGAAGCCCACGCTACCCACGCCTACGTCTGACAATGCCGCTTCAGTTCCCATTGGAGGCAGGCCGTAAATAAAGCGCTGACCTGTTATTTAACGGTCGGAACACAATTGTTCAAGGGATGGTTCGCAGCCGGATTTAACAACCCGAAATTCTGTCGTATCAGTGCAGGTCACACGGGGTGACGCCTGGATAGGGGAAAGTATCTGCCTACACCTCTGTACGGGCCCCCGGATCCCCCCCCATTCTGAACTCGTTCCCACGTGCGCGTGACGCGCGCGGCCCGCGGGTCGCGCATGCGCGTACACAGAGAGGCGCTGGTCCAACGGTCCGGACACGCACCCAGAACGCAGGAGGCCCCCGTTGCAGCGGGGCGCCTCCGCAAGGTGGCACGGCCGACAGGCCAGTCACCGGACTTCCTTCCCCGGGCGATGACGACTCTCGCGGGCGGAGAACGTAGGACAAGAGTCATGGCCCGGCGGATCTCCCGCCGGGCCCTGCTGTAGTTCAGCCTGTTCGCTGCCCCGTAGGAGGCCGTCTCCGCCGGCGAAGGGGTCACTGCCGCCAGTGGTGCCGCAGGCGCCAATTCCAATCCCGGATGCGCCGATGGGTGCGGCTGATCCGGCCGTCGAGCACGTGAAATTCGGGGTCCGCCAAGCGCACCAGGTCCTGATCGACTCCCAGGGAGGTATGGAAGAAGCTGCAGTCCTGCAGTTCCTCGTACTGAGCTGTGCTGATGACGACGGTGTTGATCGGTGCGCGCGCACGGTAGGCATGACGGCAGGCGGGCAGAAGCTGGGTGCGCTCCTCGTCCTGGTCGTCGAACCAGTCGAGGGATGGAGGTGTGGCGTTGTATCCGATGTCGTTGACTCCGATGTACCAGGACCGGTAGCCGTCGGGGTTTCCGTAGTAGTGGCTTTCCAAGTACCCGTACCGCCGGTTGCCGAGCCGAGCGGAGTGGGTCTGGGGGTCGGTGAGGGCAGCGAAGGGCGTCTTCCCCAGGCGGATGCGCGTCTGGCCGATCAGGACCGCGGGCCGAAACCACCAACTGGTCGTGGTGATCCCGTACATCACCACGGCATCGTCCTCGGACCAGGTGATCAGATAGCCCAGCCGGGACAGGGGCCAGGTCCGCTCGGTGACCTCGACGCTGTCGCCCACGCCATCGGCTCCGGTCAGGCGGATGCACCTCTTCGTCGACTGCCACTTCGCCTCACCGAGCAAGGACTCCACGTAGTCGTGCCGGACCCCTGGGGCGATCTTGCGGAGGCGGACCGTGAGATGAAATCTGCGGCCCAGGGTGCGTCGCCACCCTTCGGTGAGCGCCTTGACGAGGGTCCAGACAGCGACCAGCACTCCTGCGAGTTGCCAGACGTTGAGGGTGACGCTGTACCAGGGTGCGGGATCGGGCTCCATCGCAGAATGATGCCGCACCCCTGTCCTCCTGGTGGGCGTGCCCAGCGCGCACATCATCGGCCAGCAGGACGGCGAAGAGGAGGATCGCCGCGATCCGAGTGATCTGATCCCGGCCGTGATCCGCAAGCTCCCCGGCTTCGAACCGGCCGACCACGCGCCGGACCGATGGTCCGCGGGGACCTCGTGACCGCAGCCATAGGCATGGATGCAGTGGCCTGGTGCGACCAGTTCGGGGCGATCCCGCCGAAGGAAGTGGTACACCACTTTGTGGTGTGGCTGCTCGCCGACCTCTTCGACAGCCTGGTCCAACAGTCCGGCGCCACCGACCGCCTCTCCTACGCGATGAATCCGCGCCGCCGTCGCGGTGTGGGTTCGATCATGCTTCTCCCCGGGCGCCTCCTGCTGTTGCGGCGCTTTAGAGGCGGGCTGGTCCGGTGTGGCAGTTGGTGCAGGCGAGGTGGCCCTGGGGCCCGTAGCGGTTGATGGGGGCGGCGCACCGTAGGCAAGGGCCGATGTGCCAGGGCTGACAGCCCAGTTGCCGGGCGGTGCCCTGTCGCTGCGAAAGCTGGGGAAGCTGAGCTCGGTTTCATTGTTCTGCCAGCAGCGTGGGGCCATGGTTGCGCTGCCGGGGCGTGCGGTGCAGCACTTGCCTGGTTCGCTGACGCCCTTCCCGGCGAGCCGGTAGTTCTCTGTACCCAGACTGCTAACAAGAGCTCTGTGCGCCTCGCCGCCAAGCTTGGGTTCACGGGAGTAGAGCGGTTCGAGGATTTCGGCGCCGAGCAACGGTTTGGCCTGGTGGGGCCGACGGGCTTCACGTGAGCCAGTGTCTGTCTACAACCGTGTAGACAGATCAAGATGCCCGCCACGTGCAGTGTTGCCAGGTAAACGGTTGCCGTCTTGCGGCATGACTCAAAGAGCCTTCACGCTGGTTCTACCGGCGGTAGAATGCAGGCTATGGGGAAACCGACGACAAGCATCAAGACGACCGAGCAGGCCCGCAACCGGCTGCGCGTCCTCGCGGAGGAGGACGGCACGACCATCGCCGACCTGGTGGAGGAACTTGCGCTGTCGCGCCTGACGGCTGCCGAGCGTGAGGAGCGGGCCCGCGAGGCCGCCGCTGACCTCGGCCTTAACTACACACCCGAGCTCAAGGCCCGGGGACAGGCGGCGTGGGATCTCGTCGCCCGGCACGCCGAACAGGAGCGGAAGAACACCGGGACCACCGCCGCGTGAACCTGACCGTCGTGCTGGACCACACCGCGCTGAGCGGACTCTTCCGCGGGGAGGAGTTCTTTACCAGCCTGTACGTGGAGGCTTCGCACCGCCGCGGCCAGATCATCGCCCCGGCCCTGTCGATCCTGACCGCCGAGCGTGAGACGCCTGGGGCCGGTACACACGCGGCCTCCCGCCCCTTCATGACGATCGCGCCCTTCGAGGCAGCGAATCTGCGGGACTCGTTGACCTGGCCGTCCACGGTGCCCTGGTCGGTAGTACACCCGGCCGCCCTGCACTGGCAGGCGCTGTCACAGGGCGAAACGCTCCACGTGATCAGCACCGCCCCTCGGCTGTACGCCGGCACCGGCGTGAGCCCACTCAACCCTTACGCGTAACCCGGTCATCGAGACGAAAGACGCTGGTAGTGGCTGAGCAGCCAGAGCCCGAGGAAGAAGAGCTGAGCGACACAGGCAGGCACGACGGAATGCGCACGTTGAGGTCACGCTTCCAGGCGTCTCGGGTGTTCAACCCGACTCTCGATGTGCGCTCTCAGCATTTTGCGCGCGAGGCTGCGTTGTACGGGCCTCCCGAGGTGGAGCTGCCCGCCATCCAAAGCCTGGTGGTCGGCATTCCTGCGGGCGTCGTGGGCGGCCTGGTGATCTGGGCCGCGGAAGTGACCGAGAAGATCGACGGCGGTCGATGGGCCCCTTGGCTGGCCGGGGCCCTGGCCCTCGCCATGATCCTCGTTGCCGGGGCGCGCACGGTGCCCTTGGTACGGCAAAGCCGGAAACTCCAGGCGCTCCAGGCCAGGCATGGCGATGTATGGATCAGCCCCGCAGACCTGACGCCCGAGGGCAACGCCTTGCTGGCCCGAGCCCAGATGGCCAGAGCCGAGATCCTCGCCTCCCAGGTCCATGCACGCGGGCTGGTCGACGCCGACCGCAACAGCGTTGCCCTCCCAGAGCAGGAATGGGAGCTGGCCCAGGGGCTGCGCGCGTACCGAAATCTCCTACAGCAGGCGCCGAAGAAGCCCTCGGGTGCGAAGAGCGCGGAGCTGGCGGCAGACCGCCTGCGCACACTCGATGCTGGTCTGGGCAAGCTCACGGACCGGGTCAAGGCTCTTGAAACCTTCGCAGCACAGGTCCGTGAGGCCGACGAGCGATGGCGTGAACTCCAGGAGATCGAGCAGCTCTCCGGCGACAGCGAGCAGGTCCTGGACTTCCTTGCCAGTACCGCGCGCGACGACCTTGCCGTGCAGGAGATTCAGGGCTTCACCGGCGAGGCCGACGTCGTCACGAAGGCGCTCGCTGACGCTCTCACCTCCGCCAAGGGCGCAGCCGCCCTCGCCCTGCCTCAGCTCGACGCGGCCGGGGAGCCCGAACGTCCGACCAGTTGAGCTGGCAGCAGTGCCACGTCCAGCGATTCCTGAGGAGCACGATGGAAACGGTGACGCGAGCAGCTGAGGTACATTGCTACTGGGGTAGAAACGTGCGCCAACACCGGCGCAGTGCCTGACGTGCTCGTTCCCTGGTGAGTCGAGGGCTACTGGCGCTGGGGGCATTCTGTCCTCCTGCGGCCGCGGGGTGGATGAGCCGCAGGCGCCGGTTACGACCAGTGTTTCCCCGGCTCCTCGCCCTTCGACGTCGAGCCCGACGCCGTCGCCCAGCGAGAAGGCCACCCCGCCGCCGCGTCCAGCAGAGACGGTCACAGAGACGCAGACGCAGACTGAGGCGCCGGAGCCTACACAGCGCCCTGAGTCGTCAGCAGCTCAGAACGTCTACTACGAGAACTGTGATGAGGCACGGGCGGCTGGTGCGGCTCCGCTGCTCCAGGGTGAGCCGGGCTACCGCCCCGAGCTTGACCGGGATGGTGACGGCATCGCCTGCGACCCCTACATCCCCTGACGCGGCCGTGGCGTCGCCTGCCAGCGTGCACGTCGACGGGGGCGCCAATGGGTGCATTGGCCTATCCGGCGGCTGGCCGGGGGGCAAGATGACTGGATCGCCTTCTGCGTCAGGGGAGGCGTTTCACGCAGGGAGCGTCTCCCCGTCTCCCCAAGGCGGTGTTGGCTCGCGGTGAGCTGGCCAGTGATGCTACGGCTGGTTGCGGTTGCGCTGGAGCACGATGCCCACGAGGCCTGCGACGCCTGTTCCCAGCAGGCCGGCTCCGGCCGCGGCTGAGCCTTCAGCGATGACGTAGTAGGCGGTGCCGACGATAGCGACGGCAAGGGTGGAGGCGAATACGGCGCCGAACACGCGGAAGCGCACGTCGATCCGATCCATGTGCCGTCGGTGTTCGTAGTCGGCTTCGACCTGCCGAAACATTCGCTCGGCGCTGTTGGGGACGGCGGCGTTCCATGCTTCGATCTGTTCCTGCAGCGGGAGGTCTTGCCAGGTTCCCGATGGCCCTGTCGGGGCCTGACGTTCGGGTGGCGGTGTGGCGTCGCTCATCGTCCCCCCGTCCCGGGGTCGTGATCCGGCGCTGGGGAACGGGGCT
The DNA here is from genome assembly GCF_053610705.1 of Streptomyces sp. NPDC054872. Taxonomy (NCBI): domain Bacteria; kingdom Bacillati; phylum Actinomycetota; class Actinomycetes; order Kitasatosporales; family Streptomycetaceae; genus Streptomyces; species Streptomyces sp. NPDC054872. Next base: position 10,294 of record NZ_JBSGYY010000055.1, on the reverse strand, counting down.
GGTCCGGTTCTCGCAGAGGGCTTGTAGGAGGCAGGCCGGGCGGGGGCCCCAACTCGTTGTAGGCGAGGCGAAGGCGTTCGTGCCGTGTCGGGTGTGGGGGCACCAGGGAGCGCACGTCGCTGAAGGAACCCACGTCGGTGAAGCCTTCCCAGAAGGATCTGGCGCGCCGAGTCCTGACAGACGTGGCTGCGTCCACTGCTGGCGCTTGCCGTTGCCGGACGTAGGGCTGGCTGTGCAGGGCGGCGCTGACGCCACGGGCGATCAATACGGCCCAGAGCACGACCAACAAGCCGACCACGAACCACTCGTGAGGTATTTCGCTGACGGATTCCCCCAGCGCTACCCCTGCTGCCAGTAGCAGGCTAATTCCCGACACCAGCACCGCGACCTTGGCCAGGGACAGCCCGAGAGGATGATGGACGCTGTAGGAGGCTGCCGCAGACGGTGGGTGCGCCACCCCCTGAGTAGCAGTGGGATCGGCCTCGGCCCGCGTGGGCTGCGGGAAGATGCCGTCCAGCGCCTGCAGGGCCTGGGCAATGCTCGGTCGCTCGCGGGGGTCTTTGGCCAGCAGGGCGTGAATCAGCAGGGCCAACGGCCGGTCTGCGCGCTGTACCGGGCGAGGCTCTTCGAACATCACGGCCGCTGCAGTCTCGACCGTCGAGCTGCGCCGGAACGGAGAGTAGCCCTCCACCGCCTGGTAGAGGGTCGCGCCCAGTGAGAACAGATCGCCTGCCGCGCTGGCTGGTTCCTCGCGCTCCAGCAGCTCCGGCGCCACGTACTCTGGCCCGCCGCCTAGGGGTACCGGTGCTCCCAGGGACAGGGAGAGCGGAACATCCACGAAGCCGGAGAGCACGAACTTCCGGGATTCCGTTTGCAGGATGTTGGCCGGTCTGATGTCGCCGTGCACGACGCCTGCCACGTGAGCGGCTTGCAACGCGACCAACAAGTCCCGGGCCAGCCGCTCCACTTGCCGGTTCGGCACCGGTCCCTCTTGGAGCAGTTGCTCCAGATACGTGCCTTCCACCCATTCCGTCACGATCCAGAGCCTGCCGCTGTCGACCAGCACGTCGAACACCGAGACCACGTCGGGGCGGTAACGAAGCTGTGCGAACTGGCGTGCGTTTTGCTTGACCTGGGCGACAACTCCGCTGTCCGCTGTGGCCGAGCCGGAGAGCGGAACCTCCCTCAGCACGACCTCCACGTTCAGCAGTACATCCTGCGCCTTCCAGGTGGTCCCGAACCCGCCGCTTCCCAATCGTGTGACGATTTGGTAGCGCCCCCCGATGATCGGGCCGGTGCCAGCCTGTGATTGCAAGGTGGCGCTCCCAACTTCCCTCGGCGTCATGTGTGTTCAGTCGAGAGCCTACGGAATCTGGCAACCCAGCGCCCCTGCTCTGTCCCACTTCGAGGGGGCAACCGGTAGTGGAGTTGGGAGCACCACTCAGGATGCCGGGGGCAGCGAACTACAGGACGCTGCGGATGGTCCAGTCGCAGCGGATCCAACGGACTTTGCGTGAGGAGCAGCAAGTTCCTTGCTGCCTGGGCCACGGACTTCGAGCGGAGCGCCCCTGAAAGATCAACTCCTACTACGCTGGGAGGCCGGCACGGTCACGGGGGCCTTGCCGTCCAACGACAAGGGGACTGGCATGAAACGCCTGGGGTGGGGCGCCCTCGTGGCGGCCTCCGTCCTGCTCGTGGGATGCAGCGCGACGGACGAGCATCCAGCGAATCCAGCCAAGGGGGACACGGCCGAGCGCCCCGATCTCTACCGACTGGCGATGAAGGATGCCGTGGCCCACGGCTCCTATGTGCGCTCCAAGGATGCTGCTGACGCGGACGAGACGTTGGCTGAAGCCATGGCGGGCCAGGTACAGGGCCCGACGCCCGTCTTTGGCGCCTATCACCCCAAAGGTGATGAGTACGGAGGCATTCTCACCGTGACTGGGGTCTATGGCACGGTCCTCAGCCCAGTCACGGCACGCAATGAACTCCAGCAGGTCCTGGACCGGCGGGACAACGACCCGCAGGTGCTGGTGGGGCCGCGCACCATCCACGTCCCAGGGTCCGACGAACCGCTGGAGTGCCGCGTCGCCAAGAAGACGGTGGACGCACTCGGTGACCCCCTCACCATGGTGGGCAAAGAATGCATGTGGGCCGATGCTTCGACGGTGGCGACCGTGAGCCAATCGATCGGCCGAGGATCGGCCGCAGGCAAGGTCGACCTCAAGGCCTTCGCCAGGCGAGTCAGCGCTATCCGCGATGACGTGCGGGTAGGCATCTGACCTCAGATCGAGGTTCACGATCGTGAGCCGCGCGAGTTTGGCCCATCAGGTCACAAGACCCGGCGGACGGGCCAGCCGTAGCGGGTCCAGTCGCTGAGGGGCACGGTCTCGACGCTCTTGCCGGGCCTGGGGCGTGGACCTTCTTTCCGCCTCCGATGGCGAGCCCGACGCCGTCACCCAGTGAGAAGGCGATCCCGCTGCCGCGTCCGGCAGAGACGGTCACAGAGACACAGACGCAGACTGAGGCGCCGGAGCCTACACAGCGCCCTGAGTCGTCAGCAGCCCGTGCCTGGCCCACCTCTTGGCCCGGCAGGTGACGGAGCCTCACCCCTGCCACGGCTCGACTCTCCTGGGCGGGGAGGCGGGACAGATGGTCGCAGCCCCTGAGCATGCTTGCCCGTGTTCCTGCCGACACGGTTTAGGGAGAGCGACGCGCTGCGGTGCGCTCGCGCGGCAGCCAGGAGCTCCGCCGATGAGTGAGGGCACGTGGTTTTGCGGACACTGCGATCAGCCGATCACCCAGGGCCAGAATTTCAAGGCCTTCGCGAGGGTGTCCATCTCGGCCGGCGGCATCACGGTCCGGCTGCATGAGAGGTGCGCGAAGCGGGCCGGAGTCGTCCGCCGCTGGCAGCCCTAGCCCCCCGTGCCGTGGCACGTCGGACAGCCCGCGGCACGGGAGAGCGGCCCGCCCGGACGGTGTGAGCTCATGAGGGCGGGCCGCTCGTCACACTCCCGCGGCCGGTGCGCTTGCTCATCACACGGCGCGTGCCGTTTGCGGGTGCCTGGCCCGGTCGCGCGCCCTCAGCGGCCGGGCCGGTGGAGATCTCCCCGCGGCGCCGAGGGCCGCATCGATGCCGGGATCACCCGCGGTGAACAGCCGGGCCGGGGCGGGACGGTTGCCCTGGCCTCCGCCGGACCTCCCAAACTGCCCAAGCTGACCGATGACCGGTTCGCCGAGCTGGAACAGGAACTGGCTTGCTCGTCGTTTTGTGTGGGGCATCTGGCGCCTGGTGCTGAGTCTGGCGGCCGTTTGGCTCTTGGTTTTCGCTCTGGGGGGTATTGGGTGAGGCGCACATCGAGTGATCGGTTGGTTGGTGTCTCGAGGTGAGCTTCAGCTTCACTCTTCGGTGACGACCTGAGATCTGAAGGTTTGTCAGCGGGTCCACGTCTTGGATGTGCAGGGGGTGTGGTGTCTTGTCCTGGGAAGTGTCGGGCCGTTGGGAGTGGGGGAGTGGTGGGGTTTGGCCGTATGGCGGCATCTCGCGGCTCGGTGTGGGGTCAGCTGGTGGGGTGGGTGGTGTGGTGTGCGGTGTTGGGGCCGTCTGCGTGTGGGCGGGCGTGAATGGCGCGTGTTCGTGGATGTTGCCGTGTTCGTTCAGGGCGGTGAGGGCGGGGCTGCCCGCCGGTCGCGTTCCGCACGGGCGCGCTGGTGTGGGCGTGGGGTGGCGGTGCTTGAGGGTGGTGCGTGCGACGTGCTCCCCAAAACGATGGGCTGACCGCGCGGCACAGGGAAACCTCATGCGGGTCGGAGTGCCACGGCGTTTCACCGGGGAGGCATGTGGTGCCAGGGGTGTGCGCAGGTGCCCTTGCAGTACGTGTGCCGGCGGCGGGTGTCGGCGACGGAGAACACGGAGACGAGGACACGGAACGCTGTGAGGTGTTCGTCGGCGGGGAGGGCTGCAAACCCGTAGCGAGGGGGGTTCATGCAGATCATCACTGATGGGTTGGCCGTGGGTTTCACGCCGGATCGCGTGACTCCTTCACGCCCGTCTGCCGCCGTGATGTGGGCCTGCATCGTGTAGCCGGCGACTTCCTGGAGTACAGCCTGTTGTCCTGCCGGGGAAAGGGCGGCAAACCAGGATGTTGCCTCGTCCAGCGTGCGCAGCTCTTGGGCGACCTCGTTGGTGATTTGCTCGGTTTCGCGCCGAAGCGCTTGCCCATCCTCACTGCTGGCCCCCAACATCTGCCGATCATTCCACAGCGCCGTGGTCGAGAACGAGCCTGAGACCAGTGGTGCAGGTGTGAGGCGTGTGAGGCCTGCGCGGCACGGTTTCCGGTAGAGCAGCCAGCCTGGGGTGTCACAGGCTGGCGCGAGTCCTGGTCGGTATTGGGTGTGTTGCAGGCTCCGCGTCTGAAGCTGTCATGACAGATTCTGGTGGTCCTGGCTGTCTCGCTCAGAGATCGGTCCAGGGGCGTGGTTGGGGGTCGCCGGTGAGGGGTGTCCAGATGGCGGCGGTGGGGCCGTGCTGCTCCAGGTCTTCCAGGACGGCGGCGCCGAGGGGGGTGTGGCGCGCGAGTTCGGTGACGGCGGGGTGGGCTTCGGTCATGGAGCGTAGGTCAGCGGTGCGGTGGGTCAGGGTGTGGCGGTGGGCGCCGGTGAGGATGAACAGGACACGCGGGAAGAGGGGATACCAGCGCTGCCACACCGGCCCCTCCAGCCCCGGCGCGGGTTTGCGCCGCCTGACGGCGCTGGGCTGGTAGAGGCGCAGGCGCGCGTAGGCGATGAGCTTTGAAGCCATGCGTTCGCTGCTCATGGTCGAGCGGTCGACTTCGATGAATGCCCGCAGTTTGGTGCTTTGGCCGTCGGATCGGGTGAGGGTGTAGTGCATGAGGGCGTCGGCGATGAGGCGCTCGCCCTCGCCGAGGTGGTGAGTGGCCTCGGGGGTCCAGTCCCACGGTCCGTGCTCGTGTCCCAGCCGGCGGGCGTCTGTCACAAAGGCCAGGTGGGTTCGCACGACGGTGAGCGTGTGCGGTGTCTTGAGCGAGGCGGCCGTTGCGGAGGTGATCGGATAGGGAGGCCGGCCCCGCAGCGCTGGGAAGTCCCGGGTCAAGCGGGCGCCCTCACCGGTGAGGTACCAGGCGCGGGTGCGGTTGGACTGGGGCAGCACCGTGTAGTCGACGAGGCCCTTGTGCCGCAGCGTGTTCAGCGGGGCGGACACGGCCTGGCGGGTGGTGTTCGGTCGCAGGAGTTCGCGGAGTTGGCTGGTGGTGGCCATCCGGTGCTGGGCGAGCGCGGCCAGCAGCTGGTGGGGCAGCGGCTCGCCGGGCTGGGGCGTGTACGACGCGGCGGGACATCCCTTCTGGGCGCCAGACATGGTCAAGCTCCTTGGTCAGCACGGGTTGTTGCTGCCCTTGAGGAAAACCGCCGCCCCCGACCAGACCACCGACCACAAAGCCCCGACCACGGTCACGATGGGGACACAAACGTCGTGGTCGGGCCTGTGGTCGGCCAGACCACGGCCCGGACGACCGCTGTGCGACGCGCCTTTGACAGCACTGGACAGCCGACCCGCCCGCGGCGGTTTGCAGGCCCTGCTGGAGGGCCAGCTGGTGGGGCCGCATGTCTGTGGGATGGCAACCGTCGTGGCCGTGGAAGTGACGCGGCTGGTGGCGGGGCCGGTGCTGGGCGGAGCCGCCGCGCCCCTGTGGGCGGTCCCGGCCCTGGAAGCCGTGCCCCCGGCGCCGGTGTGGCTGGAGGTCTATCGCCTTTGAGCGGTAAGGGCTTTGTGTCTTGCCCTCGGGTGTTTCCGGTCGGAGTCCTGCCGTAGAAGTGGTCGCGCCCCATACCCTGACGGTGCGACCTGTTCAGAGACTGGGGTGAGAGCGTGCCTTCGAATGTCAGCCCGGACCCGTACGGCGACCCGCTGCGCTTTGGCCAACGCGTGCAGATTCTGCGCGAGCGGCGCGGTATGACGCAGGGCCAGCTCGCGGACCTCGTCGGCGTGTCGCCTCACACCCTCCGCAAGATCGAGAACGGGCAACAGAAGGCACCCGGCCTGGAGATGGTGATGCGCATCGCTGAGGCGTTGCGGGTAGGTGACCTCTGTGACCTGACCGGCCACCCGGACATGCACGTCGATTTGTTCATCGGCCCCGGCCACCCGCGGCTGGCCGCGGTCAAGGCCGCCATCGACAGCTTCCCGCTGTCCTCCGCAGTCGAGCCGCCCCCCATGGCACATGTTGAGGCCCGCTTGCACGCTGCATGGAAGGCACGCCACCGTGCACCGGATCACCGCGAGGTCATCGGCAGGCTGCTGCCTGACCTGATCCGGGACGCGCAGTTGCTGGTGCGGCATGCCGACACCAACAGCGACCGCCGCGCAGCACAGGGGCTTCTCGCCCAGACGTACTCGCTGGCGCAGTTCTTCATCGCCTACCAGCCCGACTCGAGCCTGCTGTGGCGGGTCGCCGAACGCGGCATGATCGCAGCGCAGGAGTCCGAAGACCCACACACCGTCGGCGTCGCATCCTGGCTCATGGCCCAGGCGCACCGCGACAGCGGCCCCCGCCACTTCGACGCCGCCGACGCGGTCAATCTCCAGGCTCTGCAATTGCTCGAGCCGCTGCTGCCGGACGCCGGCGACGACGTCCTGGCGATCGCCGGCGCGCTGCGCTTCGAGCTGGGATACACCGCAGCCCGCCGCCGGGAAACGGGCACCGCATGGGCCCACTGGGACACGGCCAACAACATGGCCTCTCGCCTCGAGGTGGACTATTACCACCCGGTCACCTCGTTCTCGCAGGCCATCATGGGCGCCCACGCCGTCACCGTCGCCGTGGAACTCCACCAGGGTGCAGAGTCCGTCCGCCAAGCAGCCCGCGCCGACGAGCACGCCATCCGCTCCAGGCCCCGCCGCGCACGCCACCGCATCGAGGAGGCCAGGGGCTACGCACTCGACAACCAACCCGATGTCGCCCTGGCCACCCTTGAAAAGGCGCACCGCTCCGCGCCCGAGACGATCCGCTACAACGGCTACGCGCGCAGCATCATCATCGAGGCCGTCGAATCTCCGCAGGCCCCCCGCCGACGACGGGCCTCCCAACTCGCGACAGAGATCGGGCTCCTGGCCGCCTGAAGGCACCGACCGCAATCCGGTCGGCGGTCCTCAACACTCGCCCCTACGGTCGTCATCAGACCTGATCGACGCTGATGACGGCAGGGGCAGAGGGTGGACACGCAGCAGTCAGACAGAGCTATCTCGCAGTGGTTCGCGCGATCTCAACAGGGCGTAGCGCAGGCCTCGCGTGAGTGGACGGATCGAGGTGTTGCGCTGCTTCCGTGTGGAACGCGGTTTTGTGCGGTGCGGCTTTCTGGCCGCCTCGTGCATGCGGCGTGTGGCACCGACCTCACGGAGGCGGTGCGGGGGACGCTTGCGGGAATGCTGGCGGGGCCGGTGATCTGTGACGCCTTCGGCTCCCACTACTACGCGCTGGTGGATCCCACCCCGCCCTTGGCGTGGCAGTACGAAGAGGTGGCGCCTCTTTTGGGTGCCGGCACCTATTTGGGCGTGCCCGCGACGCACCTGACCCACCCGCCGGGAACCTTCTGGCTGGTGCTGCCAGACCTGCCGGGCGATCTGTGCGCTCTGACATCCGTGACAGCCCTGATCGCCATGGGTCAGCGCTGTCTGACTGCCGGGGGGTGAAAGTGAGCGCGAGGACGACACAGGCCGTGTACCGGGACTACCTCGCGCACCTGGACACCTGCCCTGCGTGCCAGGCGCAGCAGTCTTGCCAGGCCGGGACCCGTCTGCGGCTGGCGCTGCGGCAAGCCCGCGCCACCACACACAAACAGGGCACCCGATTAGGCAGTGCACTCAGTTCTGCTGGCACTGCGACGAGCTGATCAAGGCGGCACCGGCGGCATGCCGTGCGCAACGAACCTGCGACCGACCATGCGCCAAGTCCCGGCGGGCTGCGAGGAGCGGCGAAGGGGTCGAGCACCGGAACATCGACTGCCTCGTCTGTTTATCTGGCACTCACAAGCGGCATTACATACTTCTCGTGGCGCATGCGGCTAACTGCACCATAAACTGCCGAAAAGTGAATTCGGGTTTCGCTCTAAAACGTTCCGAAATCAAGGATCAATGCCTAATTTTGAAGTCTTCGAGAGAATAATACGTCTAGACCACACAGGAAAAGGCGCCGGTCAGGAGATTTCTCTCCCAACCGGCGCCTCGGGGTCGCGCAAATATCTATCGGTGCGAGGCTTCCCCGGTAACCCGCTGAGCCGGAATGCGGACCTTACCGAATCCGGCGAGGGCAGCTTCCGAAGGGAACTGGAAGGTCCGGTAGCCGGTGACCACCAGGTTTTCCCTGCGGAGCAGCCGCAGGGCGGATTCGACGGTGGCCCGGCTCAGGTTGAGGGCCTCGGCCAGGTCCGTCTGAGAGGGCCCCTCCAGCATCCGGCCGAAGGCCGGGCAGGGCACCGCGCAGATGCTGAGCAGATGCGTGAAGAGCCCGGCCAGACGCTCCTCGGGACGCAGTCCGACGCGGTTGTACACACGCTCGGAGGTCACCAGGCGGTCGGTGACGGCGGTGCCCAGCGCCGCGCTGAAGACGGAGTTGTTCTCGGCCAGGAGTCGCATCCGTTCCATGGGCAGCGCCATCGTCGTCGTGGTGTTCAGGCAGCGGGCGGTGGGCGTGGGCAGTGTCTCGTCGAAGACCTCCAGGTCGCCCAGCACGGACCCGGCTCCCAGGATCCGTACCGTCGAGGTCTCCCCGTAGGAGGCCGACTCGACCACGCAGCCGCTGAGCACGACGTGCACCATCGCGCTGGCCGAGCCCCGCAGGGGATCTTTGCGGGGGTAGATACGGCGCTGGAACGTCGCGGCGAGGTCGTACCGGTGCGCGTACGGCAAGCGCTGGAAGAACGCGTTGTAGTCGAGCATCGCGTCCAAGGTGCGGGTGGCCTCGAACTGGACGCGGCCGGTCGTCTCGTCGAGCTGGTACAGCGAGTTGCCGATCAGAAGGGGGCGGGCCCGGTCGCGCGCCCGGTTCTGGGCCAAGGCGCGGTCACGGTCCCCCCGTCGGCGGTTGCCCGCCATCACAGGGCCTCACCTCCCGGGCGGCCGTGACCACCCGAGTAGGCACCGGACACCGCCTGCGGGGTGCCAGATGCGGTGCCCGGTACCTGCGACGCCGGGGACGAGGGAGCCGGGGCCGGGGCCGGCGGGGCGGTGCCCGTCGGCGGGGCCACGGGCGTCGTGGGCGCCTGCACGCCGGGCTCGGCGGCCGGGTCGGCGGGGCGCAGGGCGTCGAAGAGCGGCGGCAGCGCCACGACCAGCGCCGTGATGGCGGTGATCACCGCGACGATCCGCATCGGGGTGGACGAGAGATTCTTGATCGCGTAAGCGACAAGAACGGCCACGATCGCAACGATCGCGACCACAGCAACGAGGAACCCGTTCACGGGTGCTCCTTGGTTGACGTTGAGTTTCTTATTGACGAGCTGTTGGTGGGCCTAGCGGAAGATCAACGAGAAGATCCACGGATTGGTGGTCCGTTAAAAACAGGACCTTCTCGATCGCAGCAGGATATAGCACGAGTGTGGGCCTACAGAAACTGTCGCTCCGGACCAAGGATTCCACATCGAGGTGACGTTCCTTTCGTGTCCGGGAGGGGCGCACGCGCCCGTGCGCGCGCCCTTCGGGAGCATGCCGATGGCATTTTCCCTCTACCACCGCCCAGAGGTTTACCGGACGACGAAATTCCCTGCGCTCAAGGCAAGTGAGTGAATTCCCTGAAATCATGGAATGCTGAGGCCGGGTGCGGCGTTACAGTCATCGGGCTGACGTTGAGCCTTGGTGGGCCTAGCGCAGCTGTCGTGTGGGGCCCCTTGGGGGTGGTGCCCCTGGGGCCCCCCGACTCTCTGAGCAGGGAGGACGTCCGACGAATGACAGGACTCGCAACCTGAGGGGCGGCGCCAACGGCGCCGCCCCTCAGTCATTCCGGGACCGCGCCAAACACCTACCGGATAGTCACTTCCGGCCCTCAACAGGGCAGTTCAGCGCCTTCGTGTGACGCACTTCACCTGCAGGTCTTACCTGTTCGCTGCGGAGGAGCGGCCGCCTCTGGGGTTTCCTCGTGCCACTGCTCATACGCTCCGCACCATCACGCTACGGCACGGCACTGACAATCGGCCTACTCCCTCGAGCAAGGGCTGGCGGCCGTGACCTACGCGCTGCTGGACGCCGCCGCCCTGTGCTTCGGCCCCGGCGCCTGGTCGAGGC
>NZ_JBSGYY010000054.1:0-60616 GCF_053610705.1 Streptomyces sp. NPDC054872 | reverse complement strand
GCTATGAGCGAAAGCCAGAACACTTCCTCGCCTTCACCGCCATCGCCGCGACCCTCATATGTCACCGCAGACTGACCAACTGAAATGGCGTCTTAGCTGCCGCGCCTGCTCGTGGACTGAGAATCAACATCTGCTGCGGGTGGCATCTGCGCAGTGGAAGGGGACGGCTGCCAGGACGGGTAGCGGCCGTCAACCCGGATGGTGTTGATGCCGCTGATGTGCCGACCACCGCAGCGGTCCTGGGGAACCACCAGCTGAGGACCCGCCTGATGGAGCGGGGCGTCGTCGAGACTCACCGCGAGCAGGATCGGAGCACACGCGAAGTCGGGGTCGATTTCGGCCCAGGTCAGCAAGGCGCGGTGGCCATCGGTGCCCGACACCGCGATCAGGAAGCGCAGGCGGTCCTTGCGCCGGTCCGGGTCGAAGACGGGACCGGCGTCGGCCAGCACGTCGTGCAGCAGCGGCCCGGTGAAACGGTGGTGCTGCATGCCGCTGGTGGCGCACTCGAAGCTGACTTGCACCCGGCGCTGGGCCCATGCGGACAAATCCGCCACCGTCAACCGCGACGGGCGTGCGAGGTCGCCGGTCAGGGCGAGCTCCGCCACCGGATCGGCGACCGATTCCGTAAGGGTTTGGCTCACTGGCCACCACCTCCCCGATGACGCTACCCAGGCCACCGCTCCGTATAAACGCACATACCAACCGCACCTCCCAGACATCGTGCTCATGCGATGCAACAGGAGACGTACGCCTAGCATCTGCGGCAGTATGATGCCCGCATGCACACCTACCGGATCGGAGAAGCGGCCGCCCTCATGGGCGTCAGCGCCGACACGCTTCGGCGCTGGGTCGACGGCGGCAGGCTGCACGCCGAGCGCGACGAGCTGGGGCATCGGCTCATCCCCGGTCCGGCTTGCTGCCTTCGCCCGGGAGTTGCACCACGCCGAGCGCACGAACAGCGCGTCGTCGGCGCGCAACCGTCTGTCCGGAATCGTCACCGAGGTGATCCTCGGTGACGTGTCGGCGCAGGTCGAGATCCAGGCCGGTCCGTTCCGCGTGGTGTCCATGGTCAGCCGGGAGTCGGTTGAGGAGATGGAGCTGGAACCCGGTGTTCCGGCGATTGCCGTGATCAAGTCGACCAACGTGGTCGTCGAGAGACTGTAGAAGAGTCCGTAGGACCAAAGGGAGTAGACCGTGATGACCCGATCCGCGCGCCGGACCCGCCGTACCAGCCGGACCTTGCAGGTGGCCGGTGCTGGTGCCGCCGCGTTGCTGGCGCTGAGCGCCTGCTCCTCATCCGACGACTCCTCGACCAAGTCGGACTCCTCCGAGTCCTCGACGAAGAAACTCTCCGGGACGGTGACCGTCTTCGCCGCCGCCTCACTCAAGGAGAGCTTCACGACCCTGGGCAAGGACTTCGAGAAGGCCCACCCCGGCACGAAGGTCACCTTCAACTTCGGTGGCAGCGACTCGCTCGCCGCCGGCATCACCGCAGGCGCCCCGGCCGATGTGTTCGCCGCCGCGAGCCCCAAGACGATGAAGATCGTGACGGACGAGAAGGACGCGGCCGGCGCCCCGTCCACCTTCGTCCGTAACCAGTTGGAGATCGCGACCCTGCCGGGCAACCCCGACAAGGTCGCCTCCCTGAAGGACCTCACCAAGTCCGGTCTCAAGGTCGTCCTGTGCGACAAGGCGGTGCCGTGCGGCGCTGCCGCGCAGAAGGCGCTGGACTCCAGCGACTTGAAGCTCACCCCGGTCTCGTACGAGCAGGACGTCAAGAGCGCCCTGACGAAGGTGGAGCTGAAGGAGGCCGACGCCGCGGTCGTCTACAAGACCGATGTGAAGGCGGCGGGTGACAAGGTCCAGGGCGAGGACTTCCCCGAGTCGGACGATGCCATCAACGACTACCCGATCGCCCTGCTCAAGGATGCGCCCAACGCCGCCGCGGCGAAGGAGTTCATCAAGCTCGTCCAGTCCGCCGAGGGCCAGAAGGTCCTCACAGCCGCCGGGTTCCTCAAGCCGTGACTCAGATCGACAAGTCCGGCGCCGCGGCCCGCACCCTCACCGGTGGGCCGCGGCGCAGGCGCGTCCGGGCCGACTCCAAAGGCCGGCGCCCCGGGGTTCCGCTGCCCCTCCTGCTGCCCGCCCTGGTGGGCCTTGCCTTCCTGCTGCTGCCGTTGGTCGCCCTGCTGGTACGGGCCCCATGGAGCACCCTGCCGGAGCAGCTGACCAGCACAGAGGTCTGGCAGGCGCTGCGGCTTTCACTCTTCTGCGCCACCGCCGCGACGGCGGTGAGCCTGGTGATCGGGGTGCCCCTGGCATGGCTGCTGGCCCGCACGGAGTTCCCCGGACGGGGACTCGTTCGCGCCCTGGTGACGCTGCCGCTCGTCCTGCCACCCGTCGTGGGCGGTGTGGCACTGTTGATGGCGCTGGGCCGCAACGGTGTCGTCGGGCAGTGGCTGGACTCGTGGTTCGGGATCACGCTGCCGTTCACCACGACGGGGGTCGTGATCGCGGAGACATTCGTCGCGATGCCCTTCCTCGTGATCAGCGTGGAGGGCACCCTACGGGCCGCCGATCCACGCTTCGAGGAAGCCGCCATGACCCTGGGGGCGTCTCGGTTCACCGCGTTCCGCCGGGTCACGCTTCCCCTGATCGCGCCCGGCGTCGCCGCGGGAGCCGTCCTCGCCTGGGCCCGCGCGCTCGGCGAGTTCGGCGCGACGATCACCTTCGCGGGCAACTTTCCCGGCCGTACGCAGACCATGCCGCTGGCCGTCTACCTCGCCCTGCAGAGCGATCCGGCCGCGGCGATCGCGCTGAGCCTGGTGTTGCTCGCCGTATCGATCGCGGTCCTCGCCGGGCTGCGGGACCGCTGGATGACTGCCTCATGACCCACATCGAAGACTCCGAGGCCTGCCTCACCCCCGACAAAGAGCGCGGCGAGGGCCTCGATGCCCGGCTCGTCGTCGACCGGGGCTCCTTCCGCCTTGATGTGGCGCTGTCCGCGGCACCGGGTGAGGTCGTGGCACTGCTCGGGCCGAACGGAGCCGGCAAGACCACGGCCCTGCGCGCGCTGGCCGGACTCACTCCGCTCTCGAGTGGCGGCCATCTACACCTGGACGGCGCTTCCTTGGACCGTACGCCGCCCGAGTCCCGCCCGGTCGGCGTCGTCTTCCAGGACTATCTGCTCTTCCCGCACCTGTCTGCGCTGGACAACGTGGCGTTCGGGCCGCGCTGCCACGGCGTGTCCAAGTCGGAGGCTCGCGCCCAGGCCGCCGCGTGGCTCGACCGCATGGGTCTGGCCGATCACGCCGGTGCGAAACCCCGCAGACTCTCCGGGGGCCAGTCCCAACGCGTGGCCCTCGCCCGCGCGCTGGCCACCCACCCCCGGCTCCTGCTCCTGGACGAGCCGCTCGCCGCGCTCGATGCCCGTACGCGTCTTGAGGTTCGGGCCCAGCTTCGGCGGCATCTGGCCGGCTTCGAGGCAGTCGCCATACTGGTCACCCACGATCCGCTGGACGCCATGGTGCTCGCCGACCGCTTGGTCGTCATCGAGCACGGCCGCTTGGTCCAGGAGGGGGCGCCCTCCGACATCGCGCGGCACCCGCGTACCGACTACATCGCCCAGTTGGTCGGCCTCAATCTCTACCGGGGCCATGCCGACGGGCACACCGTCCAGCTCGACGCCGGGCCCGCCATCACGAGCACGGAGGAGCTGACCGGCCCGGTGTTCGTCGCGTTCCCGCCGGTGGCCGTGACCCTGTTCCGCGACCGACCCAGCGGGTCCAGTGCACGCAACCTGTGGAAGTGTGAGGTGGCCGGCCTGGAGACGCACGGCGACCAGATCCGCGTGGACCTCACCGGCGAACTGCCCCTTGCCGCTGATCTGACCACCATCGCGGCCGCGGAGCTGGAGCTCCACCCGGGAGCGCCGGTCTGGGCCACGGTCAAGGCGACGCAGACACATGCCTACCCGGCTTGAACGGAGCATCCAGGATTTCCGCTCGGCCGGTCACTACCACTGCCGACGCGGTCCTCCCATCAGGAGTTGGAGGGCGACGGACGGCCCTTGTAGGGGCATGCGTCGTTCGGGTCAGGCCCGCCCCCTTCGCGCCGCCTCATGATCCATCGCCCACCAGACACGGTCGCGGGTCACCGGCATCTCGGTGAAGCGAACCCCGGTGGCGTCGCGCAGCGCGTTGGCGAACGCGGCGGCCACCGGGTTGAAGGGGCTCTCGCTCATCGACTTGGCTCCGAGGGGGCCGATCGCGTCGGTGGTTTCCATGAACGACGACGCCGGCAGCATCTGCGTTCGCACCCAGCCGTCACCCCTGTCGCGCACTCCCACCCCTCGCACTGAGCGCCCTGATCACCACGACCACCCCCCGGTACAGCGGCCGCACGACCCGGCCGGGCAACCGGCGGTGCCGCTCCTCCTTCCACACCCGGGCCCGGGTGTGCGCCGCGAGAGGCGACCACGGGTCGGTGACCCGGGGCACGGTGGCGTGGAACTCGATCCGGCAGAGGTGCTTGATGTTGACGTATCCGTACTGCCACGGGCTGACCAGCCGTACGGGAGCCCCGTGGTCGCCGGTGAGCGGCTCCCCGCCGAGCCGCTCGGCTACGAGCACGTCCTCTCCGAGCGCATCCTCCAGCAGCACCAGCGCCCGCACCCCGTCCGACCCCACGAACACGAGGTGGCTCACCATCGCCCCCGGCCGCAGCCGCGGCTCCACCAGCACCCGGTAGAAGTCCTTGAACGCGACCCCCTCCCACACCAGATCGGTCGCCGACCACCCGGCCACACAGTGGAAGTCGGCCCGGACCTCGTGCCGCGGCAACTTCCCCAACTCCGCCACCGACAGCGTGACGTCCTGCGTCAGAGCGCCGCCCAGCTCGATCACCGGATCGGCCGGTATGGGCGGCGGCGGGTTCTTCAGGTCCTTGCCGAAGCGCGGGAACCCGCCGACGGCACGTTGTCCTGGGGGAAGGCGAAGCGTCATGTCGATCCTCCGTTATGCGCCCAACTCGGCTACGCAACAAGCTACGTCAGTAGGCCTCGCACCTGAGCGGCTGGCGCAAGTCCTCCTACAGTGGCGGCACCAGCGGTGACTGCCGCGAAGTGAACGACTCCGCCTGCCCCGCCCACCTCCCCGTCCGCGACAGCAAGAACCCCACAGGACCGGCCACCCTCTTCCCGGCCGACGCTGGGACGACCTTCGTCGACTCCCCAGTGGGCGTGTGAGTGACGCCCGTTTCGGGCTTTCGGGTGGGTCGAAGTCTGCTGCTCGGGGGTCCGCCGGGTGTTATGGCCGCGGCTGGGTGAACTGTCCCTCCTCGGGCTCGATCTCCAGGCCCGTGGCCTCGCATACCGCCCGCGCGCGGAGCGGGGAGTCGGCCGCGGAGAACACGGCCATGATCTGCTGGTAGGCCGGATGGTCCGGCAGCGTCGGGGCCGACGGAACGGGCGTGGGTGGATCGGGCATCTCCAGCAGCGTCGCGCGATGGTCAGAGCACGGAGGCCCGGCCCCCGAATGGCCAACCTCCAGGTCAGCGTTGCAGCAGGCCGAGGGGGGCCTTCGCCTGAGCGGCGGCCGCGGTCCTATCGGTTCAGGAGAGACTGCAGCAGGGACGCGTACTGGGCGCCCGTGTCGAACGGCCCGTAGCGGGCCGGGATATCCGCGCTGGTATACGGCTCCAACGGCGCGACGATGGTGCTGTACGCGGGGCGGTGTTTGTACTGGATGGAGATGCGGTCGGCGCTCACTGCGCCGACCCGGTGCGTCGCGGCTCGGTAGACGCCGTTGGTGACCCGCTGCAGGTAGTCCCCGAGGAAGACGAACACCGCGTCGGGGAGCAGAGGAACGGAGAGCCAGGTGCCGTCCTCGTCCTGCACCTGCAGACCCGGCTCGTCCTGGAGCACGACGGTGAAGTAGGCATGGTCGATGTGCGGTGACATCGCGTAGTCGACGGTGTTGGCGATGTCGGCGCTGTATGAGGGCCGGTAGGAGTTGAGACCCAGGCGGTGCATGGGCGAGGTGTGGCAGGGGTCGGTGAGCGCACCGCCCAGCGAGAGATCCTTGGCACAGGTCGCGAGGAGTTGGTCCCCCAGCACCACCAGGCTCTCGAAGAGCGCGGAGCAGTGCGCGAACGGGCCGTGGAAGAAGCCGGACGAAGGCTCCACGTCAACGTCCTGGGTGATCCTCCCGATCCGGTACTGCTCGCAGGCCTCACCGCCCGCATGCGAGGTGCTCCGCTCCTGCCCCACCCCTCGGTAACCCAGGAACTGCGAATGGGCACTGGCGGCGTACGTCAGTTTCTCGGGGGCGGGCCGGGCGTAGAAGCGTCGTGTCTCCTCGAACGCGGGCCCCGTCAACGCTTCTGGCACCCCGTGACGGCGGGCGAAGAAGAAACCCAGACGACGGCACGCTTCACCGAGCACGGCAACGCCGTCGTCCGAGCCCAGGTCCACTGTGGGGATGGCTTCTGCCGTGCCGTGTGTCGATTCCACGCCCGTGTCACCTCCGGTGCGGGCCGTGCCGACAGCGCGCCGGCAACCCGATCTGCTTCCCAGGATCCACGCCGGCAGCCCGTCGGGACAACGAGCACAAACAGGCCAGGGGCCGGCCAGGGCCCGCAGCCCGACGCGATGTCGTCATGGGCGTTCCGGCAGGGGTCGGGTAGCCAGCCTCTGGGGGTGTGCCGGCGGTGAGCGAGTCCGACCTGGGGTGGCCGACGACCACCAGTGCGCGTTTGTTCATCGGCGGTCGCCCTCGAGACGGACCAGCATCTTGCCGGTGTTCGCCCCGCGCATCATGCCGAGGAACGCAGCCGGCGCCTGCTCGATGCCTTCGATGACGGTCTCCTGGGTGTGCAGCGAACCGTCGGCGAGCCAGGCGGCTGCCTTTTCGATCCACTCGGGGAAGAGCTCGAAGTAGCTGCTGACGAGCATGCCGCGCAGGGTGACTTCCCTGGCCGCCGCTTGGAAGAGGTTGTTGGGCCCCGGTGCCGGCTCGGTCGCGTCGTACCCACTGAGCGCGCCGACGAGTGCGATGCGGCCGCCGGGACGTATCGCGCCGATCGCGGCCTGGAGGTGGTCGCCACCCACGCTGTCGAGGTAGACGTCGATGCCCTCGGGGGCGGCCTGGGTCAGCTGTTCGGCCAGGGCCCCTTGGCGGTAGTCGACGGCCGCGTCGTAGCCGAAGTGGTCCAGCAGCTTCTTGGTCTTGGCGGGGCCGCCCGCCGAACCGATCACCCGGGAGGCGCCGAGTTTCCTCGCCAGCTGTCCGGCCACACTTCCGACGGCCCCGGCGGCGGCGGACACGAACACGACGTCCCCCTCCTTGACCGGCGCGACCCGGGTGAGCGCGGCGTACGCCGTCAGGCCGGTGGTGCCCAGGGCGCCAAGATAATCCTGCGGGCGGGCCAGGGCCGGGTCGACCACCGTCGCTCCGGCCGCGTCCACCACGGCGTACTCCCGCCAGCCGAGGAAGTGGGAAACGGTCGCCCCGACCGGAATGGACGCGTCACGCGAGGCGACGACCTCGCCCATCGCGCTGCCCTCCATCGCGGCGTCCAGGGCGAAGGGCGGATTGTAGGAGGGGGCATCGTTCATACGGCCCCGCATGTAGGGGTCGACGGACATCCAGGTGTTGCGGACCACGACCTGCCCGTCGGCGGGCTCGGGCACGGAGGTGGTGACAAGGGCGAAGTCGTCGAGGACGGGGGAGCCGACGGGGCGGGAGACGAGGTGGATCTCACGGGAGCGGAGTGTCTCGGTCATGGCTGTGCTGCCTCTTCCAGTTGTTTCGTTCGGGCTGATGTGGCCACTGTGCAGGGCACCGCGCACGGACCGCTGACGGATCACGCACGGCCGCCCAACAGCCCATCAAGGAAACGCATTAGCGTGGGCGGCATGCGATTCGACGTGCTGGGACCGATGACGGTGACGAGCGACAGCGGCGCTGCCGTGGCCGTACCCGAACCCAAGGTGCGTGCCCTGCTGGTCCGTCTGCTGGTGCACCACGGGCGGCCCGTTGCTGTCGACAGCCTGATCGACGCCCTGTGGGGTGAGGGAGGCATGCCCGCCAACCCGGTCAACGCCCTCCAGACCAAGGTCTCCCAGCTCCGCCGGGCCCTGGACAACGCGGAGCCCGGGGCCCGAGCCCTGGTGGTGTACGGGCCCGCAGGCTATGCGTTGCGCGTGCCCGACGCGGCGGTGGACGCAGCCGAGTTCGCCGCGCTCACCACCGCGGCGCGCGCCGCCGACGACGCGCGCGTCAAGGTGGGGCTGTTTGTGGAAGCACTGGATCTGTGGCGCGGGGAGGCTTATGCCGACTTCCAGGACGCGCAGTTCGTGAGGGCGGATGCCGCGAGGCTGGAGGAGCAGAAGCTGACGGTGATCGAGGAACTCGCCGAGCGGCAGTTGGAGTTGGGGGAACATGCTGCGCTGGCCGACGCGCTGGCGAGCCCGATAGCCCAGCACCCGCTGCGGGAGCGGCTGCGTGCCGCCCAGATGCGAGCCCTGTACCGGGCGGGGCGGCCGACGGAAGCGCTCGACGCCTATCGCGACCTCAAGCAGCGCCTGGCCGATGAACTGGGCCTAGACCCGGGCCCCGAGCTGGTCGCGCTCCACCAGTCGGTCCTGGAACAGGACCCCGCGCTGGCAGCCGGACCAGCAGCGCACCAGGCGGCCGTCGGGGTCTCCGGGCAGCCAACTGCCGCACCTGCCCGTACGAACCTGCCTGCGTCCGTCACCAGGCTCATCGGGCGCGAGGAAGAGGTCCGTCGTGTCTGCGCGCTTGCGTCCGAGGCACGGCTGGTCACGCTCACGGGACCCGGCGGCGTGGGCAAGACACGCCTGGCGCTGGATGCCGCGGCACGCCTCGCGGAATCCTTCCCCGACGGTGTGTGGCTGGTCGAACTCGCCGCCGTCGGGAGCGGGAGTTCGCCGGTCGCCGAGAGCGTCGCGGCGGTCCTGGGCGTACGCGACGACGCCCCCTCCGGCGCGGAACCCGGGCAGCCGGTCGGGGCGAGGCCCGGCACGAGAGCCGACCGCATCGCCGCAGCGGTCGGGGAGCGGCGAACGCTGCTGGTACTGGACAACTGCGAGCATCTCCTCGAGCCAGTCGCCGACCTGGTCCACCGGCTCCTCAGCCGTGCGCCCGGCCTGCACGTCATCGCGACCAGCCAGGAACCGCTGGCCATCGCGGGCGAGGTCCTGGACGCGGTCGCGCCGCTGGCCGAGAGCGACGCCGTACGACTGTTCGCCGCCCGTGCGCGGGCGGCGGCTCCCGGCTTCGAGCTGGACGAAGAGAACACCGAAGCCGTCGCCCTCATCTGCCGCCGCCTGGACGGCATCCCTCTGGCGCTCGAGCTGGCCGCCACCCGGGTACGAACGCTGGGCGTGCACTCCCTGGCCGACCGG
The DNA here is from genome assembly GCF_053610705.1 of Streptomyces sp. NPDC054872. Lineage (NCBI taxonomy): Bacteria > Bacillati > Actinomycetota > Actinomycetes > Kitasatosporales > Streptomycetaceae > Streptomyces > Streptomyces sp. NPDC054872. Next base: position 51,189 of record NZ_JBSGYY010000054.1, on the reverse strand, counting down.
CTGCACGACCGCTTCCGCCTCCTCAACCAGGTACGCCGCGACGCCCCCGCCCGCCAGCGGACACTACGCACGATGATCGACTGGAGCTGGGAGCTGCTGAGCGCTCCGGAGCAGAGCGTGCTGCGCCGACTGTCCGTCTTCCGGGGTGGTTTCGTCCTCGACGGGGCGGAAGCCGTGTGCGCGATCGGGCAGGTGCCCAGGGATGCGGTGCTTGACCTGGTCGGGCGCCTGGTCGACCGCTCGCTGGTGGTGGCCGATGCGGCGTGCGCCACAGCCGGCGAAACCCGCTACCGGATACTCGAATCCGTCACGGCATATGGCGCCGAACGTCTCGACGCGGCGGACGAGACCGCGCGGGCACGCCTGCTGCACGCGGCCTACGTCGCCGACCTGACCGAGCGGGCCGAGCCGCACCTCTACGGCCCCGACCAGCGCCGGTGGCTGCGCCTGCTCGACGGCGAGACCGCCAATGTGGGCGCGGCCCTGGACACCGCCGTGGACGTGACCGACACGGCACTCGCACTGCGCCTGGTCAACGCCATGTCCTGGTACTGGTTCCTGCGCGGGCGCCTCGGGGAGGCGTGCCGTGCGCTGGATCTGGCGCTGGGATGCCCGGGCGGCCCGGACACCTCCCGGCAGAGCGCCCGCGCCAGACGCGCGGCCTTCGCGCTGCTCACGGGCGAGGGCACGCTGAGCGCGGACAGCTCGTACGACGGGAGCTTCGAGGGGGCGGACACCAGGGCCCGGTGGCTGGTGGACTTTTCCCGGAGTGGTTTCGACGTCGGGGTGCCCCACGAGGATACGCTCGACGGGCTGTTGGTCGAGTTCCGCGCGAGGGGTGACCGTTGGGGTATCGCCGCGGTCCACAATTCCCGCGCGACCCGGGCGGGTTACCGTGGCGACTTGGCCGACCTGCGGCATCACGCACACGAGAGCGCGGCGCTGTTCGACGAACTCGGCGACCGCTGGGGGCAACTGAGAGCGACGGAACACCTGGGCGTGCTCGCCGAGATCACCGGTTCGTACGAGGAGGCGGCCCGCCTGCACCAGGAGGGTGTGCGCAGCGCGCAGGAGCTCGAACTGTGGACCGAGGTCTCCTTCCGCCTGGCACGACTCGGGCGCGTGGCGCTGCTCAACGGTGACGACGCGCGCGCCACCGAGTACCACGAGCAAGCGCGCCGCCTGGCGGTAGAGCAGTCACATCGGCCCGCGGAACAGTTCGCCGAGACGGGCCTGGCCCTCGGCGCCCGCCGCCGCGGAGACTTGGACACCGCCGAGAACCACCTGCGCCCGTGGCTGGAGTGGAACCGCCGTCTCGGTGTCGACTCCGGCGCCGCGTTGATCCTCGCGCAACTCGGCTACGTCGCCGAGCAGCGCGGAGACGCGGCTGGTGCGCTGGCGCTCCACAGGGAGGGTCTGGCGGCGGCCCGCAGGACGGCGGATCCGCGAGCGGTGGCCATGGCCCTGGAGGGGCTGGCGGGGGCGCACGCGATCGAGGGAACGATGATGGTCACGGCAGCCGAACTCCTGGGCACGGCCGAAGCGCTGCGTGCCTCGTTGGACGCCGACCTGCCACCAGCCGAACGCGCCGATGTGGAGCGCGCGGCGGCGCTGGCGAGAGCGGCGCTGGGCGAGGAGGAGTTCGAGACGGCGACCGCCCGGGGACGAACCCTGCCGCCGACAGCGCACGGATGACCGGCGGCTCTGCCGCCGGGCCCAACCCCAACCCGCCGCCGCACAGTCCCTTCCAGCTTCACCCGGTCGGCCACCTCACGGTGTGGGATCTCCCTCACGCATGTCGATGCGGGGCAGACCTCCGCTGGGCGAAGAGAGCATCGACGCAGGTCTTTTCTTTAGCCCCCGTCGGTGTCGTAGGGCGGGGACGGAAGGTTCCAGACGGCGTCCGACCGGCTGACGATCGTGCGAAGTTCGCCGGCGCTTCGGGGTGACAGGGCCTGCATCACGCTGTCGAGGAGAGCTCGGGCATCGAGAGGGCTGCCGCAGCAGTACCAGTGCACATTGCCCCACTCGTAGTCATGCCACAGCTCCCGCTCGGGCTGGTGGACGTACTTCCTCCACAGACCCACAGCTGCGCTGACTTCGCCTGGCTGCAGATAGTTGCGGGTGTGCTCAAGGCGGATGATCTCGGACAGCGCACGCGAAGACAGGCCGTCGATGACTGGCGTTGACGTTGTTGTCCCGTGGCTGCCGGGTGCGCCGGCACGGATCTGCCCTGGCCGTCTACGCGGCATGGGCCTTTCGGTTGGTCGTCATGCGGTCCATGGTGCCACGGCCTGCCGATCGAACTGGTCGGCCGGGGCCGCGGCGAGATCATGTGGAATCGAACCGGGCTAGCAGTGCGGCCAATTACAGAGGAAGCAGCCGTCCCAGAGCGGGAGCGCGCTGAGGACGCGGTGGCGCACGCACGAGGCCATCGCGGCCTCGTCCGGGCCGGGGAAGCCGCGTACGGCGCTGCTGTCGGCGGACGGGGTGCAGGACTCCACCATGGTGGTGAAGCGGTGCAGGTAGTCACGCACGCGGGCCGGGTGGTAGCCCAGCTCGCTCCAGCGATGTCCGCTCGCCGCGAGTGCGGTGGCACGCAGCACGAAGTCCTTCGCGCGGGCACGTTCCCGCTCCGTCGCACCCCAGTCGAACTCCGCCAGGTCGAAGCCGACGGCACCGCGCCCCATGACGTTCTGGTCCTGCAGGGTCAGCAGCGCCGCGAAGCGGAAGTCCCAGTCCTCTGCGGCGAGATCGGACACGGCCAGTATCAGCACGTCGATGAACACCGCGGTGGCGCCACTGGACAGATCCAGGTCGCGGCCACCGCCGGAGAAGATGTTGCTCACCGACCTATGATGCGATCCCGGCCCTCCACCTGCTTGGAGAAGACGCATGACGGTTGCGAGCACCGGCAAAGTGGTCGTGAACAGAGTGATGTCCCTCGATGGGTTCATCGCCGGTCCCGGCCACACGATGGACTGGATCTTCGAGCACATGACGTCGGCGACCTTCCCCGAGGTCATGGCCGCCACGGGCGCCATGCTCATCGGCCGGCGCACGTACGAGGTCGGCAAGCGCATGTCCGACGAGCACCCCGACTATGACGGCGGGGCGCAGTTCGTCCTCACCCACCGCCCGCCCGACGAGCCGGGCCCGAACGTCACCTTCCTCACCTGCGACGTCGAGGAAGCCCTGGCCACGGCACGCCGCGCCGCCGGCGACAAGAACGTGGAGATCCTCGGCGCCGACGTGGCCGCGCAGTGCCTGCAGCGCGGCCTCGTCGATGAGATCCTGGTGTACGTGCTGCCGGTGCTGCTCGGCGACGGCGTCCGTTTCGCGCCGCCGGGCCTCGAGCGGATCGACCTGGAACCGTTCAGCAACGTCCAGTCGGGCGGAGTCACCATGCTGCGCTTCCACGTGCGCAAGTAGGCACGGGCTAGGGGCATGTTGTCATGGCCCCCACGGCGAGGGGCAAGTTCCCCACGCTCGCTGCACAGCAGCTGCTCCGACGGTAGCTGCAGGGCCCTGGCATGGATGCTGCTGACCGCGGCCGCACCTGCGACGTCACGGATCCGGGTGGGGACGCTGCTCACTCCGGTAGCTCGGTATCGGCCGCAGCAACTCGCTCGGCAGGTGGCCACCTTGGACAACCTCAGCGGAGGCAGGGTCGTGTTCGCCGCGGGGCTGGGCGGGCCGGTCGAGGACGAGTACGGCAGCTTAGGCGACTCCACCGACGGACGGGTGCTCGCCGAGCGGCTGGACGAAGGGCTGGAGTTGTTGGGGCGATTCTGGACGGGCGAGACCGTCGACCATCACGGTCGGCATCACCAGGCGCGGAACGTGAGCCTGCAGCCCGCCACCGTGGAGCGGCCCCGGCCGCCGGTGTGGATCGGGGGATTCTGGCCGAACCGTCCGCCCATGCGACGGGCCGCGCGGTGGGACGGCGCGGTTCCTCTGATCAAGAACGCCCTGCACGGATACCCGCCGGATCGCCAGGACGTGGGGGAGTTGATGACCTAGGTGCGCGGTCATCGAGAAGGCGATACCCGGCGCCCCTTCGATCTCGTAGTCGGCGACGCCACTTCGGTGGCTGCTGCCAAGGCCAAGGATGTGATCGGCCCACTGCGCGACGCGGGTGCCACCTGGTGGGACGAGAGCCAACTCGACCCCGGCCCCGACGTGGACTGCCTGGCTGCGGTGCTGCGGCGCATCGAGGCGGGTCCACCGGTACTCGATTAGGCGCCCCCATCAACACGCAACTGCCGGCCTATGAGGAGTTGGTGGCAGAACCACCCGACGGCGATCCCACCTGGAACCGCACCCGAGCTGGACTTGGTTCAACCTGCCAGACGGGTGAGGGCCAGCGTGTGAGCGCGGTTGAGGGCGTCAGCAGCAGCGCAAGGGATGTCCGGCTGCACACCGGTGCTCTCCCAGTTCGTGTGGGAGATGGGGTTGAGGGCCCGGCCGACAGGGACGGTGACTTCCAGGTTGGGGTGCACGGTCCAGCCATCACACGGGTGTGCGCCGCCGCGGGTGGGCTCGCCGACGACTACGGCGCGGCCGAGCTGCTGAAGGTCGTACGCCAGCTCCTCGGCAGCAGAGAAGGTGGTGTCACTGGTCAGCACATACAGCGGTTTGCTGCCACCGAAGCGGGCGCCGGGAACGTGCGGCAGGCTCCAGACTGCTCGGTGCGCTTACCGCCGCGCCAGTGCATGGTGTTGAGGTGGGTGCGTTCGTCCAGGAGGTAGCTGCAGACGAAGGCGACCGTGTCCGGGTCACCGCCCCGGTTGGAGCGAAGGTCTACGATCAGCGCCTGCGCAGGGGAGGCCAGGGTGAGCGCGGCGCTCAGCGGTTCGGCGGCCCACTCCAGCGGAAACAGCATCGGCGCCATTTCCAGTACGACGACCCCTCCGTCGAGCAACTGCACCCGGGGCGCACCGCCCAGCGAGGTGTCGAAGTCCCGGCGCATGGCCTCCAGCGCGGCCGCTCCCTGTTCGTCAGGCACGGGGGCGGCGTGGTGTTTCAGTCTCAGGTGCCGGTCGCCGTTGATGGACTGCAGGTCTGCGGTGACCAGCCGGGCGAGCTCCTCGGCACTGTCGCTGTCGTAGGCACCCTCGGCGAGGCGTCGTTGCAGCAGGCCGGCGAGCTGCTCGGCTATCTCGGGGAAAACGTAGTGCTCAGCCAGCAGTCGGGTTGTCTCGTTGATGACAGGGGCAGGCTGAAGCTGCGTCAGGGGCGTGGTCATGGCCGGGAGTAGAGCACTGCGGTTGCGTAAGCGTCAAAGAGTTTAGTCACGTTCAGGATCTTCACCGATTGTTCTTCGCCCTGGGCCAACGGCCTGCCACCGTCAGCCGGCTTGCGGCGCGGCTCGACGCGAAGGAAGGTAGCCCTGGCCACCATCTCAGGCACCGCCGCGATGCTCGCTGCGGTTGCCGTAACCCGGGCGAACCACGACGCCAACGCCGACCTGGCTCGCGGCCCGGCTCCCGGGCGGGTGGTCGCGCTTCGAAACCCTCCCTCTTCACCCGGCCGCTCCGGCCGGCCTCGACGGTCTTGGCCGCAGTCTCTACGAGCTGGCTCTGGCGGACGGCCACGAGGATGTGGCGCATGCCTTGACCTGCGCCTTCGGCGACGCGACCTGTCCACAGTGCGAAAGGCGCTTCTCCGTGGTCGGACAGGTCGTTGCTCGTTCGAGCTGAGTGACAATCAGCAACGAACGAGGACCCTAGCGACAGCCTCCGCTGGGCGGCTTGTTGTTCCAGAGCGCGTGCGGCTCTCAGCCTGATCCATGGTCGGCGGTATTGCACAGAGTGCGGTCGACGAGGTCGCTGGCGGCCTTCTGTTGCCGAAGTGTCTTCGCAGGGTCGTTGAAGCTGGTGGTCATGGAGATGGTGACGGTGCGGCGGCCGTCGTCGGTGGCGCCGTTCAGGGTGATGTAGCCGGCTTCGCCTCCTTGGTGGCTCCAGTAGCGGCCGCCGCAGGTCAGCGGGCGGTTGACCAGGCCGAGGCCATAACGTCCGCCAGGCCAGATTGCCTCAAGTTGCTTGTCGACCGGGACGGTCTCTCGCATCTCGGCCAGGCGCGCCTCGGGCAGCAACTCGCCGCCCAGCAGTCCCTGGAAGAAGCGGTTGACGTCCGCCGTGGTGGAGACGTAGCTGCCGAGGTCGGGGACGATCTGTTCGGTGACGTCGGTTCGTTCACCGGTGGCGAAGACCTGGTAGCCACGGGCGTGCGGCCGACGAAGGGTGGGTGCGGTGCCCGCGAGGTAGGTGTGGTTCATGCCGAGCGGTTTCAGGATGCGGCTTTCGATCTTCTCCTGCCATGGGCGGCCGGTGGCCTTTTCGACGATCATGCCGAGGATGACGTAGCCGGTGTTGGAGTAGCTCCAGCCGGTGCCGGGCCGGAAGTCCGGGGGGTGCTTCATCGACCGGGCGACGATCTGTTGGGGCGTGTAGGTGTCATAGCGGTGCCGGTAGTACTCACGCGGGGTGTCGAAGCCGGGAAGGTCGTCGTGGAGGCCACTGGTGTTCTGCAGGAGCTGGCGCACGGTGATCTTTCCTCCGTCGTTGCCCTTGCCTTCGATCACTCCGGGCAGCCAGCGGTCCACGGTGTCGTCCAGTGACAGCTTGCTCTCGCCGGCCAACTGCAGGACCAGTGTGGCCATGAGCGCCTTGGCGGTGCTGGCCATCCGGAAGTAGCCGTTGCGGGGCACCGGGCGGGCCGTGCCCGCCACCGCGACGCCGGAGGTGGCGACCAGATCCCGGCCGGAAGCGGTGGTCACCCGCGCCTGGACGCCGGTGATCCCCAGCGCTTGGAGGGCTGCGGTGTCCCGGCGCAGGTCGCCTTGCTGGTAGCCGCGCGTGGACGTGGCGGCCTTGCTGTCCGGCGGCTGGACAGCTGTGGCTACGCCCGCTGTGGTCAGTGCGGCCGCCACGACAGCCAGCCACCTTCGGCCGATTCGGCGGTGACGTTGCCGGGACAGGCGGCTCTGCGGCGCGGAGGCCGGGGTTGTTGATCGCATGGGCCCCACGCTAGGTACGCGTCGAGGGGCAAGTCGCTACTGCAGGCGGCCGGTTGAAACCTACAGCTGGCTGTAGCGCCCCCGGGGCGCCCGGCACGTACCGTGGCTCATCTCAGACGCTCCGGTCCCGTAGGCCAGACGAAGGCGAGCCAGTGCACGGTGTGATCGGCGATTTCCGCGCCCGGTTGGTCCAGGCCGGGCGCAGCGGACGCTACCTGCTCGGCACAGTGATGACCGCGACGGTGACGCTGATGGCGGCGCCACTGCTGTGCATACCGTCGCTGGCAGAAGCCTGGGCGGAGCGCCACCGTCGGCGTGCCGGCACTCTGCTGGGCCGACCGGTGCAGCCGCGCCCACGCGCCTTCCGCCGCGACCTTGCGTGGCTGGTGATACAGGCGACCACCGGCCTGCCCGCGAGCCTGCTCACCCTGCTGTGCCTGGCCAACCTGCTCCTCACCCTCGTCGTCACCGTGGGATGGTGGGCCTTTCCCGCGTCGGACCCGCCACGGCTGCTGCTGCTCGACGTCCCGATCAACAGTTGGGCCTCCGCGCTGACGATCAACCTGGCGCAGTTCCTGCTCCTTGCGGCGCTGGCGATCCTCGCCATGCCACAGCTCGCCCGGGTGCACGCGCGATGCTGCCTGGCAGTCCTGGCACCGTCTCCCACCGAACAACTCGCCGCGCGCGTCAGCGAACTCACCCGAACGCGCACAGGCGTCCTCCAGGCACACGGCGCGGAACTCCGCCGGATCGAACGCGACCTGCACGACGGTACCCAGGCCCGGCTGGTGGCCATCGCCCTGCGGCTTGCCGTGGCCGGGGAGAGCTATGCGAAGGACCCCGACGCGGCCGCCGCGCTCGTACGACAAGCCCAGGCCGAGACCGAGGAGGCCATGACCGAACTACGCTCCGTCATCCGCACCATCTACCCACCCATCCTGTCCGATCAGGGCCTTCGCGGCGCGCTCGGCACCCTGGCCACCAGGGCAGGTGTGCCGACCCGCATTGACATCGGCGAGCTCGGTGAGGTCCCCGCCGCGGTCGAAGCGATCGCCTACTTCACCGTGACCGAGGCGCTGGCAAACATCGCCCGGCACAGCCGGGCCACCCACGCCGCCGTCCATGTCACCCGCCACGGCGCGACACTGTCCACGGAGATCACCGACGATGGCGCCGGCGGGGCTGACACCTCTCGAGGCAGCGGCCTCGTCGGAATTCGCCGCCGCGCTGCCGCCCTGGACGGCACCATGAAAATCACCAGCCCGCCGGGCGGGCCGACCGTCATCACCGTGGAGCTGCCGTGCGTGTAGTCATCGCCGAGGACAACGTCCTGTTGTCCTCCGGACTCGAACTCCTGCTGAGCACACAGGGCTTCGAGGTCGCCGCGATCACGGATGACGCCCCCGGCTTCCTCGCCGCCGTCGAGACCCACCAACCGGACGTCACCATCGTCGACGTGCGACTGCCCCCGGACTTCCGCGACGAGGGCATCCGCGCAGCCCTGCGCGCCCGCCGCGACCACCCCGGCCTTCCCGTACTGGTGTTGTCCCAGTACGTCGAGCAGGAATACGCCGGCCGCCTCCTCGCCGATACTCGCGGCGGCATCGGCTATCTGCTCAAGGACCGGGTAAGCCGTATCACGGAGTTCACCGACGCGCTGCGCCGCGTGGCCGCCGGCGGCACCGCCATGGATCCCGAGGTCATCGCCCAACTCCTCGCCGTCCGCAACGATCCCGTCGACGCGCTCACGCCGCGCGAACGCGAGGTCCTGGCCCTGATGGCCGAAGGGCACGACAACGCCACCATCGCGCAGAGGCTTTTCATCACCGACAATGCCGTCCACAAACACATCGGCAGTGTCTTCCTCAGACTCGGCCTGTCGGTCGGCGACAGCGGCCACCGCCGCGTCCGCGCCGTCCTGGCCTACCTCCGCCGCCACGACGGGCCGTAACCCAGCTCCTGGTGAGTAATCGACCGGTGGCTGATCAAAATCAGTGCGTGGCAGGGCGCAGTGGGCAGGGCTCTTGAGCAACAGTTCGCCGACGCGCTGGGCGAGGTCGGGAGCGTCGAGGCCGGTGTCGGCCAGAGCGCGCCAGCCAGGCGATCCGGTGAAGGCAGCAAGAACCATCGTCGACATAACTGAGGTCGCCTCGCCGAGCCGCCGCTCGCCTGCAGCTGGGTGCGGATGCGATCGAGCCCGTCAAGGCCAAGCTTGATCTGGTGCGACGCGTGCTTGACCAAGGGCGCCACATCGCCCTCTCCACCCTCAACCCTGAGTGTCCTGTCTCAGATAACTGTGGGCACAGCGAATCTGTGACCTGCAGTGCCCACCCTTCTCCGGGACAGCTGGTGGCGGGTAGTCCCGCAGAGGTGTGGGTAAGTCACCGTGCGCACTCCGAGCCGGCGAAGTGCTGGAGCACCGGGGGAGCGTCCGTAGCGGGACTGGCTGTCGGAGGGCCGGCGACCGGGTCGTCGACCGGCCGTCGGCATCCATAGCGGCGGTCGGTGCTGGGGCGCGTCGCTACGTCGCACCGGGCGCGTGAAGGGACCCGGTCAGCGCGGGCCGGGCGCGGTGCGCCGCCGTCCGACCGCGTACCCGCCTAGGCCGACCACGCTCAGTGCGGCCCCGAGGCCCGCGAACACTGTGGGCCCGGTGGGCACGGTGGCGTCTTCCATCACGCGGCCCCGTACTCCCGAGGCCGCGAAGCTGCCCTCATGCACATCAAGGTGGTAGCGGGAGTCGTTGGAGTTCACACGGTAGTCGCCGAGCACGAACAGCCGGCCGGCCGGGACCTGCACCTCGTACGGGACGGCGTGCGGGTCGCCCTGCGTGTCCGCCACGTACGGCTCATCGAGGGTCTTCCCGTTCACCGTGACCCGGTTTCCGGAGCCCGTGACGTGGTCGCCGCCGATGCCGATGACGCGCCGCAGCACCGGCTGGGTCATGTAGCGCTCGGGCGGATCCATGAGGACGACGTCGCCCCGGTGTATGCCGTCTGGGTCGAGCCGCTTTACCAGCGCTCGCGACCCGGGCGGGAATCCGGGTCGCATTGAGTCACCGCCGACCGTCACGGTCTCGTACTGCACGAGGCCGTACGCGACGGAGCCGGCCAGCAGCACGAGGCCGGTCGGTATCAGCCCCCAGACTGCAACTCGCCATCCCCACGCCACTCTTTGGTGCCTCATGAAGCTCCGCCCGTCACCTTGATCCGCTGCACACCCAACACAGCGTGCCAAGCGCGCCATCCGTCACCGCGGGCCCAGCCCAGGTCGCCCCGCACCTACCTGCCGCCGTTGCCCTGGTGCGGCGGCGGTTGTTGTGGTTAGTCGCGTGCTGCGCCGAGTCTGCCGTCGAAGGTGTTGAGGGCGGTCTTCCAGCGACTGGTCCAGCCGGCCGACCTCGGTCAGGACTGCCGTGTCTGGCGGAGAACGGATGTGCTGGCGATCTCCCGCTTCTACTCAGAGGGCGTTGAGTCTTCTTCTAGTAGCGGCCTCGTCCGGGTTGGGTGAGGAAGCCTTGGCGTGTGAGGCGTCCGAGGCGGCTGCGGGTGATGTTGACGGTCGCCTCGTCGGTGGGCATGCCGAGGAATTCGTGCAGCTCACGGGCTCTGAATTCCTGCTCGGGATGCTGGTTGGAGACGTTCACGATGGCCTGGTAGGCGGTGTTCGTCTCGGGTGCGTCGGGTGCGTCGGGTACGGTCCCGGGTGGGACGCGTTCGGCGATGACCTTCCGGGTGGTGGCCAGGTCTGCCAGACGCGCTTCGGTCTCGGCCAGGGGAGCGGTCAAGTGCTCGATCTGGTCGCGTAGTTCACCGGCCCGGGCGGTGATAACAGGGGTGGATCGTCCGCGTAGGGTGCAGAGGGATACGGCGTGCGAGACATTCGGGAGGGGCGCCATGGTTGTTGTTGAGGACGTGGAGAGCGCGGCGGCGCGGATTGCCGGGCATGTGGTGCACACTCCCACGCTGCCCAGCCCGGGGCTGACCGCGCTGCTCGGGGTGCCGGTCACGGTGAAGCTCGAGCTGCTGCAGCGCACGGGTTCGTTCAAGGCGCGGGGAGCCGTTGCCAAGCTGCTGGCGATGACCGATGAGCAACGCGCGGCCGGCGTGGTCGCGGTGTCCGGCGGCAACCATGGTGTCGCCGTGGCGGAGATGTCGGCCGCGCTGGGTGTGCGCGCCACCGTGGTGATGCCGCAGACCGCACCGGCACGCTCGGTGCAGGCTGCCCGGGCCACCGGAGCTGATGTACGACTGACCGCGACCATGGCCGAGGCCTTCGCGACGATGGACCGGCTGGAGGCGGACGGGCTCGCGCTGCTGCACCCGTTCTCCGACCCGGTGGTCATCGCGGGGCAGGGCACCGTGGGACTCGAACTCGCCGCCGACGCCGGTGAATTGACGGACGTCCTGGTCTCCATCGGCGGTGGTGGCCTGATCGCCGGGGTGGCGGCGGCGCTGCGGGCACGCCGGCCGGGCGTGCGCGTGTGGGGAGTGGAGACAACTGGTGCCGACGCGATGTCCCGGGCGCTGGCCTGCGGTGGGCCGGTCCAAGTGGATGTGGACTCACGTATCAGCACGCTGAGCGCGCCCATGGTGTCTCCTCTGACGTACGCCATGGTGCGTGACCTGGTCGATGAGGTGCTGGTCGTGCCTGAGGCGGAGGCCTTCGCGGGCGTGCTCGAGTTGGCCGAGCACGCCAGGGTATGGGCGGAGCCGGCAGCGGGTTGCCTCCTCCCCGCCGCCCGCCGCGTCCTGGCCAAGACCGGCGAGGCGACCAGGCTCGGTCTGGTGATCTGCGGCGGCAACGCATCGGTGCAGGATGTGACCGCGTACGCGGGAGCGATCCTCTGAGTCGGGCCGTGCCCGTCCGTACGAGGGTCCGCCGGCCCGCGTTTCGCGGTGCGGTGAGCGGGACGGTAAGGGCACCCGTGCCACGATGCTTCGGCCGAGGCCCGGCTGCGCTGCCGTGCGTGCGCTGGGCCAAACGTAGTGCTTGTTCGAGGAACGTCGACGGACGGGGGTGGGACGAAGTAACTCCGCTCCTACGGCTCGTGTGGTTCCGGATGCCCTGCGCTCTGCGCAGGGCATATTTCAGTGGCCGTTGGTGAGTTCGCCGCTGAGCTTTTCGTGGATCTGGGCGCTCGGGTGGTTGAGCCCGATGATCTCGACGGTCTTGCCGCGCTGTTTGTACTTGGTCTCGATGGCGTCGAGTGCGGCGACGGAGGAGGCGTCCCAGATGTGGGCGGCGGTGAGATCGATGACGACCTTGTCGGGGTCGGTGGCGTAGTTGAACTGTCCGACGATGTCGTTGGAGGAGGCGAAGAACAGCTCACCTGTGACGCAATAGACCACGCTGCTGCCGTCGGGCTCGATGACCGCGGTGACGCTGGCGAGGTGGGCGACACGCTTGGCGAAGATGACCATCGCGGTGATCGAGCCGACGACGACGCCGATGGCGAGGTTGCTGGTGGCGACCACGCAGGCCACCGTGATGACCATGACGGCGATCTCGCCGGCGGGCATCCGCTTGAGCGTCTTCGGGGCGATGGAGTGCCAGTCGAACGTCGCGAAGGACACCATCACCATCACAGCGACCAGCGCGGCCATCGGAATGTCGGAGACGACGGGTCCGAAGACGACGCACAGCACCATCAGGAACGAGCCCGCGAGGAAGGTGGACAGGCGGGTACGGGCCCCGGACACCTTCACGTTGATCATCGTCTGGCCGATCATGGCGCAGCCGCCCATACCGCCGAAGAAGCCGGTGACGATGTTGGCGATGCCCTGGCCGATGGACTCACGGGTTTTCGAGGAGTGCGTGTCGGTGATGTCGTCGACGAGCTTGGCGGTCATCAAAGATTCCATCAGGCCGACCAGCGCCATGGCGAGCGCGTAGGGAGCGATGGTCGTCAGCGTGTCCATGGTGAACGGCACATCGGGCAGGCCGGGCACCGGCAGCGAGGACGGCAGCTCGCCCTTGTCACCGACGGTCGGCACCGCGATCCCGGCCGCGACCGTGATGACCGTGAGGATCACGATGGACGCGAGCGGGGCCGGGATCACCTTGGTGACCTTCGGGAAGAACACCATGAGGGCGAGACCCGCCGCGATGAGCAGGTAGACGGGCCAGGGCACGTCGTGCATCTCCGGGACCTGCGCCATGAAGATCAGAATGGCGAGGGAGTTGACGAAGCCGACCATCACGCTGCGGGGCACGAACCGCATCAGCTTGGCGACACCGAGCGCGCCCAGAACGATCTGGAAGACGCCGGCCAGGATCACGGCGGCGACCAGGTAGCCCAGCCCGTGCTCGCGGTTCAGCGGCGCGATCACCAGTGCGACGGCGCCCGTCGCCGCCGAGATCATGGCGCGGCGTCCGCCCACGATGGAGATGGTCACCGCCATCGTGAAGGACGCGAACAGACCGATCGCCGGATCGACCCCGGCGATGATCGAGAAGGAGATCGCCTCGGGAATCAGAGCGAGGGCGACGACCAGGCCGCCCAGGATCTCGGTGCGCCAGACCTTCGGATCCTTCAGCCAGTCGGGACGCAGGCCGCGCAGCCGGGCGGCCGGGGACAGAGCGGACGTAGACAAGAGCAGGTACCTGTCGTGCTCGGGCACGCCCGTCGTCGTTGCGGGGCGTGCGGGAAGGCGCCGGACAGCCGGGGCGGCCATCCGCGGAGCCCGCGTACAACGGGCTGAGGTTCACAACGCAGCAGCGGGGTGCGAGCGAAAGGCTCCCGGTACTGCTTCAGGGGCGAAGGGTCACGGCGGGCAGGCGGCGGCGCTGGGCGTCATGGGCATGCGCACGCTCTCTCCTGCAGGCGGTCTTCGCCGGGGGCTTCGTCGGCCCCGACACGGCTGACGGTCACGGGAACGACCCCGCACCATAGAGGGCGGGGACGGCACGAACCCGCACCCCACGATCACTTACTCTACCCTAACGTTAGGGTAGAGATGGATGAAGGTCGCCTGTGGCCTCGGTGACACAAGAGGAAGGACGCCCGCGTGAGCAGCGAGCACATGCAGATCGGCGAGGTCGCCGCGCGGACCGAGCTGTCGCTGCGCACGATCAGGCACTACGAGGAGACCGGCCTGGTCATCCCCTCCGCCCGCTCCCAGGGCGGCTTCCGTCTCTACACCGAGTCCGACGTGGCACGCCTGATGGTCATCCGCCGGATGAAGCCGCTCGGTTTCACCCTGGACCAGATGCGCGACCTACTGGAGGCCACCGACCGTCTCGACTCCGGCGAGGAACTGCCGACGGACGAGCGCGGGGCACTGATGGAGTGCGTGCGCAGTTACGAGCAGGACGCGACCGAGCAGGTGGAGAAGCTGCGCACGCAGCTGGCGCGAGCGGAAGAATTCGCCGCCACCCTGCGCGAACGCCTCACCCGCGTCCCTGCCCACTGACATCTTCCCCGAGGCCGCGACGCGGCGGGTAAGTTGGCCTGACCGGCCGCGAATTGTGCCACGGCCGGGTAGCGACTGTGTTTGGTACGTCGACGCGAGCCCGAGCCGAAGAAACGGCCAAGACCGACTGATCACTCCAGTGTCTCGCTGAACGGTCCACCGTCCTCGGGGCGTCGGCTCACCATCCGCTGGCGGATCTCCGCCCCGTACGGCTGTCGCAGCCACGCGGCGAGAGCCGCATAGTCGCCATCGGTGAGGCCAAGGCGGGCATCAACTCGGTGGACCAGGGCGCGTCCCTGATGATGGGCGGCGACCCAGGCCCGATCTGTGTCCGTGACCTCGTCATCAACCCATACGAACGGCCGCCCTGCCGCCCAGTCGACAAGGGCACGCGTCTTCCAGTGCAGCCCATCGCGTTCGTCCTGATCATCGATGTCTGAAGGCTCCGGCCAGACAACCACGTCAAGCTGCGGAAGACCGAGCAGTGGAGCGATGCACTCGTTCGCTTCTTCCATCCACGTCGTGGCCCAGACCACCTCACAGGGAAGCGAGGCCAACTTGGCCCCGTGCTGAGGATTAACCCTGGTCAGGAGCGGATTGCCGTCGACCCCGCGCAGATGGGAACCGAGCGCATGAGTTGCATACTGCTGCGGCTCCGCCCCGAAAGGAATGAGCGGTCCGTCGACGTCGAGGAACAGCAGAGGAAGCCGCACAGAGCCAGTCACAGCAGCACAGGCCCCACGGATGAGCGTGGCGCTGACCCTCCTCCCAGCGTCAACGCCGGTGTCAGTGGTCACTGCGATGCTGTCGGCATGACCCCTTGGAACCTGCTCGACCTTGACAAAGCCTTGCGCGCCAGCTGGGCCGCTGACACCTGCTCGCCTGACGACCTGGCTCGCTCCGGCTGGCAGCCGGAGAACCCGGCCTGGGGCCATTGCGACATCACGGCTTTGATCGTCCATGACGTCTTCGGCGGCGACCTCATGACGGGCAAGGTCTACTTCAACGGCATCCAGCACGGCTTCCACTGGTGGAACCGGCTGGCCAGCGGCATCGAACTGGACCTGACACTCGAGCAGTTCCAGCGAGGTCAGACCGTCACCGAAGGCCGTGTGGTGAAACGCCCGCCGGGCCCTCTGCGCCGCCGGGAGGAGTACCTTCTCCTGCGCAAGCGGGTCATCGAGCACCTCGGTACCCTCCCGGAACCTGCTGTGTGAACTCGGCCGGGGCCACCCTGGCCGGCCCAGTGGAACGACGTCTGGCCGTTGGGCAGCGGGTCGGCGACTGGCGAGATCTGTAGGGGCGTGGACGATGCGTTTCGGGTCCAATGGCGTACTCGGCCAGCTTCCAGCCAACTCCTGCTTCAGTGCCCCTCCGATGGACTGCACCTGTACCCATAGCCCGCCGCTAACAGCCGGGTGTAGAAACCGATCACTTTCGCTTCCTCGATGCCGCAAGGGCGGCCCAAGCCAGCCCCAGGACAAGGAGCCCGATCACGACCCACATCGGAGCTCCACCCAAGCCCTTGTATGCCGGTACAGTCCAGGCGCTGCCCTCATGCATCGAAGTCACTCCGCTTCTCCAGTTCAGGCCAGCTGCTCTTTCTCACTACCTCGTTGCCTTGCCGTACTGGGCCCCTGCTACCTCTGGCCGGAGGGGGCAGGACTGTTGCAGCGGCCGATGTCGAGTCCCCCGGGTTCGCGGTTGAATCCCATGTCCACGTCGTCCGTGGTCTGGGCCGAGAGGGCGAGCAGGTCGTTTGGACGTCAAACGCCTGGTCACGCCGTTGGCTACGGCTGCTTCCACTGCTCCTTGGTGATCTCGTACCGTACGCCTCCCTGCGCGGCGCCCTCGATGTTCCCCATGTCTGAAGGGACAGAGATGGCGCCCGCGAACCTCATGTCGAGCTTCTCCATGACCTTGCGCGAACCGTGGTTCACGGACATCGTCTCCGCCCAGACCATGCGCACATCGAGTTCCGTGAACGCCTTGGCCAGCAAGGCCCGCGAGCCTTCGGTGGCATAACCCTTGCCCCAGGCCGCCTGCCGCAACCGGTAGCCGAGTTCGACTTCGTCCAGGGGGCCCTCTTGCCCGGGCCGGAGGATGAACCAGCCGATGAACGCGCCGCCGTCCTTCTCGTGCGCGGCGAACAGTCCCAGGTCGCCACCCCACTTCACATAACCGTCGAGGATCTTCGGCAAATGCTGTTCCCGGATGACTTCCGGCGCGGTCGGATCGCCGCCGCTCAGGTAGCGCATCACCGCCGGGTCACTGTCCAACTCGATCAGCAGGTCCGCGTCATCGGCAGTAAAGCGGCGCAGGGCCAGACGCTCGGTCTCCAGGAAGGTGTCCATAGGCCGATCATGTCTGACGCAAGCCGGGCAGCCCAACGGATTTCCCGGGCTACCGGGGGAGTGGAACACCCGTGTGTCCCCCCTGCTGGTTGAACCCAGGCAGGTCCCGGCGTCCCAACGCGAGTGCCTGCCGCTTCGCGAGACCCTGGAGACGCCCACCAACGGCGCCTGACGCCGGTAGGCGGCGCCGTGTAGGCCGACGTCGCCTACCCCGACAGCGTGGTGAACGCCGTCGCAGAAGCCGACGTCGTCATCAGCGGCCTGGGCCTCACCAAGAAGCAGGATCCCGCCATCCTCTCCGACGGCGCCCGACTGGTCGCCTCGGCATCCCCGCGCGTCGTCTGGCTCACCTCGCTGGGCATGGGCGCCACCGAGGGAGCGCTCGGCAGCCTCAACGGCGCACTCCTCAGGCGTATCCTGCGCCACGAGTGGGACGCACCATCGCCCTGTTCAACGGCCGGTGAGACGCTAGTTGTTGCTCGCCCATCGTCAGTGCTCTGACCACCCAACACTCCATTGCACCCGTGCGGTGCCCCGCTGGCTAAACGCGGTGGGAGGCGGGTCGAGGAAGGTGCAGCGGGCCAGGTTCTGCTGGTTGCCGGGCGTGGCGCAGCGGTCGGTGTAGAAGGCGCGGAAGAGCTGGTTGGCGGCGAGAATGTCGACCCGACCGTTGCGGACGAACACCGGTCCGGCGGTGGTTATGTCCAGGGTCCCTTGCAGACTGGTCCGGCCTGGGCGGGGGTGATCTTTGCGCGCCGCGAGGTGGGGAACTCGCGGGCCCCCCTCACGGGTTGTCCATGTTTTCGACGGTAGCCCCGCACGCGGCCAAAGGGGTGTACCGCCGGTACACCCCTCGTCAGTGACTCGCTGCGCGCGTGAAGAGGGAGTTACCTGGAAGGCGTGGTGCTTCTCCTTCGGCCACCAAGGCGGCGAAGGCGCAGCTCCGCGCCCCGCTCGGGCGGTCCTCCGCCCGGGGCTCCGGGGCCCCGCATCTGCAACCGGTAGGCAAAGGAACCTCTCATGCGCGGCGCAGTGATCCACGCCCCTGGCGACGTCCGCTTCGAGACTCTGGAGGACCGCCAACCTGGTCCAGTTCCTGCGGGGCGCATCCACGCACAAGCACCGCCAGGCGCTGGGCCAAACCAACTTCGTCACCGACGGCATCGGTCTGTGTCAGCGCCGGTGCGGTCCGGTGGACGTCATCCCGCCCGGCCATCGCGTCCTGTTCGAGGACGATGAGGGCACTGGCACGGTGCCGCGGCGAACCGGCTGATGGTCCACCTGGCCATCGACGAGGACGATGTCGATCACGACGTCGTGCCATGGCTGACCCCCGAAACACCGACGAGGCTACGCCGCAGGCCCCGCCAGCTGCTGAACCCCGCAGCCTGATTTCAGGTTGCCGAGGGGTGCGCGGCGCCGACGAACGCCGCGCCATGAGCCCCCGCGCGAACCGCACCGCTTCTTCCTCGGGCCACCCTGATGCGGCCCGCCCGCCCCACGTTGTTGAGGAGAACTACCGTGACCACATTCGCCCTTATCGGCGCCGGCCCTGGCCTGGGGCTGGCTACCGCCCGTCGCTTCGGCAAAGCGGGCCACAGCGTCGCCCTCCTCTCGCGCAGCGCCCAGCACCAGGACAACCTGGCAGCCGAACTGGTGAGGGAGAACGTGCACGCCCGCGGCTTCACCGCCGACGTCCTCGACCCCGCCTCCCTCACCGAGGCCCTGCGCGAAGCCGCGGACGCGCTGGGACCCGTCGAGGTCCTCCAGTTCAGCCCGGTGCCCCGCGGCGACTTCATGAAGCCGGTCCTGGACACCACCGCGGCCGACCTGGATGACCCGTTGGCCTTCTCCGTCAAGGGGCCGCTCACCTGCGTGAACACGGTCCTGCCCGGCATGCGGGAGCTCGGCCGGGGCACGTTGCTGTTCGTCAACGGCGGCAGCGCGGTACGCCCGCACCCCGACCGGGCCGGCACCTCGATCGCGTTCGCCGCCGAGAGCGCCTACGCGGCGATGCTCCACACCGCGCTCGCCCCGGAGAACATCCATGCCGCCCAGCTCATCGTCCCCGGCGCGATCAGCCCCGACTCCGCGACCTCCAGCCCCGAGGCGCTGGCCGAGAGGCTGTACAACCTGCACACCGACCGCAAGGGCTTTCGCCACTACGCCGAGCCCATGCCGGATGCGCAGGACACCACACCATGACCTTCACGCGTCGCCGGGCTCTGACCGCGGCCGCCACCGGCGGCCTGCTGCTGGCCGCGGCCGCTTGCTCCGACGCCTCACCCGCCGAGCAGGCCCCCGCCACAACCTCCGCCTCGTCGTCCGCCCCGGCGGCTAAGCAGTCGCAGACCTCGGCGTCAGCGAGCGCGTCCCGATCAGACAGGAGCACTCAGATGGAAATCCGCGTCACCATCGACGGTCGGCCGGTTGGCGCGACCCTGAACGACAGCCCCGCCGCCCGCGACCTTGCCTCCCTGCTCCCGCTCACCCTGTACCTCGAGGACTTCCACGGAACCGAGCGCGTCGCCGACCCGCCGAGGAAACTGACCACCGACGGCGCTCCCAGGCCGGCCGCAGCAAAGGTCGGAGACATCGCCTACTTCGCACCGTGGGGCAACCTCGCCATCTTCTACAAGGACGGCCCCTCCGCCTCAGAAGATCTGTTGATCCTCGGCCACATCGACGCCGACGCCGACCAACTGTCCGGGGTCGACCGCATCACCGTCGAAGCTGCCTCCTGACCCCGCCCCCACCCCTCCCCGTACGGAAGAAGTTTTCGCATGCCCTCCGCCACCGGGTCCGCCCCCGACCGACTGCCCTTCGTCGTGTGGGTGCTCGCCGTCGGCACCTTCCTGATGGGCACCACCGAGTTCGTCATCGCCGGACTGCTGCCCGAGATGGCTGCCGACCTGAACGTGAGCGTGTCGCACGCCGGTCTACTGATCACGGCGTTCGCCGTCGGCATGATCGTTGGTGGGCCCACGATGGCCATGGCCACCCTGCGGCTGCCCCAGCGCCACACCCTCATCGGCGCCCTCGCGGTTTTCGCTCTCGGTCACGCCGTCGCCGCCCTGAGCGCTTCCTTCACCGTTGTGCTGATTGCCCGCGTGGTGACCGCGCTGGCCACCGGAGCGTTCTGGGCCGTCGGTTTCGTCATCGCCACCACCACCGCCGGGACTGCGAGCGCCACGCGTGCGGTCGGCGTCATGATGGGCGGCCTCACGCTGGCCAACGTGATCGGTGTGCCGATCGGCTCGTTCGTCGGTCAATACACCGGCTGGCGCGGCCCGTTCTGGGCACTGGCCTTCGTTGCCGCGCTCGCCGCCACGTTCATCGGCCGGTTCATCCCCCGAACGGAGCGGCGGTCCGAGGTGTCGGTGCGGTCCGAGGTCAGGGCCCTCAAGCAGGGGAGGCTTTGGCTGGCCCTCGGTGCAGCGGTACTCATCATGGGCGGTGTCCTGGCGACGTATACGTACATCACCCCGCTGCTGACCGACCGGGCCGGCATCCCGGCCGGCGCCGTGCCGCTGGTGCTGATCGCCTTCGGCGTCGGGGCGTTGGGCGGCACCGCCCTCGGCGGCCGTCTCGGGGACCGTCGCCCGATGGTCACCACGATCACCGCGGCGGCTGCCACCTCCCTCATCCTGCTGGCCCTGGTCCCAGCCTCCAGCAGTCCGGTGGCCGCCGTATTCCTGGTCTTCGCCATGGCCCTGGCCGGGTTCACCGTCAATCCGGTCGTCACCTCCCTGGCCGTCCGCTTCGCCGGGGATGCCCCCACTCTCACCTCGGCGCTGACCACCTCCGGCTACAACACCGGCATCGCTGTCGGTTCCCTCGTCGCGGGCCGGGCCCTGGACTCCTCTCTCGGCCTGACCGGACCGGCCCTGGTTGGCGCCGTCTTCGCCGCACTCACCTTGCTGCCGCTGATCGCGCTCGCACTCAGCGGCGCCGGCCACCGCACGCGGATCGTCGCCCAGCGCAATACTGCGGCCCCTGTACGGGACGACGCCTCCACACCGGCACCGCACTGACATCCGCCCGAACGAGCCACCGTTCCGCCGTCGAAGGAGAGACTCGCAGGACGGTCACCTACGAACGTTGCGTACCCCAACGTGGTCGGCGTGCGCGGTGTGGCCGCAACTGACGCAGGATCGTGAGGAACACCCCCATCCGGCATCCGAGATCGAGCGGTTGAGGCCGCTCTTCGCTGCCGCCCCGTCCCAAACAGGACAGTCGAAGACGTCGGTCAGGCGCATCAGCAGAACCACCCCTCACTTCCTCATTGTCAGGCGTCCAGGGGACGCCAGGCGAGGTCGTCGCCGTCCCGCCGGACACTGCCGAACACCACGTCGGCGAAGTGGATGCCGAACCCGATCGTGTCGGGTTCTGCCAGCTCTGCGACGAGCTGGTGGCGGTGGTCGGCGGCGCGGACGGGATCGTGGTCGAAGGCGGTGGACCATTCGGGGTGGGCGACCTGGATCGGGGAGTGCAGCGCGTCGCCAAAAGCGATCAGCCGCTGCCCGCCCGAGGTGATGACGTACTCGGCATGTCCGGGCGAGTGACCGGCGGTGATCCGCATCCGTACGCCCGGGAAGATCTCCTGCCCGTCGGTCACGGTACGGACGTGCGGTGTCAGGCCGGCGACCTCCTGCGCCTCGAGGAGGTCGCGCCGGGCCCATTCCCGTTCGGACATCAGGTAGTCGGCATGGGCGAATGCGGGCCGGTCGGCGCCGGGTGCGAGATGCCAGGCCCAACCGGTGTGATCGGGGTGCAGGTGAGTGATGGCCACCGCCTCGATCTGCTCGGGCCTGCGGCCGAGTTGGACCAGGCTGTCCAGGAGCGCGCCCCCGTGGATCGCGCCGCGCGGGCCGTCCGGCGCGGGCGGCCATGACTGCGGTCCGAACCCCGCGTCGATCAACAGTGCGCGGTCGCCGTTCTCCACCAGCAGGCCGCCGATACTCGCCACCAGGCTGCCGGACTCGTCCAGGTACTCGGGGTGGGCGGCCCACACCTCGCCGGTTGTGTCGGGGATCAAATCGCGCGGCCGCAGCTGCACCGCTCCGTCCGGCACGTAGGACACCCTCGTGTCGCCCAGCTGTATCGAACGGATGCCAGCCGGCCGCCGCAGCCGGTCATCCCCGTCAGTTGCGGAATAGGTCATGTCCATCTCCCCTGTGTTCTGGTGGTCGTCGCCGTGCCCGTCGGAGGCGACGGTGATGACCATAAGCATCAAGCTAGAATCATGCAAGCTCGAAATATTCTTGCTTGATGGACTTGCTAGGGTGGGATGCATGACGACGCCCTTGGAGCCGCACGCCATCGCCGAGCGAGAACTGTGCGGCCTTGTGAACGGGCTGGCCCAGCAGATCTCCGACCACGTACGCGAACGCGCCGTCACGCTGGGCCTCACCGCGGCCCAGGCGACCGCGCTGCGGGAGATGACCGGGCCGATGACCATGCGAGAGCTCGCCGAACGCATGAGCTGCGAGCCCTCCAATGCCACCTTCGTCATCGACAAGCTCGAGAAACGGGGCCTGGTCGAGCGCCGCGCGCACCCCACCGACCGCCGCGCCAAGCACCTCGTCCTCACCTCAGCAGGCAGCGCCTCCCGCGAACGGCTCCTCGAACTCCTCGCCCAGGACTCACCGCTGGCTGGTCTTAGCTCCGAACAGCAGCGCGCCCTTCAGAGCCTTCTTGAGCAAGCAATCACGCGTTCCTAGCCGACGTCGGCCAAGGGAGACAGGATCGGCCGCTGCGCTCGACGGCCGTGGAACCTGAGCCCGTACCGGGCCCGAGGCGTGCGGTGCGCCGCCGAACTCGTCGAGTGCGCCCCCTGCCGTACGTGCCGTACATGCCGAACAGCTCCGGCCCCCGGACCGACACACGCCGAGCAGCCGGCCGCCGCCCTTCATCCGGTGGAAGCGGGGGAGGCCTCGCCCACGGCCTGCTCGCCGCGCCCATGGGCATGGTCCCGCGTCGTATGCCCGCAGGCTGCTCGACTGCGACGATGCCCCGCGCTCACGGGGACGCATCCGAGGGCTGCAGGTAGGGGAGGGGTGGCCCCCTTTGCATCTGCTCTACGCGACTATGGCGAGGGGCCCACCCGGCGCTACGACCACAGGTTTCCCTCGGATCTGCCGCAGGGGGCGGGCGGTAGGTTCCAGGGCATGACTGAACTCGTGCCCTCCGCTTGGCCACCTGCCCCGATAAGTACCGCACGCCTGACGCTGCGAGAGTCCGAGAGTCGCGACCGCAGCGCGTTCGTCGAGTTGTTCGCCTCGCCGGAGGTGCGCACTTACCTGGGTGGGCCGCAGCCGCGCGACGAGCTCGAACGCGCGATCCCTGACATACCCGGGCGGCGACCTGGTGTCTTCGTCGTCGCTCTCGACGGAGCGATGATCGGCTCAATCCAATTCGAGCGACGTGACGCCACGCGTCCGGGGCATGTCCGTCCTGAGGGTGGGGAAGTTGAGCTCGGTTACATGTTCCTGCCCACGGCGTGGGGCCATGGTTACGCTGCTGAGGCGTGCCGCGCCGCACTCATCTGGTGCATGGACTCCTTCCCCGATGAACCGGTGGTGCTCTGTACTCAGACCGCCAACAAGAGCGCGATGCACCTGGCGGCAAAGCTGGGGTTCACGGAAGTAGAGCGGTTCGAAGAGTTCGGCGCCCAGCAGTGGTTCGGCATGTTGGGCCCAAGAGCGAACTTCGCTTGAACGTATGCCGATACTCGACCGCTACCCGCAGGAGCCAGCCCTCGAACAGGCCCTGGCCCTCCGCCTTGTTCAGCATCAGCAAGAAGCGGCGGGGCTGGAAACGGAGCGGAAGCCACCGCGCTAGTGCCCGCCCCTACTCACTCTATGACGGCCACCATGGCGATCGACACCAAAATTCCAGGCCGGTCGACTCCCAGTTTGCTCACGCAGCGAGGTGGCCGCACGTCGGGGAAGAATTCTTCAAAGACCTTGATGATGTCATCGGCGTCCTGAGGTCGCATCAGCAAGGTGTGAACCATTACAGCGTCGCTCAGCTCGGCTCCGCCGGCGCGGAGGATGGCCTGGCAGTTGAGTAGCGATTGGCGGGTTTGCTCCTGAATAGCGGGCCCGGCGAGTTCACCGGTGGTCACATCGACTCCCACTGTTCCAGCTACGTAGATCGTGTTGCCGACCTTGACCGCCTGACTGTAGCCAGAATTCTCTGGTGCCGCGGAGGTGGAGATGATTTGTCGGGCCATGGAACGTCTCCTGTCCGAAAATTCCTGAGCTCCGCTTGAACATCGACCGTGAAGACTGTGAACCCAATGGCGGCAGCATTCCCTCGCTCCGCGGTGACGTAAGTCGTTCGCGGGGCGACGGCGGATTCGAGGCGGTATTTTTCGCACGGAGCGCGCCGCCTCCCCGCCCATTTCGAGAGCCTCCCGCCGTGGCCCGCCCTCCATACTCTGAGGGCGAGAATGCGGTACCTCCCGCATGAGGCGGGACGGACGTACTGCTGCGTCCCTTGTACTAGAGGAGATCGGCGACTACTACGACATCGACGAAGCCGCTGAAGGGATCATCGAAGTTCCCGCTGCTGTCCCGGAGGGAGAACACCGTACGCACGGTCACGACGTTCCCGTTGATTGCACGGACAGCCGTGTTGACCTCCTGACGGAAAAACTCGTGATCCGTCCCTTCGAAGCCGATGTTGAAGCCGTTTACAAAAGTCTCCGCCTTGCGGACATTGGCAGGGAAGGAGAACACCTGGTCCACGTCCTGAGGTGATCCGGTATGTGCGCTGAAAGTTATCCGTCGACTCGCGAAATCGATCGCCATTTTTCCCCCTGAGTGTGGCTTCGTAGGCCGGTTCATTCCATCTGCGGCGAAACTAGTACGACGATCAGTTACAAGCAAGCGCCTCAGTGGATGGAGCCGGGGGGCATGTGGCGGGCGGCATTCCGTTTTAACTGAGCGGGACGTCTGATTCCCATTCAGAGCACCTTTTACAGGAGACCTGTATCTTGGTGTGTAACCTCTGGCGTCACCCGACCTGCTGATCTGCGGTTCTTCTCAAGACAGCCCTCACGGACGTTCTCCACGCTTCGAGATGTTGAGTAGCGAAGTGCGAGAGAACGGCCGCTTTGTATGAGTGTCTTTGCTGCTGGGCCTGCTGGTGATGGATTGGAGGCCTTGTCTCACTTTCGTGGCGAGTTCTGACTACTGTCTGTACGCCCGCGCTAATGCCCTTTCGTGCCGAACCCGCCGGGGGCGACTGCTGCAACGCCCTGGACCCGGCATCGGGGGCCCAGTCCCAAGCCGTGTTCGGTGACGTCTCGGCTGACCGAGTCGGCGCCGGGACGGGCGTACCGCTCCAGTGCGCGGACGGACGCGTGGTGGCCTTCCCCCCCGGGTGGAAGTCAGACGCTGTGGTGCAGCAGGGGGACGTGCCGTTACCCCGGCACGCGCTCGGCGTTGCTGGTTCGGGGCCCGGACGCGTTGGTGCGCATCGGGTCCCGTCCGCCCTGGCCCGCCTGCCGGAAGGTACGCCCCATGCTTTCGCGTTTCGCCGCGACGGCCGCCGTCGTTTGCTCCCTTGCTGCCCTTGCCTGCCCGGCCTCGTCCGTGGCCGCGAGCGCGTCTGCTGAGCCCCGCCCGCATCACGACACCGCTCTCGGCGCCATCGTGCCCACCCTGCTGTCACCCGTACTGGCCAACTCCAGCCCGCCCGGGGCCCGAACGGATCCCACGCGCCCGTGCCCGTCCGGTACGGACCGGCGTGCTCATCCCCGGCCGGTCGTGCTGGTCCACGGAACAGCCATGAACGCGTACAACAGCTGGAGCGCGATGGCTCCGGCGCTCGCCGACGCCGGTTACTGCGTCTATGCCCTGAACTACGGCGCCCACGGCAGCCCTCTCAATGCGCTGGGCGCGAAGGGCACCGGCCGTATCGAGGACTCCGCCCGGGAGCTGGCCGCCTACATCGAACGTGTGCTGCGCACCAACGGGGCTCGCACGGTGGATCTGGTGGGGCATTCGCTGGGCGGGCTCATGCCGCGCCAGTACATGAAGTTCGAGGGCGGCGCGTCGAAGGTGCACCGGCTGGTCGGACTCGCCCCGGACAATCACGGGACGACGGTGAACGGGCTCGACACGCTCGTCAGGACGATCGCCCCGGCGACCGACACGGCGGTGGGCCCGTCCATCCAACAGCAGTTGGCGGGCTCCCCGTTCTTGAGGCGACTCAATAGGGGCGGCGATACCCTGCTCGGGGTCGCCTACACGGTGGTGGCCACCACCCACGACAAGATGGTCACCCCGTACACCTCCGGGTTCCTCACCGCCCCCGCCGGTGGCTCCGGGCAGGTCGACAACATCACGCTCCAGCAGGTGTGCCCCGGTGACCGGTCGGGCCACCTCGCCACCTTGTACTCGCCCAACGTGATCAACCTGACCTTGGACGCCCTCGATCCCGCTCACCGCGGCACCTGGAGCTGCCGGAGCGTCACACCGCTTTTGCCGCTGCCCTGAGTGGTGGGTCGGTGGATGAAGTAGCCCGGGGAGCCAGTACAGCGAAGCCCCAACGTCCCGACGTCGTCGGCAGGAACGTCTGCCGCCTTGCGAAAGGGCGTTGGGCGCGCGGGTGGGACGGTACCGTTCCAGGGGCTCTCTCGAAGACGGCGGTGAGCTTGTGGCAAGATCGCGGGATGCTGCGACTCACCGATTTCATTATCGACTGCCCGGACACGATGAAGCTGGCGGCTTTCTACTCCGAGGTGACGGGCCGTCCGGTCAAGGAAGGCAGTTCGGAGGACTGGGCCGGCATCCAGTTCGGCGAGGTCGAGCTGGCATTCATCCGGGTGGGCGACTACCGCGCTCCGCAGTGGCCCGACAGCGAGCACCCCAAGCAGTTCCACCTCGACTTCGAAGTGGACGAGATCGAGTCCGAGCAGCGCCGTGTTCTTGACCTCGGTGCGACGCTCAGGCAGGACTTCATCGGCCCCGAGGGCTATGGCTGGCAGGTCTACACCGACCCCATCGGCCACCCCTTCTGCCTGTGCCGCAACAAGGGCGTCATCTGGACCGATGAGGGTCCGGTCTGGCCCAAGCGCGACTAGGTCGTGTTCTGGGAGTCGTACCCGCCCTCTTCCAAAACGGTCACGGCCGCGAACCAGGTGGGGTCGACCGTATCGGGTTCGATGATGATGAACGTGTTGTCCGTGTCGTCGAGTGCGCTGATCATTGCGAACAAGGCGTCCTCGGAGGCACCCGCAATGTGGTCGCCGTTCTCGCTGACCACGCCGTAGCCTCTCTGAGGCGGCGGCCCTCCTGGCTCAGTTTCGTGTCAGCCGTACCACGGTGCTCGTGTGATCGCCCTTTGGGAGGCTCAGCGGCAGGCCGTGTGTGAGCAGGGCCGCCCCGTGATGGACGGCGCCCGTGGCGTCGTCGACGTATGCCGCGGTGGGGGACAGGCCGGTGAGGCGCAGGGTGCGGTCCTGGCCCCAGGCGATGACGACGACCCGTTCGCCGGCGCGGTACTGCACGCCGTCGTGGAGTCGGAACTGTTCGCCGAACTGCACCACCGGGCGTATGTCCTTGTACAGGGCGACCAGTTCGCGGGCCTCGGCCAGTTCGGTCTCGCTCCAGCGGGAGAGGTCGCCGCCGATGCCGAGTGCGCCGGCCATCGCGATGTGGAAGCGGTAGGGGAGTGGAGTGGTGCGCTGTGTGTAGGGGTTGGGGCTGTCGGTGACCCAGGCGGACATGGTGCGGGCCGGGTAGATCTGGCTGTAGCCGTGCTGGATTGGGATGCGGTCGTCGGCATCGGTGTTGTCGGAGATCCAGATTTGGTCGGTGCGGGCCATCATGCCGAGATCGGCGCGGCCGCCACCGCCTGCGCAGCCCTCGATACGCAGGTCCGGGTGGGCCTGCCGCAGCCGTTCGAGCACGCCGTACACGCCGTGGGTGTGGTCGGTCCACAGGCGTTCGCCGTCGGGGTGTCCGGGCCAGCCGGCCTCGGTGAGTGCGCGGTTCATGTCCCATTTGAGGAAGTCGATCGCGTGTGTGGTCACCAGGTGGTCCAGCCAGGTGTAGGCCCATTCCACGACGTCGGCGCGGGCGAAGTTGAGGACGAGTTGGTTGCGCAGTTCGGTGCGGCGCCGGTGTGGCATGTGCAGGACCCAGTCGGGGTGTTCGCGGTACAGGTCGCTGTCCGGATTGGTCATCTCCGGCTCGACCCACAGGCCGAAGCGCATTCCGTGGCCGCGGATCTCGTTGATGAGTGGACCCAGGCCCTGCGGGAAGCGTTCTGGGTTCGGGTGCCAGTCGCCGAGCCCGGCGCGGTCGTTGGTGCGCCGCCCGAACCAGCCGTCGTCGACCACGAACAGTTCGACGCCGAGGTCGGCCGCGCGGGTGGCCAGCGTGCGTTGGCCCTCCAGGGTGACGTTCCAGCCGGTCGCCTCCCAGCTGTTGTAGACCACTGGGCGTACTTCGTCGGGCAGCGGCAGTACATGTGCGGCGACGTAGTGATGCCAGCCACGGCTGTTCGTGCCGAAGCCGCCGCGGCTGTACAGGCCCGCGAACGTCGGGGTGCGACGGCTCTCACCCGGCTGCAGGTGCCAGACGATTCCGTCGTGTGCGGACCCGCCGGTGACGGTGAATGGTCCGCCCGTGTGGTCGCGTACGGCGGAGATCCGCCAACTCCCCGACCAGGCGAGCGCCATGCTCCACACCTCGCCGTGTGTCTCGTCGGCGTCGCCACCGTCCACCATCACCCACGGGTTGGCGAAGTGGCCCGAGACGCCGCGGCGGCTGGTGAACACCGTCTCGGCATAAGGGGCTTCGGTGCGCCGCAGCTGTGTCTCGCCCGACCATTGGCCCACGGTGTGGCTGATGCGGCGGCCGGATACGGTCGGCACGGACCAGGCGGCGGCGTCGCAGCGCAGTACCTCGATCGGAGCCTCGTCGCCGTCTGCGAGGTGGTGCAGGGTGAGGGAGCGTTCGATGACGTCGCTGTCCTCGTGGATCGCGTAGTGCAGCGTGCAGCCGAGCGGGTAGTGCCGGTCGCGCAGCCGTACGTCCAGATGGTTGTCCTTGATCGTGTGGTCCTCGTAGAGCCACTCGATGCCGCGGGATCCGTCTTTGAAGCGCACGAGCAGGGAGGGTGCGCCGAAGCGAGGGCCGCCCTCAACTGGCAGTTCCTCGCCGCTGGTTGAGGCGAAGCTGCTGCGCAGGCCGTCATGGACGGGCAGCGTCACGGCCTGCTCGATGGTGAGCGGCGCACCCCAGTGCACATGCCGCGGTGTGTCGTCCGCGTCGATGCGCAGCGCGTAGGACGTGCCGGGGGCACAGAGCAGGAAGGTACGCGTGGACGCGTCGAAGATCACCTGGGACATGACTCAGGAGCGTAGGCGTGAACTCGCGGAATTTAAATATTGACGAAGGAAATTAATACCCCTACGTTTCCCCCATGTTGCTGAAGCGAGCGGAGTTGCTCACCTCTCCGGCGGCGAACTCGGTGTTCACGACCGTGCTCACCCGTGGGCCCGTCGCACGCCCGGAGATCGCCCGGATCACCGGCCTGTCCTCGGCCGCCGTCACCAAGGCGGCCAAGCCGATGATCGAGGCCGGGTATCTGGAGGAGCTGCCGCAGCCCGAACGGGCCGCCGAGGGCGCGGGCCGGCCCGCCTACCCGCTCGCGGTCCGTGCCGACCGGGAATTCTTCGTCGGGGTCAAGGTCACGGCCGATGAACTCATCGGCGTGATCGTGGACTTGCGGGCCCAGGTGCGAGCCGCCCACCGCATGCCCGTGTCCGGTCGTTCCGTCGGGCAGGTGGTCGCGGATGTCGCCGCGCTGGTCGCGCAGTTGACGCCGCCCTACGCAGAACGCACACATCACCTGGGTGTCTCCGTCTCGGGTGACGTCGACCGACCAGGGGGCCGGGTGCGCTACTCGCCCTTCCTCGGCTGGCGGGACGTGGCACTCGCCGAGCTGCTCGTCGCGGCCACCGACCTGGAGGTCACGGTCGAGAACGACGTGAAGGCACTGACTGTCGCCGAGCAATGGTTCGGTGAGGGCGTGGGCACCAACTCCTTCGCGCTCGCCACCGTCGGTGTCGGTATCGGCTGCGGTCTGGTGGTCAACGGGCGCCTGGTGGCCGGTGGTTACGGCGTGGCCGGCGAGATCGGCCATATCCCGGTCGCCGCGGGCGACGGGCCGCCCTGCCATTGCGGGGCACGCGGCTGTGTCGAGGCGATCGCCTCCGAGGAGGCCATCGTCGCCCGGGCCCGGAAGGTGACCGGCGACCCGGAGCTCGACATGGCCACCGCCATCGACCGCGCCCACGAGGGCGACGCGGCGGTCAAGTCCGTTTTCGCGGAGGCGGGAGCCGCCATCGGTCTCGGGCTCGCCGCCATGGTGAATCTCGTCGGACCCGAGCGGGTGGTGGTCTCCGGCGAGGGACTGGCCGCGTACGACCTCTTCGAGGAACAGATCCGCGAGGCCTTCAGCAGGCAGGCCTTCGGTGCCGCCGACCGCTGCCCGCTCGTCGTACGCCCGTTGCCCTGGGAGGAGTGGGCGCGCGGGGCCGCGGCCGTCAGTATCCAGTCCCTCTTCGCCGCTTGACCGACTTCGGGCCGCTTGATCGTCCGCGGGAGCTCGGATTCCCCCGCGGACACCGCCGTTCTGCCTTGGAAGACCCGTTCCCCGGAAGGACCTTGTCATGACCTCCCGTTCCACCCTGTCCCGCAGAGGATTCCTCGGCACGTCCATGCTGTTCGTCGCCGGAGGCGTGGTCGCCTGCTCCAGCAACCCGCAGGGCACCGCCGCGGCCAACGGCGCCAAGGTCACGCTGACGCAGTGGTACCACCAGTACGGCGAGGAGGGCACGCAGGCCGCGGTCAAGCGCTACGCCGAGGAGTTCACCAAGGCCCACCCCGACATCGCGATCAACGTGGTGTGGGGCGCGGATGTCTCTCAGTACGAGACCAAGCTGAACGCCGCGCTGCTCGGCGCGGATGCCCCCGACATCTTCGAACTCGGCGACTTCCGCGCGGAGATGGCCCGCAAGGGACAGCTCGAACCGCTCGACGACGTGTACGGCGCCGCCAAGTCAGGCTTCAACAAGGCCGACCTCGACTACCTCACCGTCGACGGCAAGCTCTACGGCATCAAGACCATGGACGACATCATGGTCCTCTACTACCGCAAGTCGCTGCTCAAGGACGCCGGCATCACGCCACCCACCACCTTCGCCGAGCTGACGGACGCCGCCAAAAAGCTCACGGCGGACGGTGTGAAGGGCCTGTTCATCGGCAACGACGGTGTCGGCGACAGTCCCTACCTCCTTGCCTGGTCCGAGGGAATCGAGCTGATCGAGGGCGACAAGGTCGTCTACGCCGACGCCTCGCGCTCCATCGGCGGCCTGCGCGAACTGCACGCCGACAAGTCGGTTCTGCTCGGCTTCACCACCGACTGGTACGACCCCGGCGCCTTCAACCAGGGCGCCGCCGCCATGCAGTGGTGCGGCCTGTGGGCGCTGCCCGCCGTCGAGAAGGAACTCGGCGACGACTTCGGCGTCGTGCCGTGGCCCGCATACGACAAGAGCGGCAAGCCGGTCGCGCGCCTCGGCGGCTGGAGCCAGGCGATCCACTCCAAGAGCAAGCACAAGGCCGAGGCCAAGAAGTTCCTCGAGTGGCTGTGGATCAAGCAGACCGATCTGCAGATCGACTGGGCCGTGAAGTACGGCTTCCACGTCCCGGCCCAGACCCAGGTCGCGGCCAAGACGCCCGCACTCAGCAAGGGCGCCGCCAAGGACGCGGCCGAGATATCCGCCAAGAACGGCAAGTCCTTCCCCGCGGAGTGGACCCAGGCCATGCAAGCCGAGTTCATCGCCGCGGCCGCCGACATCGCCAAGGGCTCCGCACCGCAAGGCGCCCTGAACAAGGCCCAGGGCAAAGCCCAGTCCGACCTCGACAAGCAGATGGGCTGAACCCGATGACCGCCACGGACACCACGACGCTCAAAGCAGGCGCCGTCCGGCCGACGCCTGCCAAGGCGCGACGCCGACGGCGGTTGTCGGAGCGCCAGTCGAAGATGCTCGCGTTCGCGGTCCTTGTCGCGCCGATGCTCATCGGGCTCGGACTCTTCCGCTATGTCGCGATCGGCTGGAGCCTTCTGCTCAGCTTCAGCGAGGCGCGCCGCACCATCTCGCTGGGCAACTGGGTGGGACTGGACAACTATCACCAGCTGCTGAGCGACGAGCGTTTCCGTGACTCGCTCACCATGATCGTGGGCTTCACCGCGCTCATCGTGCCGATCACGTTCGCCGCCTCCCTGGGCCTCGCCGTACTCGTCAACCGGGTACGACGCGGCCGGGCCTTCTTCCGTACGGCCTTCCTCCTCCCGGCGGCGGTCAGCTATGTCGCCGCCGCGATGATCTGGAAGATGGCCCTGTTCAGCGGGGTGCCCTCCGGTCTTGCCAACACCCTGGGCGCGATCTTCGGGGCGGATCCCACCCCCTGGATCCAGACCCAGAGCCCACCGCTGTACTGGATCGTGCTGGTCACGTTGCGGCTCTGGCTCCAGGTCGGCCTCTACATGATCCTGTTCATCGCCGGCCTCCAGTCCATCCCCCAGCACCTGTACGAGGCCGCGGCCCTGGACGGCGCCGGCCCCTGGCGGGTCTTCCGCAGCATCACCTTCCCGATGCTGCGCAACACCTCCGTCGCCATCCTGCTGCTGATGTTCATCGCGGCCCTGCAGGCCTTCGACGAGTTCTACGCGATCTTCTCCACGGGCGCCTCACTCGGCAGCGAGCCCGTACGCACTCCGCTCATGCACCTGTACGGCGTGGCCCTCCAGGACCAGGACTACGGAGTCGGCTCGGCCGGTGCCTTCCTGCTCACCCTGCTGATCGTGCTGATCACGCTGCTGCAGGGCCGGATCCTCGGCTTCGCGCGCGACAAGGACTAAGCCCATGACCAGTACCGTTTCCACCCCGCGCGCCGTCCGTCGCACCGAGCGCCCCGTCCGCACCGGACGCCGTCGCGGCACCAGGCTGCAGGGCACGCTGCTCGGCTCCGTACTCACCTATCTGGTGCTGTGCCTGCTCGCGGTGGTCTGCCTGATCCCGTTCTACATGCTCGTCCGCAACTCGCTGATGACGACGCAGGAAGTGACAAGCCCCGACTGGCACTGGCTGCCGAGCGCGCTGAACTTCGAGAACTTCACCAGCCTGTTCGACAATCCGGAGCGGCCCTTCGGGCGCTCGATGGCCAACTCGCTGCTCATCGCGGTGATTACGGCGCCCCTGTCCACGCTGCTCGCCTCGATGGCGGGCTACGCGCTGGCCCGTATCGCCGTGCCGGGCCGGGCCGTCGTGCTCGCGCTGATCGTCGGAACGCTGATGATCCCGCAGGCCGTGACCTTCCTGCCGACCTTCGTGGTCGTGGGCTCCATGGGTGGCGTCAACACCATGTGGGGCCTGATCGCGCCGGGCCTGTTCAACGCCTTCTCCGTGATCCTCTTCCGCAGCTTCTACGTCTCCTTCCCCGCGGAGATAGAGGAAGCGGGGCGGCTCGACGGGCTGAGCTATCTCGGTGTCTACCGGCGGCTCATTCTGCCCAACTCCACCACGATGATCGCCTCGCTGGGCGCGCTGTCCTTCATCGACGCGTGGAACTCCTTCCTCTGGCCGCTCATGATCGGCCAGGACCCGAACAGCTGGACCGTGCAGATCGCCCTGTCCAGCTTCCTCACCTCGCAGACCGTCAACCTGCCGGAGCTGTTCGCCGGCACGGTCGTGGCGATCCTGCCCCTGGTGATCATGTTCCTGGTCGCCCAGCGCCACATCGTCCAGGGCATCGCCATGTCCGGTCTCAAGTCGTAGAACCCCTCGCGCCCGCAGGTCCCCTCTCCCGTCGTCAGTCCCCCTACTCAGGAGGTACGTACAGTGAGCAGCAAGACCCGCACCGCCGCACTCGCCGTGGCCGCCGCCCTGCCCCTGGTGATCGTCCTGTTGCCGGGCCCTGCCCAGGCCAAGACCCCCTACGTCAAGCCGTTCATGGGTTGGAGCAGCTGGAGCGTGGAGTCCGCCTCGCACAAGGACTACGGCACCAAGTGGCTGAACGAAGGCAACATCAAGAACGCGGCGGACGCGCTCAGCGGCAAGCTCGCCTCGGCCGGCTACAAGAACCTGAACATCGACGCGGGCTGGGACGCCGACTACGACTGGAACTTCCACACCGACAAGAACGGCATCCCGAACATAGACAAGGACCGCTTCCCCAGCGGCATGACATCGCTGTCGGACTACGTCCACAGCAAGGGCCTCAACTTCGGCCTCTACAGCGGCGCCGGACTGCAAAAGCCGGTGTACGACAAGAACGCGCCGATCCTCGGCACCGACTGCACCACGCGAGACATCGCGGTCAAGCCGCTCACGCCCACCAACAAGTGGGAGAGCAACTGGAAGATCGACTGGACGAACCCCTGCTCACAGGCGTACGTCGACTCGATCGTCGCCAAGTTCGCTTCCTGGAACGTCGACTTCATCAAGATCGACGGGGTGACCAAGGACAACGTAGAGGACATCAAGGCCTGGTCCACCGCGATCGACCGCAGCGGCCGCAAGATGTGGCTGACCGCGAGCGCCTGGCCCGTCGACATCGAGGCCGCCGACGGCCTGAGGCCCTGGGCCAACGGTGTCCGTATCGACACGGACGTCGAGTGCTACTGCGAGACCGTCGCCACCTGGGAGTCCTCGGTCGACAACCGCTGGGAGGACCTGCCCAAGTGGCTGGAGAAGGTCGAGGCCCCGCACTATCTCGCCGACCTCGACTCGATGCCGATCAACAACAACACCGGCAGCGGCATCCAGGACGGGATCAACGACGTCGAGCGGCAGTCCGTGATGACGTTCTGGTCGATGGCGTCCGCCCCGCTGTACGTCGGCGGCGACATCTACTTCCTGGACGACAAGGCCAAGAAGATCCTCACCAACCCCGAGGTCATCGCGGTCGACCAGGCGGCCAAGCTGCCACAGCGGATACAGGACGGCACCAGCCAGATCTGGAAGAAGAAGATCGGCAAGGCCACCTACCTCGCGGTCTACAACCTTGGCACCGAGACGACCGACATCGAGGTCGACTTCAAGAAGCTGGGCGTCCACGGCAAGCAGCAGCTGCGCGATGTCGTTGCCCGCGAGAACCTCGCCTCCGCCGGCAAAAGCTGGACGGCGAACGACGTGCCGGCGCACGGCTCGCGCCTGATCAGGCTGTCCTAACGGGCCCGAGGTTCAGACATCAGAGCTGACGCGGCGCCCAGCCATCGTGACCGCGTCAGCTCCGCTCCCAGCTCCGCACGGCAAGGCCGCCGGACCTTTCCCCGTCGGGGCGGCCTTCCCCCTGCCCCGTACGGAAGGACCCGCACATGAACAACGGACCATCCCGCCGCACCGTCCTCGGGCTCGGCGCCGCCCTCACCCTGAGCGCGCTGCCCGCCTTCACGGCCCACGCCGCGCCGAACCGGCCCACCACGTCCCCGCTCGTGCCGGTCAAGGACCGGCTCTGGTACGCGGAGCCCGCCGACGACGGGCTCCTCATCGAGCAGGGCCTGCCGATCGGCAACGGCCGCCTCGGCGCGCTCGTCGGGGGTGACCCGGCCCACGAGATCCTGCAGATCACGGACGTCTCGATGTGGACCGGCGGCGCCAACACCACGCTCGACGGCGACGGGCAATTCCCCTACGGGCGCGAGGACTTCGGCAGTTTCACCCTGCTGTCCCGAGCCACCCTGAGCCTGCCCGGCCACGACATCGCCTCCGTCGACGACTACCGGCGCACCCTCGACCTCAGCAACGGTCTCGTCACCACGACCTACCGCAAGGGCAAGGCCACCTACGTACGGGAAATGTTCTCCAGCGCTCCCGACGACGCCATCGTCATCCGCCTCAGCCAGCGCGGGGGCGGAAGATTCGACGGCAGCCTCATCCTGGCCGGCACGCACGGTGAGAGCACCACCGCGGACGCCGGGCGCCGGCTCGCCTCGTTCTCGGATTCCCTCGCCAACGGTCTGCGTTACGCCTGCGCCATCACCGCCGCCGCGGGCCCCGGCGGCGGAACCGTGACCGCTCAGGGCACCCGCGTCACCTTCGCGGGCTGCTCGGAGGTCACGCTCGTCATCAGCGGCGGCACGAACTACGCGCCCGATCACGCCGCCGGCTACCGCGACGCCGAAGCCGACCCGCTGAAGCTCGCCCAGGACAAGGCCCGTGCCGCGGCGAAGAGCTCGGCAGTGGCGCTGCGCGACACCCATGTCGCCGACTACCGCGAGCGTTACGAGCGACTCACCCTCGATCTCGGGCCCTCGACCAACCGTCAGCGGCGCCTGGACACCTGGTCCCGACTCAAGGCGCGGGCGGCCGACGGCTCGCGGCCCGACCCCGAACTGGAGGCCAGCTACCTGCAGTTCGGGCGCTATCTGACGATCTGCGGCTCGCGCGACGCACTCCCCATGGGCCTGCAGGGTCTGTGGCTTGAGGGCAACACCCCGGACTGGATGGGCGACTACCACACCGACGTCAACATCCAGATGAACTACTGGCTCGCCGACCGGGCCGGCCTCCCCGACACCTTCGGGGCCTTCGCGGACTACTGCCTCGCCCAATTGCCCGCCTGGAGCAAGGTCACCCAGGAACAGTTCAACGACCCGCGCAACCGGTACCGCAACACCTCCGGCAAGGTGGCCGGCTGGACCGTGGCCTTCTCCACCAACCCCTATGGCGGCAACGGCTGGTGGTGGCACCCCGCCGGAAACGCCTGGCTAGCCGAATCTCTCTACGAGCACTACGAGTTCACCCAGGACCGCGGCTACCTCGCACGGATCATGCCGTTGCTCAAGGGTGCCTGCGCGTTCTGGCAGGCACGCCTGATCACGACGACAGTCGACGGCCGCGAGGTCCTGATCGACGACCACGACTGGTCACCGGAGCACGGCCCGCAGGACGCCCGCGGCATGACGTACACCCAAGAACTTGTGTGGGCTCTGTTCGGCCACTACGAGCAGTCCTGCCGACTCCTGGGACAGGACACCGCGTACGCCGACACGGTCAAGGACCTGCGCGAGCGGCTCTACCTGCCGCAGGTCAGCCCCACGACCGGCTGGCTGCAGGAGTGGATGAGCGCCGACAACCTGGGCGAGACCACCCACCGCCATCTCTCCCCGCTGATGGGCCTGTTCCCCGGCGACCGTATCCGCCCGGACACGGGCGACTCCGAGCTGCTCAAGGGCGCAGTGGCGCTGCTCACCGCGCGCGGCATGGAGAGCTACGGGTGGGCCTGCGCGTGGCGGGCGCTGTGCTGGGCCCGTCTCAAGGACGCCGACAAGGCGTATCAACTGCTCCTGACGAACCTGCGACCCTGGGCCGGCGCCGACACCGGTACGGCGATGAACTTCTTCGACATGTACCGGGTTTCCGACACCCGCGCGATCTTCCAGATCGACGCGAACCTCGGCACCCCGGCGGCGATGCTCGAGATGCTCGTCTACTCTCGTCCCGGCCACATCGAGCTGCTTCCCGCGCTGCCGGATGCGTGGGCCGACTCCGGTTCGCTGACCGGCGCCGGTGCCCGTGGCGGTTTCACCGTGGACGTCTCCTGGGAGAACGGCCGCGTGCGCGAGGCGACGATCCACAGTGTCGGCGGCCGCAGGACGACCGTGAGCGTCGCGGGGCGGCGCAGTGAAGTGGTGCTCGAGCCGGGGGAGTCGGTGACTCTGGCAGGGCACTGACCGCTACTGCGTGAACGACGCCGGCCCCCGTCGAGTTCGCGCGGGTACCGGCGCAGAACCCGCCCGGTAACCGTCCTCACGGATCGCGCCTACTCGTCCCGTGCGATCCGTAGGCACCTTCGGCGTCGAGGCATCCGGGCTGTCATCCCGCAGCCCGCCGACCAGATCGGTCGCCGCTCACGGAAAGGCCGCGCCGCAGGCCGCCCGCCCGGGCTTCGACGCCGAGAACTACCAGGAGCGCAATGCCGTCGAGCGGTGCATGACCCCACTCAAGCAGTGGCGTGGCCTGGCCCTGCGGACGGACAATTCGCCATCGCCTACCAGGTCGCACTCCACGTCGCGTCCATCTTGATTTGGATTCGGTACTGAGCAGGTCGCTGGACCCTGACCCTCCGAACATCAGCTGCTGAGGGCCAGCCTGATACCGAAAATGCCGATGACGGTACCGGTGATCCGGTCGAGCACGCGGCGAGCCTGGGGCTTGCGGAGCCACCCCTGCAGGACGCGAGCGAAGCCGATGAGGACGGCAGACCAGAGCAGACCGATCAAGATGTGCACCGTCGTGAGCAGGAGACCCATGGTGAAGTGGCCGGTGCCCGCGGGGATGAACTGAGGCAGGACAGCGACGTAGAAGGCGCCCATCTTCGGGTTCAGGAGGTTGGTGAGTGTCCCCTGCCGCCAGCCGCCACCGACCGAGTCCGCGACGGCGGCCAGAACGCCATCGTCCGTGTCGTTGGTGGGCAGCCCCCGGAAGGTTTCCCGGAGCATGCGGAACCCCATCCAGATCAGGTAAGCGGCGCCGATCCAGCGCAACGCGGTGTAAGCGAGATGGGAGGCCGTGAGGAGTGCGGTCACTCCAAGGGAGGTGAACACCCCCCACGCCAGGGTGCCGGTCTGGATGCCGAGGACGACGCCCCATGCTCTCCTGCGGCGGCCGAGGGCCGACGTGCGCAAGATCAGCGCCGTATCGAGACCGGGAGTCAGAGCGAGAAGCCCTACAACTAGGGCGAAGGACCACAGGGAGCTTATTGCCATGGAATGCCAGCTTACCCCGCCAGATCGCCTGCCTTGTCAGCGGGTCAGGTGGCTCTTGAGCTGGTCTGCTGCTACTCCAAAGAGACACGCTCTGGTCGTAGCCGCCCGTTCTCTGCAGAACGCCATGGCCCGGTCCGCCAGCGGCCGCAGAAGATCCGGGGACGCCACCTCTGGCCCCCGAGGTGAACCTGCGAGCCGTGGCCGGTCAACACGACCGGCCAGAAGAAGGGTCGGCACCCTTCTCCGGCCTTGCGCTTTTGGCCGCCGCGATTACGTCGGATGACGGATATGCATCCGGCGGAGGCAGGGAGATTGTTGCTCTCGACGTTCCTCGAGCCGGGAGGGCCGTGAAGACCTGAAAGCAGGCCGGCAGCAGGTGATCCCCCAGGGTGGTGGGCCAGCGCAGGGATGCTGCGTCTTCCGCGATGGGTCGTCCAATGCTCCACCGCACCGCCACGCAACTCGGTCCGCACTGTCAGCGACAGGAGTCACGCAATGGCGCACCACGTCTCCGGCCTGGGCATCAGCCCCATGAGCATGGATCCCAGGAGCCACATCACCGACCTCTACGTATTTCAGAAACCAGGCGATGCGAGCAAGACGATCCTGGTGCTCAACATCAATCCGACCTCGCCGATCACCGACGACGCCGTCGACCACGAATCGGTCTACGAACTCGGGGTGGACACCGACGCCGACGCGGTCACCGACATCGCCTTCCGCATACGCTTCTCGCCGGTGCGGGACAACGCGCAGAGCGCAAGCCTGCAGCTGGCGACCGGCCGGGAGGCGGCGGCCGACCCCGACGCGGGGGAAATGATCCTTCGCGAGGCGCCAGTGACCTTCGGCTCCGAGCCGGCGATCACCGCGGCCGGCGACTTCAGGCTCTTCGCAGGGCTCCGCAGTGACCCGTTCTTCGCCGATCCGGTCGGCGCGAACGACAAATTCCAATGGACCGGCAAGGACTTCTTCGCCGACAAGAACGTGTTCGGCATCGTGCTGGAGGTCCCCAACAGTGCGCTCGGCCCGAATCCGCAGGTAGGTGTCTGGGCCAGAGTCCTGGTTCCGCACGAGGGTCGACTGGTCCAGGGCGACCGGGCCGGGCGGCCCGGGATCGACGCCAACTTCAACCAGAACGACGACGACAAGCGAGTCTGGAACCAGCAGGAGCCGTCTGACGACCGCGCGGGCTTCCTCGACAAGTTCGTGCACGTCTTCGAGCACGCGGGCCACCCCAAGGACCGGGCCACCGCTCTCGCGGAAGGCTTGCTCCCCGACCTCTTGACATACGACTACGCAAGCGCCGAAGGGTTTCCCAACGGCCGCAACCTCACCGACGATGTCATCAACCTGGGGATCGCCCAACTGAGCAACGGCGCTGTACCCCACGACGGGCTGCGGCCCCACACGGACCTTCGCACCGACTTCCCGTTCCTGGGAAGCCCGCACGACCGTGGCTGAACGTGCAAATACCGTGGGTGAGCTGATCAAGTCCCCGGAACCTGTCGCGCGTTCCGGGGACTTTGGCGTGCGTTTTCGTCACAGCGGGTTTCGCTACCGGTGTGCGATGTGGTTCCTGCCGGTGTCCCTGACCGCCAGGTCTTGGCTTCTACTCACCTCGAAGCGGTCCACCCAGTACGCCGTCCGGTCCAGGTAAGCGGTCTCCGCCGCCTCACCCGTCTTTCCGTACG
This sequence comes from Streptomyces sp. NPDC054872, assembly GCF_053610705.1. Lineage (NCBI taxonomy): Bacteria > Bacillati > Actinomycetota > Actinomycetes > Kitasatosporales > Streptomycetaceae > Streptomyces > Streptomyces sp. NPDC054872. Next base: position 10,907 of record NZ_JBSGYY010000054.1, on the reverse strand, counting down.
CTCCTTCGAAGGTCAGATAGCCGTGACCGGTCGGCGGTGAACTGTCGGCGGGCTCGATGGAGCTCCCCTCGTGCCACTCGTTGAAGGAGGTTACCGACACCCAGGCCGGCGAGCCGCCGATGGAGGGGTCCAGGGCGTTGTTCCACTGTTTGTCGTATGCCGCTCCGTCCGCGCGGTCGAGGGTGGGAGTCGTGTTGCCCGGCACCGCCCGGTCGTCGATGTAGCCGGGCGCGACCGACGGGGCCCAGATCAAGTCGTGGGCACGGGCGTAGTCGCCGGCCTGCTTCCAACCGGGAGCGGTGGCGCCCGCGATCCCGTCGTACGTGTACATCCCGGAGAAGTGGGCGATCTTCGTGGTGTCGGTCGTCTGAGCCAGCACGATGTTGCTGTCCGTCACCTCGTCGAGAGCGGTCCAGTCGGTGATGCGCAGGCTCTCGAAGACATAGAACGCCGGTTTGTCGCCGTGTTCGGCGGAACGGTAGAAGGCGGGGTGGCTGCCGTAGGAGTCGTTGATGTAGCTGATGTCGGACACCGTGGAGACCGCGGTGCGCCCCGCGTACGGCTCCAAGTGCCAGGCCACTTTGACGCCCTCCTTGGCCGCCGCGTCCAGGACCCCCTTGGCGAGCTGGTCCTCGTAACCGCCACGACCCCACCAGCTGTAGACGATGACTCCGGCGCCGGACTTCTTCACCCACTTCATGTGCTGGGCGACGGCGCCCTCCATGTCCCCGGAGTCGTACGGGCCGAGCGCCGGGTAGTAGTCGGCGCCGACATCAGCGGGCGGGGTGTGACCGCCTTGGGGCCAGTGGCGCCAACTCCCGTTCACGGCAGGGCTTCCGTACCACGGATAGTAGAAGAGGTGGACGTTCTGCGATCCCTCCTCGACGCCGGTCTTCTCGGCCGTACGGGGGCCGCGGTGGGCCGTCCGGGGGTCGCGGCCGCCGTTCGCCGTAGCGTGGTCGGCGGCCTGTACGCCTGTTCCGGATGTGTACGCCTTGCCCTTGGCCGTGCCGCCTCCGGCACCGGCCGCGCAGTCACCGGGCGCCTGCCCCGCGGCGTAGCGGACCGCGCCGAGCAGCAGGGTGCGGAAGTCGGGGTCGGCGTACGACTCGGCGGTGTGGCCGAGGCCGGTGTAGAAGGAACGGCCCTGGCCCTGCGGGTGGCACCAGGTGATGGGGTGGTCGCCCGCCATCTCGCCGCCGCTGTAGGTGGATTCGTCCAGACTCTGCAGGACATGGACGCCGGAGCGCGGGTTGGTGCGGTAGTTGTACCACTCGTCGGTGCGGGTCCAGGTGGCGCCGAGGTGAGAGGTCGCCGGGTGGCTGCGGTCCTCGTTGACCACGGTGGCCTGCTGAATGGCGGGGTGACTCTTGAACCGGGCCCCGACGAGCTGCCCGTAATACGGCCAGCCGTACTCGGTGTCGGCCGCCGCGTGCACCCCGACGAAGCCGCCGCCGGAGTCGACGTACAACTGCAGGGCGTCCTGCTGGGCGCTGTTGAGGACATCGCCCGTGGTGCTGAGGAAGACGACGGCCTCGTAGCCGGAGAGGTTGCCCGGGCTGAAGGCCGTGGCGTTCTCGGTGGCCGTGACGGTGAATCCCTGATCCTGGCCGAGGCCGCGCAGGGCGTCGATGCCCGCCGGGATCGAGTCATGGCGGAAGCCCGCCGTCTTGGAGAAGACCAGGACGTCATAGGACGCGGCGTTCACTCGGCTGTCGGCCGCCTCCGCGGACGCGGCCCGCGGGAACCCGGTCGGAGCACTGATCGGCACGGTGAGAGCGGCGGCCAGTGCGAGGACAAGAGCGGCGGGCGCCCGGCGCAGCCGCCTCGACACTCTACTCATGCTGCTCATGGTTGACGCCCCTTCTGCGCGGCGGTGGCAAGGGTGAACGCGTCGACGTCGAAGAGGTTGCCCTGACCGCTCGGCCCCTTGAAGACCAGCACGAGGTCCGTGGTCCCCGCCGGCGCCCCGGACAGGTTCGCCGTGACGTTCTGGTAGTTCTCCCAGCCGCCCGTCACGGGCACGGCCACCGAGCCGAGCCGCGTCCCGGTCGGTGAACCGGTGCGGATCTCGATCGTCCCCCCGGCACCGCCCGAGGCGATGCGGGCGGTGAACGACCTGGCGTCGGCGAGTGCGTAGGGCTTGAAGGAGATCCAGTCGCCGTCGTCGGTGAAGCCGACCGTGTTGGCGCCCTCCGCCGTGCCGTGCCCGGCGATCTGGATGCCCGACTGGGCGGTGAAGTGTTCGGCCTGCCGATGGCGCGGCTGCAGAGACCGACGGTTGTGCGTGGTCAGGCCTGCCTTGTCGGTGTACTCGGCGTCGAAGACCCCGAACAGATTGGCCGCGCTGTCGTGCTCACCGTCGGCCGGCACGGCGATGCTGCCGCTGCAGCCGGTCTTGGACGTGATGGCGTGCGAGTGGCTGTCATGGCCGAGGAGATAGGTGACCTTGACCTTCGTGCAGTCGATCGTGCCGTCCTCCGGATCGCTGACCGAGACCTCGAAGGGCACCGTGTCGCCGAAGGAGAACAGCTTTCCGTCGGGGGGCTGTCGGAGGGAGACCGTGGGTGCGGTGTTGCCCGCGGTCACCACGAGACTGGCGCTGCCGGTCAGACCCTCGGGATCCTTGACGGTGAGTGTCGGCCGGTAGGTCCCCTTGGTGGTGTACGTATGTGAGGGGTTGGCCTGGGTCGATGAGGAACCGTCGCCGAAGTCCCAGGAATAGCTGAGGGGTTGCCCCTCGGGATCGGAGCTGCCCGCGGAGGAGAACTGCACGGTCAATGGCACGGCGCCGGAGGTCTTGTCCGCGCCGGCCTTGGCGATGGGGCTGCGGTTGGAACCGCCGAGGTACTCGATGCGGTACAGGGCTTGGTTGTTGCTGCCGGTGCCGTAGTCGAGGACGTACAGGGCGCCGTCCGGGCCGAAGTCGCTGTCCATGACCTGGGTGCCGGTCCACGGGAAGTCCTCGATGACGCCTCGGGACCCGTCGGACTTCACCTCGATCGACTTGATCCATTTCCGGCCGTACTCGGTGGCGAGGAAGTGGCCGTCGAGGGACTGCGGGAACTTCACCGACGATTCCAGCTCAGGGTCGTAGCGGTAGACCTCGCCGCCCATGGGGGACTCGGAGCCGGTACCCAGCTCAGGTGGCGACCCGTCCCAGCCGTACTTGATCCAACTCGCTTTGGCCGGAGGCAACGTGGACTGCCCGGTGTTGCGGAACGAATCGTTGGACGCACCGCTGGCGCAGTCGTACTTGGCACCGGACGGTCCGCTGGGGAACGTGTACGCGTTGTACGTCTCGGCGCTGGTGTTCGTGCCGGTGCAGTACGGCCAGCCGAAGTTGCCCGGGGCGGTGATGCGGTCGAACTCCACCTGGCCGCCGGGGCCCCGGTTCGCGTCGCCGCCGCCGGCGTCGGGCCCGTAGTCGCCGAGGTAGACGACGCCGGTCTTCTTGTCGACGCTCATCCGGAATGGGTTGCGAAAGCCCATCGCGTAGATCTCGGGCCGGGTGTTCGCGGTGCCGGGAGCGAAGAGGTTGCCCGCGGGGACGGTGTAGCCGCCGGCCGCGGTCGGCTTGATGCGGAGCACCTTGCCCCGTAGGTCGTTGGTGTTTCCGGAGGAGCGCTGGGCGTCGAACTGCGGGTTGCGGTTGGTCCGTTCGTCGATGGGCGCGTAGCCGGAGGAGTCGAACGGATTGGTGTCGTCACCCGTGCTGAGATACAGATTCCCGGCGGCGTCGAAGTCGATGTCCCCGCCGACATGGCAGCACTGCCCCCGGTCGTTGGCCACTTCGAGTACGACCTTCTCGCTGGCCATGTCGAGGGTGTTGTCGGACTTGAGCGTGAACCGGGAGAGGTTCAGATGCCCCTTCCACCGCTCGAAGTCGGCGGCGGCCCCGGTGGCCGGCGCGTCACCGGCCGGGGTGTCGAGCTTGGGGGAGTAGTAGACGTACACCTGGCGGCTGGAGGCGAAGTCCGGGGCGGCGGATATGCCTTGCAGGCCCTCCTCGTCGTGGGTGTAGACGTCCAGCTTTCCGGCCTGGGTGGTGTTCCCGGAGGCGTCGGTGTATCTGACCGTGCCGTCACGGGCGGTGTGCAGTACTGAACGGTCGGGCAACACGGTGAGGGACATTGCTTCGCCCAACTCTGGGCCACCAACAGCTAGTTGTACCTGCTGATAGTCGGCGGCCGGGATGTCCCGGGCGTCCGCGCCCGCAGGGGCGGCAGCGGTGACGGTGAGCCCGGACAGTGTGAGTGCGAGTGCGGTGAGCAATGTGAGCCCTGTACGAGGGCGTGGGGACATGGGGCATCCTCCTGACGCTTGGGGGCGTGTCAGGCAGGGCGCGCGCCGGCCGCGCTTGCTGCGGTGATGGAGAGGTGGTGAGCGCGTACTGAAGTACGGACTGACGTACCAGTGCTGCGTGAATTGCGCATTCAGCACAGATAATTACGCAGAAGTGCGAGCGCTTTGCATCCTGGCGACCCCTCGCCCATTTGTCAAGAGCGTGTCAAAATGCGCGTCTGGGGCCTCGTCCTTATGGTCACCACCCGGCCGCGCCCAGGCGGCGTGCCCCTTCCCGCCTGTTGACGGGAACGGTGACTCTCCTTCACCGTTCCGGCAGCATCAGGGGAGCGGGCCTTGCGCGACGTCACTGTCCGGCGATCGCATGCACGGAGTGGGTGTCCGAGGCACACCACAGGCCTGACACAACGTCAGTTGACAGTACCGCCCTTGATGACGTGTCGGAGGGTGTCCTGAGGGCGGGTCAGGACACCGATGTCGGCCAGTGGGTTGCCGTCGACGACGAGGAGATCGGCGTGGGCGCCGATGGCCAATGTGCCGACCTGGGATTCGAGGTTGAGCAGGCGAGCGGCGGTGCTGGTCGCCGCCCGCACGATGTCCGCGGGCGGCTGGACTTCGGCGCGCAGGGTGAATTCTTCGAGTTGGGCGGTCTGCATGGGGCCCAGGAGGTCGCTTCCGTAAACGAGGTTGACGCCTGCGTTGTGGGCGCGTTCGAGGGCTGCGAGGCCGCCCTCGTGGACGTCAGCGATCTTCCGGTAGGAGGACTCCGCCATGCCCATGCTCTTGCCGAGCTTGGCCATTTGGTTGTAGGTGACCAGAGTGGGGACGAGGTAGGCGTCGTTCTCCAGCAGGAGGCGGATGGTCTCGTCGTCGATCAGGTTGCCGTGTTCGACGCAGCGCACGCCGGCTCGCAGGGCGCGGTTGACGCCGCGGGGGTGGTAGGCGTGCACGGTCACGTACCGGTTGTGGTTCTCGGCCTCGGTGACGGCGGCGCGCATCTCCTCGTCGGTGTACTGGACTTCGGATACTTCGTCGTGGGGTGAGGCGACACCGCCGCTGAGGAGCATCTTCAGATGGGCGGCGCCCTTGCGGAACTCGTCGCGTGCGGCGGCTTTGACGGCGTCGACGCCGTCGGCGATGCGGGAGAAGGCGGGACGGGCCTGGCAGCAGGGCATGGTGTCGTCGCCGAGTGGGCGGAGGTCTCCGTGGCCGCCGGTCTGCGACAGCGCCTTGCCGCCGAAGACGAGGCGGGGGCCGGGCGCGAGGCCTTCCTCGATGGCTCGGGCCATTCCGTGGTCGGCGCCGCCGACGTCGCGGACGGTGGTGAAGCCGCGGCGCAGCATGCGGCCGGCTTCGGCGAGGGCGCGGACCGTGGCGTAGCCGGGCGTCCAGGAGGCGGATTCCTGGCGGTCGAGGGTGCTCAGCAGGAGGTGGACGTGCGCGTCGATGAGTCCGGGCATGACGGTGGCGCCCGCGGCGTCGATGTGCCGGACGCCGTCCGACGGCTTGGGGGCGCGGCCGGTTCCGGTAGCGGTGATCCGGCCGTCTGCGGCTTCCAGCCATGAGGTGTCGGTGAGCTCGGCGGTTTCGGGGTGCAGCAGGTGTGCGTCGGTGATGAGCAGGCGGTTCATGCGGTCCTACTTTCGATGTGCTCAAGGCTGCGTCCGGCTGTCTTCTCGCCGAACACGGTGACGACCACGACAGCGATGGCGAGCAGGCCGACAAGGCCGAGGAACACCTTGCTGAAGCCGACTTGGCTGTAGAGGTAGCCGATGGCGATGGGCGAAAGGATGGCGCCACACCGTCCGACCGCCGACGCGGCGCCCATTCCGGTGGTGCGGATGGCGGTGGGGTACAGCTCCGAGGTGTAGACGTAGTAGGCCGCGGCGGAGCCGTTGATGAAGGCGGCGAGGCAGGCGGCGCCGACCAGGAGCAGCACCTCGTCGCCGGTGAGTGCGACCAGGAGGGCGGACACGGTGGCGCCGGTGGCGTAGAGGGCGATGACCCACTTGCGTTCGATGCGGTCGATGAGGGCCGCGGCGATGTAGTAGCCGGGAACTTGGGCGAGGGCGGTCACCAGTCCGTACAGGAAGGACTTGGTGATGGTGAAGCCCTTCGCGGTGACCAGCAGGGTGGGCAGCCAGCTGGCGAAGCCGTAGTTGACGCCGGTGAGGGTGAACCAGATCAGCCACAGGACGAGTGTCCGGCGGGCAAGGCCGGGCCCGAAGAGCGCTGCCAGCTGGGCGATGGCCGGCCGCTTCGCCGGTGCCGGCGTGGTCGCTGCCCGTGGGCCGGAATCGGCGGACCTTCCGCTGTCGTCCTGCGGTGCCTGCTGGGGGAGGGGGGCGTCGGCGTGAGCGCTTTGCGAGGCGGGGGCGGCGCGTTCGAACCGGCGGACCACTTGTTCGGCCTCGCCGAGACGTCCGTGGGATATGAGGTAGCGCGGGGATTCGGGAAGGCTCTTGCGCCACCACAGCAGGAGGACCACGGGAAGCGCCGTGATCAAGGCGGCGATTCGCCATCCGGTCTCCGCGTGCGGGCCGATGACGACGGCCGCGACGACACCGGCCAGGATGTACCCGAAGGACAAAAAGCCCACGGTGCGGGCGACGAACCGGCCGCGGTAGCGGGCGGGCAGGAACTCCGAGATGTAAGGCGCGACGAGCACGCTCTCGGCGCCCACTCCGATGCCCGACAGGGCCCGCCAGATGAAGAGTTGGGTGGGGGTGGTCGCGGTGGCCATCAGCAGGCTGAAGACGGAGAAGATCAGCAGCGCGAACATCATCAGACGTCGTCGGCCGAACCGGTCGGCTAGCACGCCGGCCCCGAGCGCGCCGACCAGATAGCCGAAGTAGAGCGAGGACAGCAGCCAGCCTGCCGGCCCGGCGTCGATGCTCCACAGGGCGATGACCGCGGACAGGGCGGATCCCATCAGCGCGCCGTCGAAGGAGTCGAAGGTGTAGCCGAGGCCGCCCTGGAACATCAGGCGGCGGTGCGCCGATGAGGGCTCCAGCTGGTCGAGCCTGCGCAGCAGGTCCTCGCCGTTCAGTGCTGGTGGTGCTGTTGAGGGTTGAGAGGGGTTCACTGCGCCTCCACGAACGGGGTCCGGCACTCAATGCGGCGCAACGTTAATTGCATAGAGCTCATCTATGCAATGGTTGTTGCATGAAGATTTCGGTACTGACCCTGCGCCCCACGCCCGGAACGGCAGGCGAACTCCTCGCCTTCTACCGCCGCCGGCAGATCCTCGAAGCCTCGGGAGCTCTTGAGTCCCACATCCTGACCAGCGAGGATGCACAGGAGCTGGTGGTCACCGCCGTCTGGCCCGACATGGCCGCGTACGGCGCGTGGCAGCACTCACCCCGGCGCGCCGAGCTGGCGGAGGGCATGGCACGCTTCTTCAGCTCGCCGGACTCGGTGCACAGCCGGCTGTTCGACGTCGCCCATACCGTGTCGGCCCGCCCGTGAACCGGCGTGCCCCCGTGGCCGAGGAGTCGCCCGTGTCCGTGATCGAGACCTGGCTGCGCAACCGGGAGGGGTATGCGGCCCTGGGCCCGCAGGCAGAACGCGTGGTCCGGGTGCTGGTCCGCGAGCCGCACTTCGCGAGCTATGCCTCCGCTCGTGAGGTCGCCGAGCGCGCCGGCGCCAACACCTCCACCGTCGTGCGCACGTGCCAACAGCTCGGCTTCGAGGGATGGCCGGCTCTCCGCGAGGGGCTGCGCGGCCTCTACCTCGACAGGCTGAGCGGCACCGAAGGGGCGCCGAGCACCGCACAGGACGCCGCCGCCCGCACACTGCACCAGGACGCCGCCAACCTGCAGGCGCTCAACACGGAAGAGTCCGTCGAGGCGATCCGCAGTATCGCCGAGGCCGTCCGCACCGCGCGCCGCACCCTGATCGTCGGCTCTGGCAGCGCTGCGGGCCCCGCCCACATCCTGGCGCACCTGGGCGCCATCATGGGTTACGACATCCAACTCGCCCTGGGTGCGCCCACTGTGCAGGCCGTGCGACTGAGCCACCTCGAGTCCGGCGACTGTGTCATCGCCATCAACATCTGGCGCCTCACGCGGACCCTGCGCGGGCTGACCCGGCTCGCCCGCGAACAGGGGGCGACCGTGTGCGTGTTGACCGACCTGCACTCCTCCCCTCTCGCGGAGGACGCCGACCACCTGCTCGTGACGCCGATCGAGGGTTTGTACTCCACTCCGTCGCTGACCGCCATGGTCTCGGCCGTCCAGGCCGTCGTCGCGGAACTGGGAGCCTCCGACGGGCGGTTGGGGTCGGTGGGGCGTGTGGAACGCGCCTGGAACGAACTGGATTTGATGGACGACCAGCCCTGACCGGCGGCGACCAGAGCCGGTCAGGGCCGATCGGCGGGCTGATCGGATGTAGCAGGGCCAGCGATCCCGGCCCTGCCGCCCCGGTTGCGACATTGGTCAGAGCCGCGCTGTAACGCGTCCGGCCGGAGCGATCGGGCGCAGGTCCTGCTCCGGCTCGGCCGGCACCTCAGGAAAACTGAACGGGGCTGCCCCAGGCCCACCGCGCCGCAGGCGGCCCGCAACGCAAGCGCCCCCTCACTTCGACGGTCGGGCTGCCATCTGTGCGGCGGTGGGCGAGGCGGCGAGCATCGCGTGGACGGCGGCGCCGACCTGGGCGGCGACGACCTCGGGCGTGGAGGCGTCGAGTTTGCCGTCCAGGTGCAGGAAGGCCAGACCGTGGACGAGGGCCCACACCGCCGTCGCCAGCGCATCCGTCGCCTCCGTGTCGGGGAAGGCGCGGCGGACGATGTCGAGGACGTATTCCTTGATGACGGCGGTCGCCAGGACGCGATCCTCGTTGTCGGGGTCGCAGGGCTCGGCGAACATCGCCCGGAACATCGCCGGGTGCTCGATGGCGAAGCGTACGTAGGCGACGGCGACCGCGGCCAGGTCGTCCGGGGTCGCGGGGGAGGGGTGCGCCGTGGCCAGGAATCCGGCGAGCTCGCGGTAGCCCTCCGCGGCGACCGCGGACACGAGTGCGTCCCGGTCCTGGAAGTGGCGGTAGGGGGCTGTCGCCGACACGCCGGCCCGTCGGGCCACCGCTCGCAGCGACAGTCCGGCGCTGCCGTCCTCTTCGAGCAGTTCCCGTGCGGCGCTCAGGCAGGCCGCGCGCAGATCGCCGTGGTGGTACGCGCCACTGGCCTGCGGCATAGGTCACACTCCCTCATGTTTGCGGCGCTTACATCTTCCTCTAATGTAAACGACGTACACATTGTAGGCGACTTGGAATTCGAGAGGTGATCAGGATGGCGAACGAGCTGTTCTCGCCCCTGCCCCTGCGTTCAGGGCACGTGTTGAAAAACCGCATCGCGAAGGCGGCCATGGAGGAGAACATGGCCGGCGACGGCCAGCTTCCCGACCAGCAACTGCTGTCCCTGTACCGGCGCTGGGCCACCGGCGGCACCGGACTGCTGATCACTGGCAATGTCATGGTCCACGCCGAAGCCCTGACCGGCCCGGCCGGAGTCGTGCTCGACGAGTCCGCTCCGCTGGAGCCCTTCGCCGAGTGGGCCGAGGCCGGCAAGTCCGGCGGCGGGGCGATATGGATGCAGATCAACCACCCCGGCCGACAGATCCAGGCCGACATGCCCGGCGTCGTGTGGGGTCCCTCCGCGGTGGGCGTCGACCTGGGCAAGCACAGCAAGCGTTTCGGCCGGCCGACTGCCATGACGGCGGAGCAGATCCAAGACACCGTGACCCGGTACGTCGTCACGGCTCAGCGCGCCGAGCAGGCCGGGTTCGACGGCGTGGAGATCCACGCGGCGCACGGCTACCTGCTCTCGCAGTTCCTCTCCCCGCTGGTCAACAAGCGCACCGACCAGTGGGGCAGATCGCTGGAGAACCGGGCACGGATGTTGCTGGACATCGTCCGCGCCGTGCGGGCCACCGTCTCCCCGTCCTTCGCCGTGGCGGTCAAGCTCAACTCCGCCGACTTCCAGCGCGGCGGATTCGACGCCGACGACGCCGGGCGAGTGATCGCAATGCTCGAACCGCTCGGCGTCGACCTGGTCGAAATCTCCGGCGGCAACTACGAAAGCCCCGCGATGACCGGCCGCCGCACGGACACGCGTACCCAGGCCCGCGAGGCCTACTTCCTGGACCTGGCGGCCGACCTGGTCGCCAGCAGCCCGATCCCGCTGATGCTCACCGGGGGCATCACCCGGCGCGAGACCGCCGAGAGGGTCCTGGCCAGTGGTGTCTCCGTGGTCGGGATGGGCACCGCCCTCGCCGTGACCCCGGATCTGCCCGAGCGCTGGCGGGCGGGCCGCGAGGCTGGTCGGCAGCTGCGGCCGGTGGACTGGAAGGACAAGGCCCTTGCCTCGACGGCGAGCATGGCGCTCGTGCGCCACCAGCTGCGCCGTATCGCGAACGGGCGCGATCCCCGGCCCGGTACGCACCCGGCGTTCGCCCTGATCTCCGAACAACGCAAGCAGCGCCGCGCCCTGCGCCGCTACCGCTCCTGGCTGCCCACGGCACAGGGCCCCGACCTCGCGCGCCGGCCTTCGTAGTCCGCCTCCGACCGCGCCGACAGCGGCAGCAGAACTCCGGTCTGCTGCCGCTGTC
>NZ_JBSGYY010000053.1:0-61635 GCF_053610705.1 Streptomyces sp. NPDC054872 | reverse complement strand
CAAGGAACGGACGCTTCCTTTGTACTCACCCTCTCGGGCTTTCCTCCGGGCGCTTCCCTTCGGTGTTTCATTTTGTCTTGCTGTCTTGCGTTTCCAACTCTACCAGATCCGTTTTCCGTTCCGTTCCCGGTTCGGATTTCATTTCCGGTGGCCGTTGGGGGCCTTTGCCTTTCGGCGTGTTCACTACGTTAGCGGATTCCCTCTGCAACTCATAATCGAGTTTCGCGAGTTCGAATTCCGGCATGCGAGCATGCGAAATAAGCCCCCGCTGAGGGGAAGTCGTAGGTAGTGGTTGGCCGCTTCCAGCTGTCGGCAGACTGCCGTCACCGGGTCAAGCGGCTCGGGCCACATTACGGTCCGCCCAGGGCCGCGTCAAGTTCGGCGGCCTCGGGGCGCATGGGCCCGATAGGGGCTCACCGTCGGGTCGTTGGACGTCCAGAAGCGCCAGGGGTGGACGGCTCCCTCGCCGCCGACTCCCGTACGCGGACCGTTGCTCACCTGGTCGGGGCTGACGGGGGTGCCCGCGAGGAGAGTGAGGGGGGCGTCCCCGCCCGCGCAGAGGTCGGAGCCGTTCAGGCTGCGATCCACGTCGAGGGCTGTGGCCAGGCGGGCCGGGCCTTTGGCCAGTTCCCTGTCGTTGCGGGCCGAGAGTCGACGCTTGCGGGCGGTCTCGGCGCCGGCCGTGATCTCCCCGGCCCGCAGCAGGACTCCGCTCGCCTGGCCTTCCGGGCCGCACACCACGTTGAGGCAGTGCCACATGCCGTAGGTGAAGTAGACGTACGCGTATCCGGGCGGACCGAACATCACGCTGTTGCGGGCGGTGGGGCCGCGATAGGCGTGCGACCCCGGGTCGGCCTCGCCCGCGTAGGCCTCCACCTCTGTCAGGCGCAGCTCGATCGGACCGTCCGGTGAGCTGCGGACGAGGACGCGGCCCAGCAGATCAGGGGCCACGTCGAGGACAGGGCGTGCGAAGAAGTCATGGGTGAGGGGCGTACGGTCAGGGGCCTCGATCATGGCGTCCGAGCGTACTGGAGACGGTCCGTACGGGCAGGTGGTCACCTGCCGGGCGGATGGCCGGGGCGAGGACGCGGAACCGGACGTGGGTTCACCGCGTTTGTATGGATCAAGGATTCAAGTCGAGTCGAACCACAGGCGGGGCCTGGGGAGGAGAGTCATGGGGTTCAAGAAGCTGCTTGCGAGCCTGGGTGCCGGCGGTGCGTCGGTGGAGACGGTGCTGACCGAGGTCAACGTCGTACCGGGTGGCGTCGTCCAGGGTGAGGTGCGGATCCAGGGCGGGTCCGTGGACCAGGAGATCGAGGGTCTTTCCGTCGGTCTGCAGGCGCGGGTCGAGGTCGAGGGTCAGGACCAGGAGACGAAGCAGGACATCGAGTTCACCAAGCTGCGGCTCGGTGGGGCCTTCACGCTCCAGGCGGGCCAGGTGCACGCGGTGCCGTTCGGCCTGGAGATCCCCTGGGAGACTCCGGTCACCTCCATCGACGGGCAGCAGCTGCGCGGGATGAACATCGGTGTGACCACCGAGCTCGAGATCGCGCGGGCCGTGGACTCCGGCGACCTGGACCCGGTCAACGTGCACCCGCTGCCGGCGCAGCAGGCCATCCTGGACGCGTTCATCCAGCTGGGCTTCCGCTTCAAGAGTGCGGACATGGAGCGCGGGCACATCCGTGGCACGCGGCAGAAGCTGCCGTTCTACCAGGAGATCGAGTTCTTCCCGCCGCAGCAGTACCGCGGCCTCAACCAGGTCGAGTTGAGCTTCGTGGCCGACGACCGCGAGATGGACGTCATCCTGGAGATGGACAAGAAGCCGGGCCTCTTCAGTGAGGGCAGCGACTCGTTCCGCTCCTTCAAGGTCGGTCTGAACGACTTCCAGGGCACGGACTGGGCGGCGTACCTGAACGAGTGGCTGTCCCAGGTCGGCAGCAAGCGCAACTGGTTCTAGGCTCGGAACGGAAGAGCTGTAGAGCTACCGCCGATCAGGAACCAATCAGGAGGTGCCGACGTGACCGAGCTCAAGAGGCCGCCGCTTCCGCATGACTTCCATCCGCCCGTGCCGTCCTTCACGGTCGTGAGCGAGGACTTCGAACCGGGTGCGGTCCTTAAGGACGCTCAGGTCCAGGCGGCCGGGAACACCTCGCCGCACCTGCGGTGGGAAGGCTTCCCGCCGGAGACCAAGAGCTTCGCCGTGACGTGCTTCGACCCGGACGCGCCCACGGGCAGCGGGTTCTGGCACTGGTCGGTCATCGACATCCCGGTGTCGGTGACCGAACTGCCCACCGGCGCGGGCAGCGGCAAGTTCGAGGGGCTGCCCGAGGGCGCGGTGCAGGTGCGCAACGACTACGGGACGAAGGAATTCGGGGGCGCGGCGCCGCCTCCCGGTGACCCGGCGCACCGTTATGTGTTCACCGTGTACGCGGTGGACCAGGAGAAGCTCGGTCCGGACTCCGACGCTTCGCCCGCGGTCATCGGGTTCAACCTCCGGTTCCACACGCTCGGGCGCGCGCAGGTGCTCGCCGAGTACGCGGCTCCGGCGGGTAGCTAGGCGTTCACCGAACGTTTGCCCGCCCCTGGTCATGGAAGTGATCAGGGGCGGGCATTTTTTATTGCGTTGTCCATCTCGGCGTGCCCGGCCAGAGTTGATCCCAGCCCGCCAGGGGTGGGTCGGTGTGCATACGGGAGGTGGGCGAAATGCGGGACACGCTGGTGCTGAACGCGAGCTTCGAGCCGCTGTCGACGGTGACGCTGAACCGTGCCGTCGTGCTGGTCCTCAGCGACAAGGCCGTCGTCGAACACGCCCACCCCGGACTCCGTGTGCGCGCGGCAGCGGTCGAGATACCGGTGCCTCGGGTGATCAGGCTCTGCAGGTATGTACGGGTGCCCTTCCGAAGACGGGCTCCGTGGTCGCGGCGGGGTGTGCTCGTGCGGGACCAGCACAGGTGCGCGTACTGCGGGAGGCGGGCGACGACCGTGGACCACGTGGTGCCGCGGGCGCAGGGTGGTACGGACACCTGGCTGAACACGGTCGCCTCGTGTGCGATGGACAATCACCGCAAGGCGGACCGTACGCCTGAGGAGGCCGGGATGCCCTTGTTGCGGCAGCCCTTTGAGCCGACTCCCGCGGACGCCATGCTGCTGGCGCTTGGCCGGGACGAGTTGGCGGCGCTGCCGGAGTGGCTGGCGGCGCCTGCCGCGTAGCCGCCCGGCCGTGGCTGTGCGCAGTTCACCGCGCCCCTTCGGGGGCGCGGGTTTTTTGCGTCAGTCGATCGGCGGCTGTTCGCGGCGCTCCTTGCCCTGTGCGGGCACCGAACCGCCGCCGCCTCCCAGCGGGCCGAAGTTGCCGAGTGCGCCGCCGAGGCCCTTGAGGGCGTCGCCGATTTCGCTGGGGACGATCCAGAGCTTGTTCGCGTCGCCCTCGGCGATCTTCGGGAGCATCTGGAGGTACTGGTACGAGAGGAGCTTTTGGTCCGGGTCTCCGGCGTGGATGGACTCGAAGACCGTGCGGATCGCCTGGGCCTCGCCCTCGGCGCGCAGGGCCGCGGCCTTGGCCTCACCTTCGGCGCGCAGGATCGCGGACTGCTTCTCGCCCTCGGCGCGCAGGATCTCCGACTGCCGTACACCTTCGGCCTGGAGGATCGCGGCGCGCTTGTCGCGGTCGGCGCGCATCTGCTTCTCCATCGAGTCCTGGATGGAGGTCGGCGGCTCGATCGCCTTGAGTTCGACGCGGTTGACGCGGATGCCCCACTTGCCGGTGGCCTCGTCGAGGACGCCGCGCAGCGCCGCGTTGATCTCCTCGCGGGAGGTCAGGGTCCGCTCCAGGTCCATGCCACCGATGATGTTGCGCAGTGTGGTGACGGTGAGCTGCTCGATCGCCTGGATGTAGCTGGCGACCTCGTACGTCGCGGCGCGGGCGTCGGTCACCTGGTAGTAGATGACGGTGTCGATGTTCACCACGAGGTTGTCCTGGGTGATCACCGGCTGGGGCGGGAAGGGGACGACCTGTTCACGGAGGTCGATGCGGTTGCGGATCGAGTCGATGAACGGGACGACGATGTTCAGGCCGGCGTTGAGCGTCCGTGTGTAGCGGCCGAAGCGCTCGACGATCGCCGCGCTGGCCTGCGGGATCACCTGGATCGTCTTGATCAGGGCGATGAATACCAGCACCACCAGAATGATCAGGACGATGATGATTGGCTGCATCGTTGTTCCCCGTACCCCTCTTGCCTCGGTGTTTCCGGAAGATCCGCAGAGCCAGTAGTCGGGTCGGCGAAGATCTTGCTCGTCGAGTCTGACAGACCGTCGCACACCTCGTGGGCCATTCACATGACGACGGCCGTCGCTCCGTCGATCTCGACGACATCCACCTCGCGTCCCGCCTCGTAGCTCTGGGCGGTGTCGAGCGCGCGGGCCGACCAGATCTCGCCGGCGAGTTTGATCCGGCCGCCGGAGGCGTCGACGCGCTCCAGGACGACGGCCGTCCTGCCCTTCAACGCCTCGACTCCTGTGGCCAGTTCGGGCCGTTGGGAGCGGTGCCGCGCCGCCACCGGGCGTACGACCGCGATGAGCGCGACCGACACCGCGGCGAACACGACGACTTGGAGCACGGTGCCGCCGCCGAGGCCCGCGGTCACGGCGCCCGCGACGGCGCCCACGGAGAGCATGCCGAACTCCGGCATCGCGGTCAGTACGAGCGGGATTCCGAGCGCGGCGGCGCCGATCAGCCACCACACCCATGCGTCGATGTCCACATGGTCATGGTAGGACCGCGGGACCTTCTCGCACAGGGCACGTGATCTACCGGCCGGAGCGGGTCCGGCCGTGCGCGCCGATTCAGCCGAGCGGGAGACCCTGGGCGCTCCAGCGCTCGCCGCGTTCCTCGACCACCAGGGGCAGTCCGAAGCACAAGGAGAGGTTGCGGGAGGTCAGTTCGAGCTCCAGCGGGCCCGCGGCCATGATCTTGCCCTGGCGGATCATGAGGACGTGCGTGAAGCCGGGCGCGATCTCCTCGACGTGGTGCGTGACCATGATCATCGAGGGGGCGATCGGGTCACGGGCCAGGCGGCCGAGACGGCGCACGAGGTCCTCGCGGCCGCCGAGGTCGAGGCCCGCGGCGGGCTCGTCCAGGAGGAGCAGCTCGGGGTCGGTCATCAGGGCGCGCGCGATCAGGGTGCGCTTGCGCTCGCCCTCGGAGAGGGTGCCGAACTTGCGGTCCAGGTAGTCGGTCATGCCGAGGCGGTCGAGGAAGGCGCGGGCGCGCTGCTCGTCGACGTCCTCGTAGTCCTCGTGCCAGCCGGCGGTCATGCCGTACGCGGCCGTGAGCACCGTCTGGAGCACGGTCTGGTTCTTGGGCAGCTTCTCGGCCATCGCGATGCCGGCCACGCCGATGCGCGGGCGGAGCTCGAAGACGTCCGTGCCGGGCTTGCCCAGGGTCTCGCCGAGGATGGTGGCGGTGCCGGTGCTCGGGTGGAGGTAGCTGGACGCGACGTTCAGGAGGGTGGTCTTTCCCGCGCCGTTCGGTCCGAGGATGACCCAGCGCTCACCCTCCTTGACCGACCAGGAGACCTGGTCCACCAGAGCCCGGCCCTCGCGGACCACGGATACGTCCTCCAGCTCCAGTACATCGCTCATGAGCGCGTTGTCTCCCATTGCAGTCTCGGCTGTCGCTTGCGTCTGTGGACGCAGTCCCCTGGGAGAAAACCTACGCCACCGGTCGAGCGCTCCAGCCCTTAGCCCGGTCCTTAGGCTGTACGCATGCTCTCGGAACCACGCTCAGGACGCCTGGCCGCATGGGGAAATGCCCTTCTTGCCGGACTTGTCTCGCCGGATGACGCGGTGCACGCGATGGTCGGTGACGACGCCGTGCACCGGGTCGAAGGTCTCCCCGGCGAGTCGGGGCCCGTCGGTCTCACGCTCGCCGTCGGCCGATTGCGCACGCTCGGGGTGACCGGGCTGCGGGTCGCACTTCCGGCGCCGGGCCATCCGCTCGGGCTGAGCGGCCCGCCCGCGTTCAACGCCCGCGCGCTGGACGCGCAGGAGGCCGTCGTCGCCTTCGGGGCGCCGTACGGCCTGGTGCCCGAGGTGTCCGAGGCGGGGCCCGAGGGCGACGTACACGTGGAGGTCCTCTGGCACTGCCTGCCCGTGCGGGAGGCGCCGCCCGCCGATGTGCCCTCGCTGGGCGAGGCGGAGCGCGAGCTCGCCGAGGCGCTGCGGGATGCGACGGAGGTGCTCTCGCGGCTGGACGTCGCGGGCTCGGGACCGGTCGCCGAGGCCGCGGTGGACGCCTACCGGGCGCGGGCCGAGCGCGGGCGTGAGGCTCTCGCCCCCGGATATCCGCCGCGTGCGGTACGGGTGTTGGAGCTGGCCCAGCGGGTCGGCCTGCTGATCTCGGTGGCGTACGAGAACGGCCATGGCGGGGCCGTGAGCGCCTCGGAGATGGCCGCGCGGGGCGAGGCGCTGCGTCCGGTCGAACGGACGGCTCGGCGGGCTCAGGTGGCCGCCTACAACGCGTACGTGGAGGAGCGGGAACGGGGCTGAGCCCCGCTGGTCCCGGAGCGGCCGGAGCTTCGGCTCTGCGGCCTTCGGAGAGACTGCCGCACGACAGACCGGCCCCCCGGGGAAGCACCCGGGAGGCCGGTAGTCACTGCTGCGCCTGGGGCGTGCCTCAGGTGTTGAGGCCGTTGTTCGCGAAGGCCGGGTTGAGGGCGCCGATGACCGACACGGTGTTGCCCACGGCGTTCACGGGGATGTGCACCGGCGCCTGGACGAGGTTGCCCGAGCCGACGCCCGGCGACTTCACGGCCTTGCCGCCCGCGTGCGCACCGTCCGTGGCGGAGGCGAGACCGGCACCGGCGACGACGAGGCCACCCGCCACCATCGTGACAGCAGCGGCCTTCTTCAGGTTCTTCACTTCTGGACCCTCCCTAGCGATCACTGCGGCCAGCCGCCGCAGCACGCACTGAAGAACGGCCGGGCGGCGCGCAGGTTGCGCCATACGGGGGACATCTACACGACGGTATGAATCTCAGCCCGGAACGCGACGGTCCACATCGCCGGTTGACGCGGTACGCAGAAACGTTGATCAGCCGGTCACACCATGTCGTACGGCCCACAGAGCGGCCTGGGTGCGGTCGGCGAGGTCCAGCTTCATCAGGATGTTCGAGACATGGGTCTTGACGGTCTTCTCGGAGAGGACGAGGGCGCGCGCGATCTCGCGGTTCGAGCGGCCGTCGGCGATGAGCCCGAGGACCTCGCGCTCCCGCTCGGTGAGCGAACCGCCCCTCCCCTGCCCGGTGTTGGCCTCCTCCTGGGACAGCAGCGCCCCCGCCACCTCGGGCTGCAGCAGCACATGACCCGCGTGCACGGACCGGATGGCGCCCGCCAGGGCGTCCGGGTCGACGTCCTTGTAGACGTACCCGGCGGCGCCCGCGCGCAGGGCCGGCACGACCGTGCGCTGCTCGGTGAAGCTGGTGACGATGAGCACGCGCGCGGGGTTGGCCAGTTCGCGGAGCTTGCGCAGCGCCTCGACACCGTCCATGCCCGGCATCTTGACGTCCATGAGGACGACGTCCGGCTTCAACTTCTCGGCCTGCTCGACCCCTTCGGCACCGTCCGACGCCTCGCCCACGACCTCGATGTCGTCCTGCACCTCGAGGAACGTACGCAGACCGCGGCGGACCACCTGGTGGTCGTCGACCAGCAGCACCCGGATCCCCGTCTTCGTCTTGAACACGGCGTCAGCCACCGGGAACCTCCATCTCGATCGTCGTGCCCTTGCCGGGCTCCGATTCCACGGTCAGCCGTCCACCGACCCCGCCGGCCCTGTCCCGCATGGAGACCAGGCCCAAGTGCCGCCCCGCACGCCGGATCACGCGCGGATCGAAGCCACTGCCGTCGTCCATGACGCGCAGCACGGCTCCGGCGCCACGTCGCACCAGGGTCACGCAGACGCGCTCCGCGCCGGAGTGCCGCAAGGCATTGTGCAGCGCCTCCTGGGCGACGCGCAGCATCGCTTCCTCCTGGGCCGCGGGCAGCGCGCGGACGGCGCGGCTCTCGAAGGTGACCGCGGCGGAGTGCGCGCGGTCCAGGACCTGGGTGTGCGTGCGCAAGGTGGCCACCAGGCCGTCCTCGTCCAGGGCGGCGGGGCGCAACTCCACGACGGCGGCGCGCAGTTCGTCCGCCGCCTCGGCCGCGAGCACGGCCACCTGCTGGAGTTCGCCCTTGGCGCGCGAGGGGTCGCGGTCCACCAGGGCGGCCGCTGCCTGGGCGGTCAGGCGCAGCGAGAAGAGCTTCTGGCTGACGGCGTCGTGCAGTTCGTGGGCCAGGCGCGAGCGCTCCTCGGCGATGGTCAGCTCGCGGCTGCGCTCGTAGAGACGGGCGTTGGTGAGGGCGATCGCGGCATGTTGCGCGAGGATCGAAAGGAGCTCTTCGTCATCGGCGGTGAACCCGCAGCGGCCGTCCGGCTTCGCGGGCCTTCGGGAGTCCGGGGGGCACCCCTCGGAAGGTTGCAGCTTGTTGGCGAGGAAGAGCGCGCCGAGGGTCTCGTCCCCGTACCGGATCGGAAGGCCCAGGAAGTCGGACATGTCCGGGTGGGCGGACGGCCAGCCCTCGAAGCGCGGGTCCTCGCGCACGTCGGCGAGGCGCTCGGGCTCGGCCTTGTGCAGCATCGCGGCGAGGATGCCGTGCTGGCGGGGCAGCGGGCCGATGGCGCGCCACTGCTCGTCGCTGACGCCGTCGACGACGAACTGGGCGAACCCTCCGTGGTCGTCCGGAACGCCGAGCGCCGCGTACTCGGCGTCGAGCAGTTCACGGGCCGAGGCGACGATCGTCTTCAGGACGTCGCGCACCTCCAGTTGGCTGCTCATGGCGAGAAGCGCGGAGCTCACCGCGTTCAGGCCGGACCGGGGACCTTGACTCATGGCCTCACCGTACCGGCGGGGTGTGACAGCGCGTATCGGACCTGTGATGGCCGCCGCCTAGGGCTGTCGGCGTAGGCCCAAGGGCCCTGAGTTGTTGCGGCCCGCGCACGAGGCGCCGGGAGCGGCCCCGTTCCTACCGTGGGGTCATCCGCTGGAGAAGCGGCCGCAGGGTGACCCGAGGGGACGGATGTCATGCCGGTAGCGATCATCACGGGGGCTTCGAAGGGGCTGGGGCGCGCGCTGGCGGCGGCGCTCGCCGAGCGGGGCTGGGGTCTGGTGCTCGACGCGAGAACGGCCGCCGTGCTCGACGAGGCAGCCCGCGATCTGGCGGGGCGCGGCGCGCGCGTGGAGGCCGTCGCCGGGGATGTCACGGACGCCGGGCACCGTGCGGATCTGGTGGCCGCGGCGCACGGGCTCGGCGGTCTCGACCTGCTGGTGAACAACGCGAGCGCGCTGGGCGCGGAACCTCTCGTACGGCTCGAAGAGCTCACGCCCGACGGACTGCGGCTGGCCCTGGAGACCAACGTGGTGGCCGTGCTGGGGCTGATCCGCGAGGCACTGCCCCTGTTGCGGGCCTCGGGGTCGGGGCGGTGATCGATGTCAGCTCCGACGCGGCCGTCGAGGCGTACGAGACGTGGGGCGGGTACGGGGCGTCCAAGGCCGCTCTTGATCATCTGTCGGCGGTCCTCGCCGTGGAGGAGCCGGGGATCAGGGTGTGGGCGGTCGATCCCGGTGACATGCGGACCGACCTCTACCGGGCGGCCGTGCCGGTCGATGACGCCTCGGGGCGGCCGTCTCCCGACACGGTGGTGCCCGCCTTCCTGCGGCTGCTCGACGAGCGTCCGGCGAGCGGGCGGTACTCCGCTCCTTCCCTGCTGGACGCCCCTCCCTCTGTGGACGCCCGATGACGCTGGCCGTGCGGGTGCCCGACGAGCTGGCGGCGCGCGTCCCCGCCGAGCAGCGCGGTCCGGGGCTCGGCAGGGACGCGGTGCGGCTGCTCCTGTCGCGCGGGACGGAGGTCTCGCACCACGCGTTCGCCGACCTGCCCGAGCTGCTGCGGGCCGGGGACCTGCTGATCGTGAACACCTCACAGACACTGCCCGCCGCGGTCGACGGAACGGTCGGGCACGCGCGCGTGGTGGTGCACTTCTCGACGCGTGGTGACGACGGACGGTGGGCCGTCGAGCTGCGGGACCCGGACGGCCGGGGCACCACGCGTGCGCGGGTGGGCGGGCCCGCGGGTTCGGTCGTGCGGCTCCCCGGCGGCGTACGCCTGATCGTCGAGGAGCCGCTGGCTCCGGGAAGCGGCCGGTTGTGGTGGGCCCGGGTGCCGGCCGATGTGCCGTCGCTGCTGCGCCGGCACGGGCGCCCCATCCGCTACTCCTACACGGAGAGGGACCAGCCGCTCGCCGCGCACCAGACCGTCTTCGCGCTGCCGTCGGCCGACGGGGCGGGCAGTGCGGAGATGCCGAGTGCGGCCCGGCCGTTCACCGCGGACCTGGTGGCACGCCTGGTGAGCCGGGGTGTGCAGTTCGCGCCGGTCACGCTGCATACGGGGGTGGCGTCCCCCGAGGCGCACGAACCGCCGTATCCCGAGCTCTTCGAGGTGCCCGGGGCGTCGGCGCGGCTGATCAACGCCGCCGGGGCGGGCGGCGGGCGCGTCATCGCGGTCGGTACGACGGCCGTGCGCGCCGTCGAGTCGGCCGCGGGCCCCGACGGGGTGGTGCGGGCGGCGGCGGGCCGTACGGAGCTCGTGGTGACGTCCGAGCGGGGCGTGCGGGTGGTGGACGGGCTGCTCACGGGTCTGCACGAGCCGCAGGCCTCGCATCTGCTGATGCTGGAGGCGATCGCGGGCCGGGCCGCCGTGGACCGGGGTTATACGGAGGCCGTACGCCGTCTCTACCTGTGGCACGAGTTCGGCGACGTCCATCTCCTCCTTCCGGAGGAGTTTCCTCACGCAGAGAATTGCGACGGCAACTGCCGGTGAGGTTGTTACGTGTCCGATGTGAGCCCGCACATAGGACGTGCATCACGTACGAAGGTTCCTAGTGGAGAAGAACGTCCTTTATGCGCATGGGCAGCAATGCCATAAATGCGTACGACGCGCCCCCTGATCCACTATCCGGCTTCGTACGTCACTGCTTTGCCACAGAATTTTGCGGCCGCTAAGAATTGCATCCGTCGTTCGGCGCCGCGGTCTCGCACCGCGGCGTTTGTGCCGGAGAAACACATGTCCCCGCCGGCCAGAACGACCCCCGCGATTCGAAGAGGTCCATCAGCCATGTCCAAGCTCAGCACCCCTGGTCATAGTCGCCCCGCGCCGACCAAGACCCAGAAGATCTCGATCGCCGGTGTCGCCACGCTCGGCGCCGCCGCCCTCGCGTTCTCCCTCGTGCCGGGCAGCGCCGATGCCGGAACCGAGACCCGGAGCATCGAGGCCGCCCCGGTGGCCTTCAAGCAGAACGTCGACGCCCAGCAGGCCGTCGAGGCCGGTGTCATCAAGCAGCACACCGCCGTCGACAAGCAGGCCAAGGCCGCCGCCGCCGCGAAGGCGAAGGCCGAGGCCGACGCCGCCGCGAAGAAGAAGGCCGCCGCAGAAGCCGCGGCCAAGAAGAAGGCCGAGGACGAGCGCAAGGCCAAGGAAGCCGCGAGCCGTGCCGCCGCGCGCAAGCCGGTCTACGCCAACAACCTCGACGGCTGGATCCGCCAGTCCCTGGACATCATGAAGTCCAAGGGCATCCCCGGTTCCTACGAGGGCCTGCACCGCAACATCATCCGTGAGTCCGCGGGTGACCCGAACGCCAAGAACGGCTGGGACATCAACGCCATCAACGGCACCCCGTCCGTCGGCCTGCTCCAGGTCATCCAGCCGACGTTCGACGCGTACCACGTGGAGGGCACCTCCACGAACATCTACGACCCGGTCGCCAACATCACGGCCGCGGCCAACTACGCGGCCGACCGCTACGGCTCGATGGACAACGTGAACAGCGCCTACTGAGCCTGATCTCCTGATCAACGGACCTCTTCACCGAGGCTCTGCAGACGCCGAAGGGCGGCACCCCGCTGGGGGTGCCGCCCTTCTCGTCGTTCTCGCGGGCCCGCTACTTGCGCATGACCTCCGGCTCGTGGCGGCGAAGCAGCCGCGCGACCGCGAAGCCGCAGGCAATGCCGATCAGGAGCAGGATCGTGATGTTCATGCCCCACTGGCCGGCCGAGTGCTCCCACAGCGGGTCGAGGTCGCCCGGCTTCTTCGGGTCCCACGGCGGCATGAGGTGCGCGAGGTCCAGCGTGGCGCCCGCACCGGCGATGGCCCAGCGCGACGGCATCAGCCAGGCGAACTGCTCCAGGCCCGGCGATCCGTAGACCTGGAAGAGCACGCCGGTGAAGACGACCTGGACGATCGCGAACATCACCAGGAGCGGCATGGTCTTCTCGGCGGTCTTCACCAGCGAGGAGATGACCAGGCCGAACATCATCGAGGTGAAGCCCAGGGCGATGATCGTCAGGCAGATCTCGACGGCCGGGGGCAGGATCAGGCCCTCTTCCGGCATGTCGCGGGTCGCGAAGCCGATGCCGCAGATGATCACGCCCTGGAAGGCCGTGATCACGCCGAGGACGATGACCTTGGACATCAGGTACGCCGAACGGGAAAGGCCGGTGGCCCGCTCCCGTTCGTAGATGACCCGTTCCTTGATCAACTCACGGACGGAGTTGGCCGCGCCCGAGAAGCACATGCCGACCGCGAGGATCAGCATGATCGTTCCCGCGTCGCCGTTGAACTTCGCCGGCGGCTTGGGCGGGCCGAGCCCGAAGTCGGCCGGGATGACGACGCTGACGATGCCGAGGACCGCGGGCAGGATCACCATCAGGCCGAGGAAGCCCTTGTCGGAGGCGATCACCGAGGTGTAGCGGCGGATCAGGGTCCACAGCTGTGAGCCCCAGCCCTGCGGCTTGGGCGGCCTGATCGCCTGCGCCGGCGGCATGTGGACCGACTGCGCGGCCACGGCGTCGATGTCGGCGGCGTACATCTGGTAGTGCTGCGAGCCCTTCCAGCGGCCCGCCCAGTCGTAGTCGCGGTAGTTCTCGAACGCCGAGAAGACGTCCGCCCACGTCTGGTAGCCGAAGAAGTTGAGCGCTTCCTCCGGCGGACCGAAGTACGCGACCGAGCCGCCGGGCGCCATCACCAGGAGCTTGTCGCAGATCGCCAGCTCGGCGACCGAGTGCGTGACGACGAGGACCGTGCGGCCGTCGTCGGCGAGGCCGCGCAGGAGCTGCATGACGTCGCGGTCCATGCCCGGGTCGAGGCCGGAGGTCGGCTCGTCCAGGAAGATCAGCGACGGCTTGGTGAGCAGTTCGAGGGCCACCGACACGCGCTTGCGCTGGCCACCGGAGAGGGAGGTGACCTTCTTCTCCTTGTGGATGTCCAGCTTGAGCTCGCGCAGGACCTCGTCGATGCGCTGCTCGCGCTCCTGCTCGCTGGTGTCCGAGGGGAAGCGCAGCTTGGCGGCGTACTTGAGGGCCTTCTTGACGGTCAGTTCCTTGTGCAGGATGTCGTCCTGCGGGACCAGACCGATGCGCTGGCGCAGCTCGGCGAACTGCTTGTAGAGGTTCCGGTTGTCGTAGAGGACGTCACCCTTGTTGGCGGGCCGGTAGCCGGTGAGCGCCTTGAGCAGGGTGGACTTTCCGGAGCCCGAGGGGCCGATGACCGCGATGAGCGACTTCTCCGGGACGCCGAAGGAGACGTCCTTGAGGATGTCCTTGCCGCCGTCGACCGTCACCGTGAGGTGGCGGGCGGAGAAGGAGATCTCACCGGTGTCGACGAACTCCTCGAGCCGGTCGCCGACGAGCCGGAACGTCGAGTGGCCGACGCTGACGATGTCGTTCGGACCGATGAGGGCCGTGCCCGACTTCGCGACCGGCTGACCGTTGATGTACGTGCCGTTGTGCGAGCCGAGGTCATGGATCTCGAAGCGGCCGTCCGGAGTGGCCGTGAACTCGGCGTGGTGCCGCGAGACCTGGAGGTCGGAGACGACCAGTTCGTTCTCCAGGGCGCGGCCGATGCGCATCTTGCGGCCGAGCGAGAGCTGGTGGAACGTCGTCGGGCTGCGGTCCCCGTAGACCGGCGGGGCCCCCGCGACACCGCCGGAACCCGCGCCGGGACCCTGCTGCTGCGGGACCTGAGGCTGCTGGTGTTGAGCCTGCTGCTGGGGCTGCGGCCAGCCCTGCTGCTGCGGCGCCTGCTGCTGCGGCGCCTGGTACTGCGGCGCCTGCTGCTTGGACACCTGGGCGGCCCAGCCGGGCCCACCCTGCTGCTGCGCGTGGTGCTGCGGTGCCTGGTGCTGCGGCGCCTGATGGGCCGGTGCCTGCTGGGCGGCCTGCTGCGGTGCGGACACGGCGGCAGCGCCCGAGGCGCTGCCGGACACATTCAGCCGCGGACCGTCGGTCGCGTTGCCGAGGTTCACGGCCGAGCCGGGGCCGATTTCCATCTGGTGGATCCGCTGGCCCTGCACAAAGGTGCCATTGGTGCTGCCGTGGTCCTCGATGACCCAACTGCGGCCGCTCCAGCTGATCGTGGCGTGACGCCAGGACACCCTGGCGTCGTCAAGCGCGAGATCCCCCTGCGGATCACGTCCGAGGGTGTACGACCTGGATGGATCGAGCGTCCAGGTCCTTCCATTCAATTCCAGTACGAGTTCCGGCACTCCAGCCCCACTGAGTTGTCCCCCGAGCTAGCCCCCGTCATGGGGAGTCTAGGGATGTCGAACATCGGGAGGAACTATTTCAGGCGGAGGCCTCTGACCGAAAGTCGGGCCTTGTGAAGACTGCGTACGGGCCTGCGCGACCGCCCCGTTGACGGGGCAGAAACCGCCCCGGAGAGTAGTAACCGCCCATGAGTGCATACGGATCATGAGCATTGCGCACATCTCGTACCAATCGGGCGGTGCCGTGCGAGGCGGGGGGTCCAGATGGAGACCGGCGGGAAGCGGGCCGAAGGCCGGGGCGTGCGGTGGGGCGATGTGCTGCTCTCCGCGATTGCCGCCGTGAGCTGGGCTCTTGTCGGGATGGCCGGTACGGCTGCGCTCGGTCTGCATCTCCTCGGCGCGGACTCGGTGGGGTCTCTGGGGCCGATGACGGCTGCCGTGGTGGCTCTCGGCGCGGGTGGCTCGGTCACCCCGTCCGGTGACGTGTCGGCGTTCGGACTCGACGGCGCCGAGGCGACCACCGCGATCGACATCGCGCCGCTTGGTGTCGGGCTCGCGGGAGCGGTCCTCCTTGCGTATTTTTTCCTACGCTCCTTGCGCGGGGCGGGAGTTGTGATCACTCCGGCGGAACTGGCCGCGCGCGCGGGTGCGGTGATCGTCCTCTTTCTCGCGATGCTCGGGGGGCTCGCGTGGGCGGGTCACGACATCATCACGATCGACGGCGAGCAGCTGGGGATCGACAAGGGCATCGAGGAGGGGGTCGACCAGCTCCCCGATGACATCACGGACAAACTGCCCGACGGGCTCGGTGACATCGGCGGTCTGCTGCCCGACCGGCTCGGCGATCTCGCACAGGCGAAGGCATCCGTCGGTTTCACCGTGGACACGGGGCTGACCCTGCTCGGGGGCGCGGTGTGGGTGATCGGTGTCCTGGTGATCGCGCTGCTCGCCTCGCGCCGCACGCCGCTGCCGCGCGGTTGGGACGCCCTGCACCGCGTGGTGCGGCCCGCCGCGTCGGCGCTGGTCGCGGTGGCGCTCGTGGCGGTGCTGGCCGGGCTCGCGGCGGCGCTGTACGCGATGATCGGCGACGCCAACCCCAAGCGGATCGCGGGCGCCGCGCTGCTCGGGGCGCCGAACGGGGTGTGGCTCGGGGTGCCTGTCGGGCTCCTCGTGCCGTGGGACGGCGAGGCGACGGGCGAGCTGGCGAAGCTCCTGCCGGATCCGCTGGACGACCTGCTTGCGGGTTCGGGCGCGGCGGGGAACGAGGCGGTGACGCTGGGGCGGCTCGCGGAACTCGACAGCAGGGTCTGGCTCCTCGGGGTCGCTGCGGCGCTGATGATCCTGTTCGCGGGTGTGCTCACCGCGGTGCGCACTCCTTATCTACGTGGTGAGACGGGCGCCCTGCGGTTCGCCGGGCAGTGCGCGGTGCGGCTCGCCGTCCTGACGGCGCTCGCGCTGCCGTTGTTGGTGTGGCTGACGGGGGTGTCCGCGGACGCCTCGCTGTCCGTCCTCGGCTTCGACGCGTTCGGGGCGGGCATCGAGCTGCACGGACAGCTGGGGATGGCGTTCCTGCTTGGTGCGGCGTGGGGTGCCGGTGCGGGGGCGGTGGGGGCGTTGCTCGCGGTGGCCAGTGGGGCCGCGGGGGGCAGGGTTGCGCCGCTCGCCCTCGCGGGGGAGGCGCCTGGGGTGGCGCCGGCAACGGTGCAGGCGTCGACGGGGGCCGGCACGCCGGGGCCGGAGGCTGCCGGGCCGTACAGTCCCGGCGCGCCCTTCCGGCCCTCGAACCCCGACACCAACCCGTACCTTCGGCCGCCGCGTGATGTGTCCGGGACGCCGACGGTCATCGGACCGGTCGTTCCGCCCCCGCAGTCGAAGCCACGGCCCCGCACCTCGGGCAACGGCGACTGGCCGCCACCTCCCCCACCTCCACCGCCACCTCCACCGCCGGGGCCCCGGGGCGGCCGGGGGCGGTGAGCCCCTGTCGCCTCCCGGTTCCACCGGCTCCCCCACCGCCTCGCTCACATCCGCCGCCGGGGCCTCGGGGCGGCCGGGGCGGTGAGCCCCCTGGGCCTCGCGGTTCCGCCGCCTCCCGGCGGTGTCTCCCCCCGCTCGATCACCCCGCGCTGAACGGCCGCTCCGAGCGCACACGCGTGTCCGCCAAGCGGACCGGCGGCACGGCCCCGCGGGGTGCCGGATACCGTGGGCCTCACCATGAGCGCTTCGCAGCCCCCGCAGCCCGCCGATGTCCCCACGCTCCTCGTCAAGATCTTCGGCAAGGACCGTCCCGGAATCACCGCAGGCCTCTTCGACACCCTCGCCGCCTACTCCGTCGACGTCGTCGACATCGAGCAGGTCGTCACCCGTGGCCGCATAGTGCTGTGCGCGCTCGTGACCGAGCCGCCGGCCGGCCTGGAGGGCGACCTGCGGTCCACCGTCCACAGCTGGGCCGACTCCCTGAAGATGCAGGCCGAGATCATCTCTGGCATCGGTGACAACCGCCCGCGTGGCCTCGGCCGCTCCCATGTCACCGTGCTCGGTCACCCCCTGACCGCCGAGTCGACCGCCTCCATCGCCGCCAGCATCACGGCGACCGGCGGCAACATCGACCGCATCTTCCGGCTCGCCAAGTACCCCGTCACTGCCGTGGAGTTCGCCGTCTCCGGCACGGAGACCGAGCCGCTGCGCACCGCCCTCGCCCTGGAGGCCGCGAAGCTCGGCGTGGACGTGGCCGTCGTCGCCGCGGGCCTGCACCGCCGCGCCCAGCGGCTCATCGTGATGGACGTGGACTCGACCCTCATCCAGGACGAGGTGATCGAGCTCTTCGCGGCGCACGCGGGCTGCGAGGACAAGGTCGCCGAGGTGACCGAGGCCGCGATGCGCGGCGAACTGGACTTCGAGCAGTCCCTGCACGCCCGCGTGGAGCTCCTCGCCGGGCTCGACGCCTCGGTCGTCGACAAGGTCCGTGCCGAGGTACGCCTCACCCCCGGCGCCCGCACCCTCATCCGCACGCTGAAGCGCCTCGGGTACCAAGTGGGCGTCGTCTCGGGCGGGTTCACCCAGGTGACCGATGATCTGAAGGAACGTCTCGGCCTCGACTTCGCCCAGGCCAACACCCTGGAGATCGTCGACGGCAAGCTCACCGGCAAGGTGACCGGAGAGATCGTGGACCGAGCGGGCAAGGCCAGGCTCCTTCGCCGCTTCGCCGACGAGGCCGGGGTCCCGCTGGAGCAGACCGTCGCGATCGGCGACGGCGCCAATGACCTCGACATGCTGAACGCGGCCGGGCTCGGTGTCGCCTTCAACGCCAAGCCCGTCGTCCGGGAGGCCGCGCACACCGCGGTGAACGTCCCCTTCCTCGACACCGTCCTCTACCTCCTCGGTGTCACCCGCGAAGAGGTCGAGGCGGCGGACACGCACACCGACTGAGGTCACCGGCGCCCGCTTCGTCGCGCCTTGCACCGATGGCCCCCGTACCGCTGCGGTACGGGGGCCATCGGTGTAGGTGCGTCCGGGGTCAGTCGGAGGGGGCCCAGTAGTCGGTGAGGGTGCCGACGCCCGGCTCCAGGGCCTTCCATGAGCCGGAGTACGTCAGGACGGCGAAGGCCGCGGTCGGGAAGCCGCGACGGTCCATGCGCGTACGGGAGTCGCCCTCGGCCTTGCCCGCGAGGATGTCGGCGAGCCCCTGCACTCCGGGGTTGTGGCCGATCAGTACGACGTTCTGTACGTCGTCCGGGGTTTCGTTGAGCACGGCGATCAGCTCGCCCGGAGAGGCTTCGTACAGCCGCTCCTCGTAGACGGTCTTGGGCCTGTGCGGCAGCTCATGGACGGCGAGCTTCCATGTCTCGCGGGTCCTGGCGGCGGTCGAGCAGAGGGCCAGGTCGAAGGGGATGCCGCTGTCGGCGAGCTTGCGCCCGGCGACGGGGGCATCCTTGCGGCCGCGCTCAGCGAGGGGCCGCTCATGGTCGGTCACCTGCGGCCAGTCGGCCTTCGCATGCCGGAAGAGGATAATCCTGCGGGGTTCTGCGACGCTCATGCGTCCCAGCTTCGCATGAAACCTGCCAGCGGGCGCAGGGAGTTGGTGTGCTCCCCCGCGACGGGTGACGGCGTCCGGCCGGGGCAGGTCAAGGGGCCGTGCCGAACACGGCCTCCCGAATGCGTTCGAGGACGTGGGTGACCACCGGCTCGCCGCTCGCCGCGTGTGCGTCGGCGGGGTTCAGTATCAGCAGGAGCAGGGCCGCGAAGGCGATGGCGGGGAGGGCGATGGCCCACCACGGAAGCTGGATCTCGACGCTCGCGGAATCCTTCGGGGCTCCCGGGTGGCGCCGAGTGTGCGAACGGGCCGACATGCCGCCTCCGTGGTCTTCGAGTCCTGCGCGCCGCGTCCTCGCGGCCACATCTCGAAGGTACGGATCCGGCGACCCTCGGCACATCCGGTGATCCACCCACTTGACCCTGACACTGGCCCCCTAGGGGACGGTGGTGCTAACCCCACCATCGGCCCCGCCGGGGTCAGTTCACGGCGAGGCGATGGAGGCGATGATCCCGATGATCACGGTGATGCCCAGCATCGCGCCGAGCACGAGGAGCAGCTTCTTCTGGCCGTTCTGGGGGTTCGGGTCGAGCACTGGCATGGGGAGAGTGTCGCACCCTTTGTCCGAGGAGTCGCCGCCGGGGGTCCGAGGAGTCCCCGCCGGGGGTCCGGCGCCGCCAAGGTCAGGCAGCCGCCGCGACCTCGTCCTCGACCGTGCGGTTGCGGCCCGCCAGGATGCCCACCACGATCTGCGGCACCATCAGGCCCGCCATGAGCGCGATCGGCAGGCCCCAGCCGCCGCTGTGCTGGTAGAGAACGCCCACCAGGAGCGGTCCCGGGATAGAGATCAGATACCCCGTGCTCTGCGCGAACGCCGAGAGCTTGGCGACGCCCACACTGCTCTTGGCCCGCATGCCGACCATCGTGAGGGCCAGCGGGAAGGCGCAGTTGGAGATGCCGAGCAGCAGGGCCCACGCCCAGGCGCCGCTCTCGGGGGCGAGGTAGAGGCCCGCGTATCCGGCGAGACCGCAGGCGCCGAGCACGACCACCACGGGGCCCTGGTTCGGCAGCCGGGTGGCGACCCGCGGGATGACGAAGGCCAGCGGGACGCCCATCGCCATGGTGACGGCGAGAAGCACGCCGGCCTCCCCCGCCGGAACCCCCGCGTCACGGAAGATCTGCGGCATCCAGCCCATGGTGATGTACGCGGCGGTGGCCTGGAGCCCGAAGAAGCAGGCCAGCGCCCATGCCGTACGGCTGCGTGTGATGCGCAGTCCCGCGTCCTCCTTGCGCACCTCGGAGCTGACGTGCTCCGGGGCGGCCGACGCGGTACGGCGGTCCCGCACGAGGGGCACCCACGGCACGACGGCGACGACGGCGAGCGCCGCCCACACCACGAGTCCGTTCTGCCAACTGCCGCCCAGCGCATCGGTCATGGGCACGGTGACGGCCGCGGCCAGCGAGGTGCCGAGGGCGAGCGCCATCGAGTAGAGCCCGGTCATCGAGCCGACCCGGTCGGGGAACCAGCGCTTCACGATCACCGGCATCAGGACGTTGCTGACCGCGATGCCCATGAGGGCGAGCGCGCTCGCGGCGAGGAAACCGACGGTGCCGCCGAGGAAGGGGCGGATCGCCAGACCCGTGGCGATGGCGACCATGCCCGCGCAGACCACGGCGCTGGGGCCGAACCGGCGGGCGAGCCGCGGTGCCATCACTCCGAAGACCGCGAAGCAGAGCGGCGGGACGGAGGTGAGAAGACCGGCGAGCGTGCCGCTCATGCCGAGCCCGTCACGCACCTCTTCGAGGAGGGAGCCGAGGCTGGTGATGGCCGGGCGGAGGTTGAGGGCGGCCAGGACGATGCCGACCATGACGAGACGCGTCGCCCACGCGCGCGTGGGGGGCTGTTTCTCAGCTGCCCCGTTGGCCGCGCCGGTGCGTATGGGTGTCGTCGGGGTCGGTGTCATCGTCGGGGTTTCCTCACTAGCCATGGGGCCATCATAGAATCATGGGATGATTGGCTGTCCAATCCGCTCGCGTCACCTCACCCAGAACCGCTCGCGTCACATCACCCGTAACCTCGTCCCGCACGGCCCCGTCCGTCATCCCGCGCACGAAGGAACGTCATGCCGCTGACCACCCCTCACCGATCGGCGCTCTCCGAGCAGGTCATCGCCGAGCTGCGCAACCAGATCTCCACGGGCGAGTGGCCGGTCGGCTCCCGCATCCCCACCGAGCCCGAGCTGGTCGAGCAACTGGGCGTGGCGCGCAACACCGTCCGGGAGGCGGTGCGCGCCCTCGCGCACAACGGCCTGCTCGACATCCGCCAGGGCTCGGGCACCTACGTGGTCGCGACCAGCGAACTGGCCGGCGTCATGCAGCGCAGGTTCGCCGAGACGGACCCGCGGCACATCGCGGAGCTGCGCAGCACGCTGGAGTCGAGCGCGGCGAAGCTGGCCGCGCAGCGGCGCACGGAGCGCGACCTCAAGCAGCTCGACGCCCTCCTGGAGCGTCGCGAGGAGGCCTGGGCCTCGGGCGACGCCGAAGCCTTCGTGGCGGCCGACGCGACCTTCCACCTGGCCGTCGTGGCCGCCTCGCACAACGACGCGATGACGGCGATGTACGCCGACCTCGGTGAGGTGATGGTGGACTGGCTGCGCGAGGACATCGGCGAGGAGCTGACCCCCGAGAGCCACATGGACCACGCCCGGCTCGTCGACGCGATCCGCGAGAACGACGCGGAGGCGGCGGCCAAGGAAGCGGCCGGCTACCCCTTCATGTGCCGCAGGGAACTGTTCGACGACCCCGCACGCCCCTGACCCCCTCGGCCCTGGCTCCCTCGCCGCCGAGTCCCTCGCCCCTGGCCGTCACTTCCCTACTTCCCGTGGCTGACCCAGACGGCCCGGATCTCCTTCCAGCACCGCCCCGTGAGCCGCACGGTCTGCGCGGGCCCCACCTCGACGGTCACGCCGTCGCTGTCGATGTCCCACCACTGCTCGCACTCCACGTGCAGCCGGACCCGGTCGGTCTCGGGGTACGGGTTGTGGCAGTGCACGACCGCCTCCGAGCCCTCGACGCTGGTGCGGCACTCCGAGCCGAAGGGCCGCGGTTCGGCGGCCTCCACACGCGCGCGTGGAGGCTTCGCTCCTCCGACGGCATGCGAGGCGGCGCCGTACGACAGGGCGATCAGCAGGGTGAGAGCGGCGAGCACCGCAGGAGGTGACGGGCGCACACTTCAGGGTGCGCGACCCTGCCCCGACCTCGCCTGGTCAGTGGGCCGAACGGGCGACGCCCCGCCTCCCGCGCGGTGCGGGGGACGAGGCGTCAGGAACGTACGGAATGCCTGGTCGGACGTCAGGCGCCCATCATGTGCACGCCGCCGTCGACGTGGATGATCTCGCCGGTCGTCTTCGGGAAGAAGTCCGAGAGCAGCGCGACGATGCCGCGGCCCGCGGGCTCGGGGTCGGCCATGTCCCAGTCCAGCGGGGAACGGGTGTTCCACACATCGGCAAGGTCGGCGAAGCCCGGGATGGACTTGGCGGCCATGGAGCCGATCGGACCCGCCGAGATCATGTTGCAGCGGATGTTCTCCTTGCCCAGGTCGCGGGCGAGGTAACGGCTGGTGGCCTCGAGGGCGGCCTTGGCCGGGCCCATCCAGTCGTACTTCGGCCAGGCGAACTGCGCGTCGAAGGTCAGCCCCACGACGGAGCCGCCGTTCGGCATCAGGGGACGGCACGCCATGGTGAGCGACTTCAGGGAGAACGCCGAGACGTGCATCGCCGTCGCGACGTCCTCGAAGGTCGCCTCGAGGAAGTTGAAGGCACCCTGCGGGGCGAAGCCGATGGAGTGCACGATGCCGTCGAGGCCGCCGAGCTCGTCCTTGACCAGGCCCGCGAGCCGGTCGAGGTGCTCCTGGTTGGTCACGTCGAGCTCGATGACCTTGGCCGGCTTGGGCAGCTTCTTGGCGATGCGCTCGGTGAGCGTGGGGCGCGGGAAGGCGGTGAGGATGATCTCGGCGCCCTGCTCCTGCGCGACCTTGGCCGCGTGGAACGCGATGGAGGACTCCATCAGGACGCCGGTGATCAAAATCTTCTTGCCGTCGAGAATTCCGCTCATGGTGATCAGTGACCCATGCCCAATCCGCCGTCAACGGGGATGACGGCTCCAGTGATGTACGACGCGTCGTCCGAGGCGAGGAACTTCACCGCGGCGGCGATCTCCTCGGGCTGCGCGTAACGGCCGAGCGGCACCTGCGCCATGATGTTCGACCGCTGCTCGTCGGTCAGCGCCTTGGTCATGTCGGTGTCGACGAAACCGGGCGCCACGACGTTGAAAGTGAGGTTGCGCGACCCGAGCTCACGGGCGAGCGAGCGCGCGAAGCCGACCAGTCCCGCCTTGGAGGCGGCGTAGTTCGCCTGCCCCGGGCCGCCCATCAGGCCGACGACCGAGGAGATCAGCACGACGCGGCCCTTCTTGGCGCGCAGCATGCCGCGGTTGGCGCGCTTCACGACACGGAAGGTGCCGGTGAGGTTGGTGTCGAGGACGGACGTGAAGTCCTCCTCGGACATCCGCATGAGGAGCTGGTCCTTGGTGATCCCGGCGTTGGCCACCAGGATCTCCACCGGACCGTGCTTCTCCTCGATCTCCTTGTAGGCCTGCTCCACCTGCTCGGCGTCGGTGATGTCGCACTTGACGGCGAGGACTCCGAGCTCCGTGAGGGCCTGGGGCGGTTCACCCGAGCGGTAGGTGATCGCGATCTTGTCGCCGGCGTCGGCGAAGACGCGGGCGATGGCGAGGCCGATGCCCCGGTTTCCTCCGGTGACGAGAACCGAGCGGCTCAACGGATCACCCTTTCGATAGCGGTCTGGTACCTCGAAAACCTATCGGTACCGTGCTCCATACGGAGAATCGACGACCGACAGTGGCTTACCGGACTCACTGTCGGGTCCCTACAGAAATCTCTGGCCGCCGAGCCCTCACGCGCGACATGATCTGAGCGACCGGTGCCGACAGCAGGGAGATACCCGTGCCTCATTCCATCGATGAAGCCTTCACGGCGCTGCCGCTCAGGGCCCTCGCCGACGCGGCGCTCGCCCGCGCGCGTGCCCTGGGCGCCGACCACGCGGACTTCCGCCTCGAGCGGGTGCGCAGCGCGTCCTGGCGGCTCAAGGACGCCAGGCCGTCCGGCACGTCGGACACCACGGACCTGGGCTACGCGGTCCGTGTCGTGCACGGCGGCACCTGGGGGTTCGCCTCGGGCGTGGATCTGACGATGGACGCGGCGGCGAAGGTCGCGTCCCAGGCCGTGGCGATGGCCAAGCTCTCGGCGAAGGTCATCAAGGCCGCGGGGTCGGACGAGCGTGTGGAGCTCGCGAGTGAGCCCGTGCACGCCGACAAGACCTGGGTGTCGGCGTACGAGATCGACCCCTTCTCCGTGCCGGACGAGGAGAAGAGCGGGCTGCTCGCCGAGTGGAGCTCGCGGCTGCTCGCCGCCGACGGCGTCTCGCACGTCGACGCCTCGCTGCTCACCGTGCACGAGAACAAGTTCTACGCGGACACGGCGGGGACGGTGACCACGCAGCAGCGGGTCCGCCTTCACCCGCAGCTCACCGCGGTCGCGGTCGACGGGACGAGCGGCGAGTTCGACTCGATGCGGACCATCGCGCCGCCGGTCGGGCGCGGCTGGGAGTACCTCACCGGCACCGGCTGGGACTGGGACGCCGAGCTCGCGCGCATCCCGGAGCACCTCGCCGAGAAGATGCGGGCGCCGAGCGTGGAGGCCGGCTCGTACGACCTGGTGGTGGACCCCTCGAACCTCTGGCTGACGATCCACGAGTCCATCGGCCACGCCACGGAGCTGGACCGCGCGCTCGGCTACGAAGCCGCGTACGCGGGGACGTCGTTCGCCACCTTCGACCAGCTCGGCAAGCTCGCGTACGGCTCGTCGCTCATGAACGTGACGGGTGACAGGACGGCCGAGCACGGCCTCGCGACCATCGGGTACGACGACGAGGGCGTGGCCGGGCAGTCCTGGGACCTGGTCAAGGACGGCACCCTGGTCGGCTACCAACTGGACCGGCGCATCACGAAACTCACCGGTTTCGAGCGGTCCAACGGCTGCGCGTACGCGGACTCCCCCGGCCATGTGCCGGTGCAGCGCATGGCGAACGTGTCGCTCCAGCCGGATCCGGGCGGGCTCGGCACGGAGGATCTGATCGCAGGCGTGGACCGGGGCATCTACGTGGTGGGTGACCGTTCCTGGTCAATTGATATGCAAAGGTACAACTTCCAGTTCACCGGACAGCGCTTCTACCGCATCGAGAACGGCCGCATCACCGGACAGCTCCGTGATGTCGCGTACCAGGCGACCACCACCGACTTCTGGGGTTCGATGGCCGCGGTCGGCGGCCCGCAGACCTATGTGCTCGGCGGCGCCTTCAACTGCGGCAAGGCCCAGCCGGGCCAGGTCGCGGCGGTCTCCCACGGCTGCCCCTCGGCCCTGTTCCGAGGCGTGAACATACTGAACACCACGCAGGAGGCCGGTCGATGAGCCGCAGCGTCACCAAGCCGCACGAGATCGTCGAGCGTGCCCTCGAACTGTCCACCGCCGACGGCTGCGTCGTCATCGCCGACGAGCGCTCGACCGCGAACCTGCGCTGGGCGGGCAACGCCCTGACCACGAACGGCGTCACCCGCGGCCGCACGCTCACCGTCATAGCGACCGTCGACGGCCAGGAAGGCACCGCGTCCGGCGTCGTCTCACGCTCGGCGGTGACCGCCGCCGATCTTGAGCCCCTGGTCCGCGCCGCCGAGCACGCCGCGCGCGGGGCGGGCCCCGCCGAGGACGCGCAGCCGCTGGTGTCCGGGGGCAAGGAGTCCGCTGACTTCAGGGACGCACCCGGCGAGACGTCATCGGCGGTCTTCACGGAGTTCGCCCCGGCGCTCGGCGAGGCGTTCGCGACGGCCCGGGCAGGCGGACGCGAGCTGTACGGCTTCGCGAACCACGAGCTCGTGTCGAGCTACCTGGGGACGTCGACAGGCCTGCGTCTACGGCACGACCAGCCCAACGGCACCCTGGAGCTCAACGCGAAGTCCCCCGACCGCACGAAGTCGGCGTGGGCGGGGCGTGCGACGCGGGACTTCAAGGACGTCGACCCGGCGGCCCTCGACGCGGAGCTCGCCAAGCGGCTTGGATGGGCCCAGCGGCGCGTCGACCTGCCCGCGGGGCGGTACGAGACGCTGCTCCCGCCGACCGCCGTCGCCGACCTGCTGATCTACCAGCTGTGGTCGGCGTCGGCCAGGGACGCGGCCGAGGGCCGGACGGTCTTCTCCAGGCCCGGCGGCGGGACCCGCGTCGGCGACCGGCTGGCCGAGCTGCCCCTGACGCTGCGCAGCGACCCGAACGAGCCGGGCCTGGAGTCCGCGCCGTTCGTGCTGGCGCACGCCTCGGGCGGCGACTCCTCCGTCTTCGACAACGGGCTTCCGCTGGCCGCCACCGAGTGGGTGCGCGCGGGCGAGCTGGCGCATCTGACCAGCACCCGGCACAGCGCGGGCCTGACCGGCCTTCCGGTGGCGCCCGCCATAGACAACCTCATCCTCGACGGCGGCACCGACCGCTCCCTGGAGGAGATGGTCGCGGACACCGAGCGCGGGCTGCTCCTGACCTGCCTCTGGTACATCCGTGAGGTCGACCCGGCCACCCTGCTGCTCACCGGGCTCACCCGGGACGGCGTCTACCTCGTGGAGAACGGCGAGGTCGTGGGCGAGGTGAACAACTTCCGCTTCAACGAGTCGCCGGTGGACCTGCTCTCGCGGGCCTCCGAGGCCGGGCGTACGGAGAAGACGCTGCCCAGGGAGTGGGGCGACTGGTTCACCCGGGCCGCGATGCCCGCCCTGCGCATCCCCGACTTCAACATGAGCTCGGTCAGCCAAGGCGTGTGACGCCCATAGACTGGCCGGTGCCAGCCGGTACCGGCCAGAAAGCCCTACGACCGGCCAGAAACCTTTCAAGGAGACACAAGACCGTGACGGACATCGTCGACGAGCTGAAGTGGCGGGGACTTTTCGCCCTGTCCACGGACGAAGATGCACTGCGTAAGGCGCTCGCGGACGGCCCCGTCACGTTCTATTGCGGCTTCGACCCGACCGCGGCCAGCCTCCACGTCGGGCACCTGGTGCAGGTCCTCACCGTCCGCAGGCTCCAGCAGGCGGGCCACCGCCCGCTGGCGCTCGTCGGCGGCGCCACGGGCCAGATCGGTGACCCGCGACCGACCGCCGAGCGCACCCTGAACGACCCGGAGACGGTCGCGAACTGGGTGTCCCGGCTGCGCTCGCAGATCGAGCCGTTCCTGTCCTTCGAGGGCGAGAACGCCGCGGTCATGGTCAACAACCTGGACTGGACCGCGGGCATGTCCGCGATCGAGTTCCTGCGGGACATCGGCAAGCACTTCCGCGTGAACAAGATGCTGACCAAGGACTCCGTGGCCCGCCGCCTGGAGTCCCAGGAGGGCATCTCGTACACGGAGTTCAGCTACCAGCTGCTCCAGGGCATGGACTTCCTCGAGCTCTACCGGCGCTACGGCTGCTCGCTGCAGCAGGGCGGATCCGACCAGTGGGGCAACCTCACGGCCGGCATCGACCTGATCCACCGCCTGGAGCCGGACGCGACGGTGCACGCGATCGCGACGCCGCTGATGGTCAAGGCGGACGGCACCAAGTTCGGCAAGACCGAGGGTGGCGCCGTCTGGCTCGACCCGCAGATGACGACGCCGTACGCGTTCTACCAGTTCTGGCTGAACGTGGACGACCGGGACGTCTCGACGTACATGCGCATCCTCAGCTTCAAGTCCCGCGAGGAACTCGAGGAGATCGAGAAGCTCACCGAGGAGCGCCCGCAGGCCCGTGCGGCCCAGCGTGCGCTCGCCGAGGAGCTGACGACCCTGGTGCACGGCGCCGACCAGTGCGCCGCGGTCATCGCCGCCTCCAAGGCCCTGTTCGGCCAGGGTGAGCTCGGCGACCTCGACGAGGCGACGCTGAGCGCGGCCCTCTCGGAGCTGCCGCGTGTCCAGGTCGCCGAGCTGGGCCCGGTGGTGGACCTCCTCGCGGAGGTCGGCCTGGTGGCGAGCAAGTCCGCGGCCCGCCGCACGGTCAAGGAGGGCGGTGCCTACGTGAACAACGCGAAGGTCGCCTCCGAGGACGCCGTGCCGTCCCGCGACGAGCTTCTGCACGGGCGCTGGCTCGTGCTGCGCCGAGGCAAGAAGAACCTGGCGGCCGTCGAGGTCACTGCGGGCGCCGCGAGCTGACCCGCGTTCCCGTATGCGCACGAGAGGGGCCGGCCCGTGGCGACCGGCCCCTCTCGCATGGAGCGTTCTCGCAGGTCAGGCGCGTCGCCTGTTGCCCTTGATCGCCTTGTACGCCATGTCTCCGACGCCCACGACGACGAGTGCCGCCACGAGCTGCAGGGCATGCCGACCCCAGTCGATGCCCTTGGTGTCATCGATGCCGAACGCCGAGGCAAGCGAGTTGCCGATGATCGCGCCGATGATGCCGAAGATCGTGGTCAACCAGAGCGGACTGTGCTGCTTCCCGGGCAGGATCGCCTTGGCGATCAGCCCCAGCACGAATCCCACGACGATGGCCCACAACCAGCTCATAGCTGCCTCCTCATTCGGCTCAACATGAGCATTACGGCAAGTCTCGACCGATCCTCCATACGGCGCATGTCGGGCACCCCCATACGTGGCATGGCGCAGACAGGACACCGAGAAGAGGCCTGCCCCGGTCTCGAAGGCTGCGCAGCCGCGGCGTAACGTGGACCGGGTCCGGGCCGGGGAGCGCCCGGCTTCTTGTGAGCAGGCGGTGGAATGTGATGCGGAAGCAGAGCGGCACCCAGGTCTTCCGGATCACAGGGGCCCGGCAGGGACTCGCGGACGACGTGCGGGGCAGGCAGCGGCGGTACGTGATCTCGATGTCGATCCGTACGCTTTCGGTCATTGCCGCGGCGGTGCTGTGGAACGTCGAGCGGCATGTCGCCCTCGTCGCACTGGTGCTCGGCATCCTCCTTCCGTACATCTCCGTCGTGATCGCCAACGCGGGGCGGGAGAACATCCCTTCGCTGCCGTCGACCTTCATACCGGCACCGTCCCGGCCGATCCTCGCGCCGCCGCCCCCGCGCGACGCGTCCGCGGAACCCGTCCCGGAAGCCGGCGCGGGCCCCGTGCAGGGCGAGCCCAACGCTCCGTCAGGCCCTCAGAACTGACCGTCGACGTTGCGCCAAGCTCAAGAAAAGCTCAGATCAATCATGTGGTTCCGGTGCCAGGCACCGGGTCCCCCGTGACATACTTCGTACGCGCTCCGCATCCCCCGTCGGAGCGACAGACCGACGCCGGGCAGCTCCCCCCGTGGCTGCTCGGCGTCGCCTTGTTTTGAACGCACTTGGACGTTATTCGTGAGCGACGAAACACCGATCTGTTCCGCCAAGGGCTGCCGCGCCGCCGCCGTGTGGGTGCTGGCGTGGAACAACCCGAAGATCCACACCCCGGAGCGCCGCAAGACGTGGCTCGCCTGTGAGGAACACCGCGAGCACCTCTCTCAATTCCTGGGGGTACGCGGCATGTTGAAGGACGTCGTGCCGCTCGCCGACTGGGAAGCCCCGGAGAGCTAGCGCGCGCTAGCCGCCGATCGCCGACATCGGGCGGTCGGGCTGCAGGAACGCCGGGTCGTCGAGGCCCGAGCCCGCCTTCTTGCCCCACATCGCGAGCTTCCATATGCGCGCGATCGCTTCGTCCGAGCCGCTCTCGCTGTCCTCCTCGTTCGCCCGCAGAGCCGCCCTGAGGTCGGTCTCCTCGGTGGCGAACAGGCAGGTGCGGACCTGGCCGTCGGCCGTGAGCCGGGTGCGGTCGCAGGCCGAGCAGAACGGGCGGGTGACGGAGGCGATGACACCGACGCGATGCGGACCGCCGTCCACGACCCAGCGCTCGGCCGGCGCGGAGCCCCGCTCGCCGGAGCCCTCTTCCGTGAGCTCGAAGCGCGTACGCAGCGACTGCAGGATGTCACCGGCAGTGATCATTCCGTCGCGCTTCCAGCCGTGCTGGGCGTCCAGGGGCATCTGCTCGATGAACCGCAGTTCGTAGTCGTTCTCGACGGCCCAGGCGAGGAGGTCGGGGGCCTCGTCGTCGTTCAGGCCGGGCATCAGGACCGTGTTGACCTTGACCGGGGTCAGGCCGGCGTCACGGGCCGCCTCGAGGCCTTCCAGGACGTCCTTGTGACGGTCACGGCGGGTGAGGGTCTTGAAGACGTCGGGCCGCAGGGTGTCCAGGGAGACGTTCACCCGGTCGAGGCCCGCGGCCTTGAGGGCGGCGGCGGTGCGCTTGAGGCCGATGCCGTTCGTCGTCAGGGACATCTTGGGGCGTGGCTCCAACTGGGCGCAGCGCTCGATGATGCCGACGAGGCCCGGGCGCAGGAGCGGCTCGCCGCCGGTGAAGCGGATCTCGGTGATGCCGAGCTGCGTCACGGCGATCCGGATGAGCCGGACGATCTCGTCGTCGCTGAGGAGCTCGGACTTGGACAGCCACTGCAGTCCCTCTTCGGGCATGCAGTAGGTGCACCGCAGATTGCACTTGTCGGTCAGCGAAACCCGCAGATCGGTGGCCACTCGGCCATAGGTGTCGATGAGCACGTGGGCCCCCTCCCTGATCCTGTTCAGCCGTTCGGTTCAGTACCACGAGCCTACGTGACGGGACTGACATCGTCGGGGGCCCGATCCCACGAGGAGCGGCGCGGCCGCGTCGTAGAGATCTACCAACGATCTACGACGCGGCCGCTGACGTGCGTGTTTCAGGCGGAAGCCGGGCGGATCAGTGGGCTCCGGTTCCCGTGAGGGACCGTACCTCCAGCTCCGCGTACTTGCCCTTGTCCGGCTCCTCCTTCGACAGGATCGTGCCGAGCCAGCCGAGCAGGAAGCCCAGCGGGATGGAGATCAGGCCCGGGTTCTCCAGCGGGAAGAGGTCGAAGTTGGCGTCGGGGAACATCGAGGTGGGCTTGCCCGACACGACCGGCGAGAACAGCACCAGGCCGACGGCCGCGATCAGACCGCCGTAGATGGACCAGAGCGCGCCCTGCGTGGTGAACCGCTTCCAGAAGAGGCTGTAGAGGATCGTCGGCAGGTTCGCCGAGGCCGCGACGGCGAAGGCGAGGGCGACCAGGCCCGCCACGTTGAGGTCGCGGGCCAGGGCGCCGAGGGCGATGGAGACGATGCCGATGAGGACGGTCGACCAGCGAGCGGCCTTCATCTCCTCCTTCTCGGTGGCCTTGCCCTTCTTGATGACGTTGGCGTAGATGTCGTGCGCGAACGAGGACGACGAGGCCAGCGTGAGACCCGCGACGACCGCGAGGATCGTGGCGAAGGCGACCGCGGAGATCACGGCGAGCAGGAGCGCGCCGCCGGTGGAGTCGCCACCGCCGCCGATCTCCAGGGCGGCGAGGGGCGCCGCGGTGTTGCCCGCCTTGTTCGAGGCGATGATGTCGCCGGGCTTGAGCAGGGCGGCGGCGCCGAAGCCGAGGACGATCGTCATCAGGTAGAAGGAGCCGATGATGCCGATCGCCCAGTTCACGGACTTACGCGCGGCCTTGGAGGTCGGCACCGTGTAGAAGCGGATCAGGATGTGCGGCAGTCCCGCCGTGCCGAGCACCAGGGCGATGCCGAGCGAGAGGAAGTCCAGCTTCGATGTGCCGCTCGCGCCGTACTTGAGGCCGGGCTCCAGGAAGGCCGAGCCCTTGCCGCTGTTGGAGGCGGCGGTGCCGAGCAGGTCGGAGACGTTGAAGTTGAACTTCAGCAGGATCAGGAAGGTGATCAGGATGGTGCCCGCGATGAGCAGCACGGCCTTGACCATCTGCACCCAGGTGGTGCCCTTCATGCCGCCGATGGTGACGTAGACGATCATCAGGACGCCGACGAGGGCGACGATCAGGATCTTGCCCGCGTCACTCGTGATGCCGAGCAGCAGCGAGACCAGGACACCGGCGCCCGCCATCTGCGCGAGCAGGTAGAAGATCGAGACGACGATCGTGGAGGTGCCCGCCGCGGTGCGCACCGGACGCTGGCGCATGCGATAGGCGAGGACGTCGCCCATCGTGTACCGGCCGGAGTTGCGCAGCGGCTCGGCGACCAGGAGGAGCGCCACGAGCCAGGCGACCAGGAAGCCGATGGAGTAGAGGAAGCCGTCGTACCCGAAGAGGGCGATGGCGCCCGCGATGCCGAGGAAGGACGCGGCGGACATGTAGTCGCCGGAGATCGCCAGACCGTTCTGGAAGCCGGTGAACTGGCGGCCGCCCGCGTAGAAGTCGGAGGCGCTCTTGGTCTGGCGCCCCGCCCAGACGGTGATGAAGAGGGTCGCGACGACGAAGGCCGCGAAGAGGCTGATGATCAGCGCCCGGTGCTCGGAGGCGTCGGACGTCGCCGCCAGGACAGTGGTGTTCAGCGCGGGGCTCATGCGCCGGCCTCCAGACGGGACTTGATGGCCTCGGCCTTGGGGTCGAGCTTCGCGTTGGCGTGGCGCGAGTAGAACCAGGCGATGAGGAACGTGGTCAGAAACTGTGCGAGGCCGAGGATCAGGGCCACGTTGATGTTGCCGAAGACCTTGGTGCCCATGAAGTCGCCCGCGTAGTTGGAGAGCAGGACGTACGCGAGGTACCAGACGATGAAGGCGATGGTCAGCGGGAAGGCGAACGAGCGGTGCGCCTTGCGGAGTTCACCGAACTCGGCACTCGCTTGCTCCTGGAGGAATTCTTCCGTGGACGGCGCGTATGGGGCGGGGGCTGCTCCGTCCTTGGACGGAGGGGATGCTTCGGGGGCCACGGAGTCTTCTCCTCGTGGTGCGGGTGCGGTGGGGACGGACAGCTGATCCATTGACTCTCTTCGATCCAGCAGTGACGCGGATCACGTGAGCCACGGATGGCGATGCTAAGGCCACGGGACGTGATCCGACAGGGGTCGATGTTGCTTCCGTTACCTGTTCAACGTCTCGACGGCGCGCGCGGCGCGGTGTGCCGGATCGTTTTCTTCTGGAATCCATTGCTGGCCTGGGAGTTCGGGGGATAGCTTCACCCTGCACAGCCCGTCATGTACCTGCCCGATCACTTGTCGTGTTCGGGCAGTTCACGTATCCGGATGATGTGGAG
This sequence comes from Streptomyces sp. NPDC054872, assembly GCF_053610705.1. Classification (NCBI taxonomy): domain Bacteria; kingdom Bacillati; phylum Actinomycetota; class Actinomycetes; order Kitasatosporales; family Streptomycetaceae; genus Streptomyces; species Streptomyces sp. NPDC054872. The sequence continues at coordinate 28,798 of NZ_JBSGYY010000053.1, read as the reverse complement.
ATCCCATGGCTCATCTGCGTTCCAGACGTCGCATCGCGCTCACCGTGCCCCTCGGCATCGCGCTCGCGGCGTCGGTCGGCTTCGCTCCCGGTGTCGCGACCGCGGCCCCCGACGCCCCCACCACCGCGTCCGCGAAGGCCGAGGCCCCGAAGCTCGCCTACGTCGTCAACACCCGCACGGACTCCAAGACGATCGCGTACGTCAAGAGGGCGATCGCCAAGGCGGACGGCACCGTCGTCGTCGCCTACCCGAAGATCGGCGTGATCGTCGCGCACTCGGCCAACCCCGACTTCGGCAAGCAGCTGCGCAAGGTCAAGGGCGTCCAGTCCGCGGGCGCGACCCGCACCTCGCCCCTGACGGCGGCGGGCACCACGGAGGAGGGCGCCCCGACCCTCCTGTCGAAGTCCGACGCCAAGGCGCTCAAGGCGCAGGCAGCCGGTTCGGCCGCCGAGCCCCTCGAGGCCGACCAGTGGGACCTGCGCGCGATAGGCGCCGACAAGGCAGCCAAGATCAACCCGGGCAGCAAGAAGGTCACCGTGGGCGTCATCGACACCGGAGTCGACGACACCCACCCGGACCTCGCGCCCAACTTCTCGGCCTCGCAGTCGGCGAGCTGTGTCGGCGGCAAGGCGGACACCTCGGCCGGCGCCTGGCGCCCGGAGAAGCCCGACCACTACCACGGCACGCACGTCGCCGGCGAGATAGCCGCCGCCCGCAACGACGTGGGCGTCGCGGGCGTCGCCCCCGGCGTGAAGGTCGCCGGGATCAAGGTGGCCGACCCGGTCAGCGAGCTGTTCTACCCGGAGAGCGTCGTCTGCGCGTTCGTGTTCGCCGCCGACCAGGGCATCGAGATCACGAACAACAGCTACTACGTGGACCCGTGGCTCTACAACTGCATGGACGACCCGGACCAGCGGGCCATCGTCGACGCGGTCAACCGCGCCCAGCTGTACGCCCAGAAGAAGGGCACCCTGAACCTCGCCTCGGCGGGCAACTCCAACCACGACCTCGCCGCCGACGAGATCCTGGACGACTCCAGCCCGGACGACTCGACGCCGGTGCCGCGCACCATCGACCCCTCCGAGTGCTTCGACCTCCCGACGCAGCTGCCGGGTGTGGTCACGGTCAGCGCGACGGGCGTTCAGAACCTCAAGTCGTACTACTCGACGTACGGCAAGGGCGTCATCGACATCGCGGCCCCCGGCGGCGACAGGTACCAGATCCCGGCCGACACCCCGTCGAAGAACGGCCGCATCCTCTCCACGATGCCGGGCAACCAGTACGGCTGGCTGCAGGGCACCTCGATGGCGTCGCCGCACGCCGCGGGCGTGGCCGCGCTCCTGAAGTCGACGCACCCCAAGGCGAGCCCCGCCGAGATCCAGCGGCTTCTCAAGAAGCAGGCCGACAACCCGGGTTGCCCGACGGCCCCGTACGACCCGGACGGTGACGGCAAGGTCGACGCGGTCTGCGAGGGCGGCAAGAACAAGAACGGCTTCTACGGCAGCGGGATCGTCGACGCGCTCGACGCCGTGAAGAAGTGAGGGGCCCGCACTCCATGACCGCACCCTTCACGCGCTCCCGCCGCGTGCTCGCACTCCCGCTCGGCATGGCGGTGGCCTCGGCCGTCGCCTTCCTGCCGGGCACGGCATCGGCGCAGCCCGACGCCGCGGCCCGCCCCGGCACCCCGGTGTCGTCGGCCGTGTCCGCCCTGGGCGCGCTCACCGACGGCACGTCGATGAGCTACGTCGTCAACGTCCGCGCCGGGCACGGCGGTTCACCGTCCGCCAAGACGTCGGCGTACGTGAAGAGGGCCATCGGCAAGGCGGGCGGCACCGTCGTCATCGCGTACGACAGGATCGGCGTGATCGTCGTCCACTCGTCGAACGCGGACTTCGCCAAGGAGATCCGCGGGGCGAAGGGCGTCGCGTCGGCGGGAGCCACTCGTACGGCTCCGCTGTCCGCGCAGTCCGACGACGCCCTCGAGGCCGACCGGCCCCTGACCGCCGCCGAGGCGGAGCAGGCGGCCGGGCAGGCGGGCGCGGGCCAGGACGAGCTCGAGCCGCTCCAGTGGGATCTGCCCGCCATCAAGGCGGACAAGGCCCACAAGGAGTCGCTCGGCAGCTCCAGGGTCACCGTCGGCGTCCTGGACTCCGGAGTGGACGACACGCACCCGGACATCGCGCCGAACTTCGACGCGAAGGCGTCCGCGAGCTGTCTGGGCGGCGTGCCCGTGCAGAAGGACAGCGCGTGGCGTCCGGTGAGCGGGGAGAGCGACCACGGCATGCACGTGGCGGGCACCATCGCCGCCGCGAAGAACGGCACCGGCGTCACCGGTGTCGCTCCGGGCGTGAAGGTGGCGAGCCTGAAGGTGGCCGAGCCGGCGACCGGCATGTACTACACGGAGGCCGTGGTCTGCGGCTTCATGTGGGCGGCCGATCACGGCGTCGACGTCACCAACTCCAGCTACTACACCGACCCGTGGCTGTTCAACTGCACGACGGACGACGACCAGAAGGCCCTGGTCGACGCCGTCGGGCGGGCCACCCGGTACGCGGAGCGCAAGGGCGCGGTGAACGTCGCGGCGGCCGGCAACGCCGAGACGGACCTCGCGCAGGACGAGATCGTCGACGACTCCAGCCCGGACGACACGACGCCCACGGAGCGCACCATCAAGACGGCGGACTGCCTCGACCTGCCGTCGCAGCTTCCTGGTGTCGTGACCGTCTCGGCCACGGGCGCGAAGGGCATCAAGTCCTCGTACTCGAACTACGGCAAGGGCGTCATCGACATCGCGGCGCCGGGCGGTGACTCGACGAGGTTCCAGACGCCGGACGCGCCGGCCACGGACGGCCGCATCCTGTCGACGCTGCCGGGCGGCAAGTTCGGCTACAAGGCGGGTACGTCGATGGCGTCACCGCACGCCGCGGGCGTGGCCGCGCTCGTCAAGTCGGCCCACCCGCACGCGTCGTCGGCGAAGGTCAAGGCGCTGCTCTACGGCGAGGCCGACGCCATGAAGTGCACCGATCCGTACGACATCGACGGCGACGGCAAGGTCGACGCGGTGTGCGCGGGCGGCAAGAACAAGAACGGCTTCTACGGCGTGGGCATGATCGACGCCTTGGACGCCGTGCGGAAGTAGCGGGTTCGCGAGGCGAACCGGGCCGGGCGGTCGTGTACCGCCCGGCCCTTCGTGTGCGCGCCCGTGACCGGAGCGCCCGCGTGGTTCCGGTGGGGCGGAACGGGGCTCCGCCAGTTGTTTGCCAGGACTTGCCCGTCAAGGGTGCACCTGGTGAAGATCATGTGGTGAGCTCCATACAACCGTCCGCCGACCCCGGTGGCGAGGTCCCGGCCGACGCGGCAGCCGCCGCGTCCCGCGCCTCGCACCGCGCACCGCGCCGCCCGTCGGCGAGGCATGCCGTCGCCGTGCTGATCCTGGTGGCCGTCGCCGCCGTGGTCCCGCTGCTCGGCCCGTCGGCGGCACTGCGCGGCACCGGGGAGGCCGAGGCGCCCGGCACGGCCGGGATCACGTTCCTGCGGACGGTCATGTTCGCCGCGCTCTGCGTGCAGTTGGGCGAGGTGTACGCGATCCGGCTCGCGCGCCGGGTGCCGGGGGCGCCGCTGGACCGTGAGCCGCGCAGCTGGGCGGCGTACGCGGCGGGCGGGGGCCTCGTGGCCGCGCTCGGGCTTGCTTCGGTGGTGGCCACCGGCAATCTGGTCCCGCACCAGCTCTCCGACATGGACATCGGCGGCCTCTACGCGACGCGGGACGGCAGGCTCGCGCTCCTGGAGGTCAACGCCTTCGTCGTGGCGCTGCTCTGCTCGCGCTCGCGCCGCCCCTCCACCGCCGCGCTGCCGCTGGCCGCGGTGATCGTCGCGGAGGCGCTGCGGGCCCATCCCCCGGTGGAGGACACCGCGCTCATCGGCACCGGCCTGACCCTGGTGCATCTGACCTGCGGGGTGCTGTGGGCGGGTGGCCTGCTGCAGGTGCTGCGGATGCTGCGGCTGTGGCGGACGTTCGCCCCGGAGGCGGGCGCGGCGGTGCTGGGGCTCTACGCGCGCGTGGCGGCCGTTCTCCTCGCCGCGATCACGGTGACGGGGGTGTACAGCACGCTGCGCCGGATGCCGCCGGGCACGGTCGTCGACCAACTGACGGAGACGGCCTACGGGCGCACGCTGCTCGCCAAGGTGCTCCTCGTGGCGGCCGTGGCCGTCCTGGCGCTGCTCGCGCGCCGGCGGCTGCGCAGGGCGCCCGATCCGGTCTCGGCGTACTCCCCCGCGCGCTGGGAGGTCATCCTGCTCGGGGTCGTGGTGGCGGTGTCGGCTCTGCTGACCGCGTTGCCGCTGCCGATTCGCTGGTGAGCCGCTGGGGCTGCTGAGGCGTTCCGGGCCGGTGAGGCTGCTGGTGCTGCGCTGCCAGTACGCCGCGGACCAGCAGGAACTGGGCGGCGATGTAGGTGAGCATGATCCAGAAGTCGGGGCGCGGGGCCTGCGGCCACTCGGCGACGCCGGTCGCGATGAGGGTGTCCGACAGGAGGAACAGCGCGCCGCCGGCCGCCGCGGTGAGGCCCAGCCTCGTGGCGCCGAACGCCATCGCGGTGAGCAGGAGGCTGTAGCCCGCCACCGGGCCGCGCATGTCCGGCGGGAGGTCCGGCCAGAGGAGCGCGACCGTGACGACGAGGGCGGTGGCGTACCCGGCCACCAGCCAGCCGCCACGCGCGCGTGGCGTGCCGTGGCGCTTGAAGAGGGCGAGGTAGCAGACGTGGCCTGCCGCGAAGGAGCCCATGCCCGCCAGGAACGCGGGGTCCGCGTCGAAGAGCAGGAGGGTGTCGCCTCCCCAGCCGAAGAGGAGGGCCGCGGTCAGCAGGCGTGGGCCCTTGACCGTGAGTACGTATGCGGCCAGGAGCGGCATCAGCAGGGGCTTGAAGACCATGTGCCCGGTGTCGGAGCTCGCCAGAAGCGCGGTGAGGTCGCCCGCCGCCGCCAGGGCGAACGCGGCCAGGAGCGGCTTCGCCGCCGACTGCTTGCCCGCCGCGGGGCCAGGGCTCATGCCGCGCTCTCCGTCACCGGCTCCGTCGCGGTCTCCTGGGCGGCCCGCGGCTGCACGGATTCCCGCGGTTGCCAGCCAGGGCCCCGGAACAGCCGTCCGCCCCGCTCGCGCCAACTGGTGGCCTTCCTGAGGTCCCTGGCGATCGCCACGTACTCGTGCGTGGCCACCCGCAGCGGGTTGTACGTGGTGATGTTCTTCGTGAGGCCGTAGACGGGGCGGTCCGTCTCCGCGACCCAGGAGCCGAACATCCGGTCCCAGATGATCAGGATGCCGCCGAAGTTACGGTCCAGATAGCCGCCCTGCGAGGCGTGGTGGACGCGGTGGTGGGAGGGCGTGTTGAAGACGAACTCGAAGGGACGCGGCAGCTTCCCGATGCGTTCGGTGTGGATCCAGAACTGGTAGACGAGGTTCGCCGACGAGCAGAACGCGAGCGCCGCGGGATGGACGCCGAGAGCGATCAGCGGGAGGTAGAACGGCCACACCGTCAGGCTCGTCCAGGGCTGGCGCAGCGCCGTCGTGAGGTTGAACTTGCGGCTGGAGTGGTGCACGACGTGGCAGGCCCACAGGATGCGGATCACGTGGTGTCCGCGGTGCGACCAGTAGTAGAAGAAGTCCTGCGCGAGCAGCATCAGCGGGATCGTCCACCACAGCACGGGAATGTGCAGCGGCGTCAGCGCGTACACCGCCGTGTAGATCGCCACGATGGGGATCTTCCACAAGAGGTCGAAGGCGAGGCTGCCGAGCCCCATGGTCACGGAGGTGGCGGCGTCCTTCGTCTCGTATCCGGCTTCGTCCTCGTCGGGATGGATGCGGTGGCTGACGATCTCCACGACGGTGAGCAGCACGAAGGCAGGTATGGACCACAGCACGACATCGGGCAGGTTCGGCGGCATGCGTGCACCGTAAGGGCCCCCGGTCGACCGCCGCTAGACGTAGTTACCGACAAGTATTACCCGCGGTAAAGAAGTGGATGTTGGTGATCCCCGCCAAAAGCGGACGCTCAGATGCCGCGCCTCGTCAAGCGCTTCGTCGGGGAGCACCCCCACCCGTCACCAGACGCGTACCGACCCTCCCGGAGCGAACACCGGGCTGGTCGCGCCCGCGGGTGTCTCCTTGAGAGGTTCGTCGAGTTCCTGGACGGTCGGTCCGACCTTCGCCGCGATCGCGTCGAGCAGTTCCAGGTCGAAGCCGTACACACGAGCCGCGTTGCCGCCGACCATGGCGGCTATCTCGTCCTTGGGAAGACCCGCGTAGGCGATGCGCAGACCCTCGCGCGAGAAGGGGTGCGTGCCCTCGTCGTGCGGGTAGTCGCTGCCCCACATGATCTTGTCGAGGCCGATCCGGTCCCGCATCCGCGCCTCGTGCGGACGCATGAAGCTCGCGCCGACGAAGCAGTTGTCGCGCCAGACCTCGGACGGACCCTTGCCCATCGAGTCGGCGAGACCCGCGCCGAACTTCGACTCGGCCGTCCCGGAGCCGTCCTTCCTCGACGCCGCCGCGACCAGACGCCCGTGGTAGTAGTCCAGCATGTCGAGGACGCCCGGAATCCATCCCGAGCCCTGCTCGGTGAGCACAAGCCGCAGGCCGGGATGGCGGCGGAAGGCGCCGCCGAACACCAGGTGCCACAGCGCCCGGTGCGAGAACCACGTCGTCTCGACCATGAAGACGGCCCGGGCGGCCGGCTCCTCGCCGAGGGGCGGGGAGGCCGACCCCGCATGGTGGTTGACCGGCACGCCGCGCTCGGCGCAGGCCGCCCAGATCGGGTCGTACACCGCCGAGTAGAGCTCCGCGAGCCCGCTGCCCGGCGGTGTGCCGGGCAGCAGGAGGCCGCCGTGCAGGCCCGCGTCGGCCGCCCAGTGGATCTCCTCGACCGCCGCGTCCACGTCGTTGAGGAGGATCTGGAAGACCCCCGCCCTGCGCCCCGGAGCCGCCGCGCAGAAGTCGGCGAGCCAGCGGTTGTGGGCCCGCAGGCCCGCCCAGCGCTGCTCGAACTCCTCGCGGGTCGGGGCCGGGGCCATCAGCGAGGCCGAGGGGAAGAAGGGCGGGATGGTGTTCGGAAAGACGACCTCGGCGACGATGCCGTCCTCTTCCAGCTCGGCGACACGGCGGGCCGAGTTCCAGTTGCGGTCGGCGGTGTCGGCGAGCAGGTCCTCGTACGGATTGACGTACGTGGCCGCCCACGCGTCGAACGCGTCGTGATGGCGCGACTCCAGGTAGGGCCGGTAGTCGAGGAGATCGGCGCCCGCGTGGCAGTCGGCCGAGATGACGGTGTAGCGCTCTTCGGTCATGCGCTGCCGGCTCATGTGTCCGCCCCCAGTACCGGGAAGTCGTGGTCGGTCAGCCAGTGGCGGCCCACGTCGCGCGAGCGCGCCCAGGAGGACTCGACAGCTCCCTGGTCGGCGTCCTGGCCGAGGTCGGCCGGGGTCGGGCCGATGCGGCGTGCCAGCGGTGCGAGCCGCTCCGTGTCGAAGCCGAAGACCTCGGCGGCCGCCAGACCCAGCATCCTGCGGGTCTCCTGCACGGGGATGTCGTGGAAGGTTTTGCGCAGCCACGCGCGCGTGTCGGGCCAGGTCCCCTCGGGGTGCGGGAAGTCGCTGCCCCAGAGGATGTTGTCGACGCCGATCTCGTAGCGCTGGGCGAGTTCGCGGCGCTTGGTGTTGGTCGCGCAGATGAAGATCTGCCGGTCCAGGTACTCGTGCGGGGGCCGCTTGAGCTCCGCGAACGGGGAGAGTTTCTTTCCGCCGTGGGCGCCAAGGTAGAGGCGGTCCATGAACCACAGGAGGTTCGGCAGCCACCAGCAGCCGGACTCCGCGACGCCGAACTTCAGCCCCGGATGGCGCTCGAAGACACCCGACCAGAGCATGAACCACAGCGGCCGCGCGGGCCACCAGGTCACCTCGGAGACGTAGATCCCCAGGTGGTCGCCGTACTCGTGCCGGGGCGCCGCCCCGGAGTGGGTCATCACCGGCATCGCGCACTCGGCCGCCGCCGCCCACACGGGGTCGTAACGCCGGTCGTGGTAGGGCGCCTTGTCGACCCACATGGAGGGGATCATCAGCGCGCCGAGCCCGGACTCCTTGGCCCGGTGGACCTCGGCGACGACCCGGTCGACCTCACCGGTGACGGGCAACAGGGCGACCCCGCAGTGCCGTTCGGGGTGCTCGGACACGAAGTCGGCCAGCCAGCGGTTGTGCGCCTGCGCCCCCGCCATGCCGAGCTCCGGGTCCTGGTCCCCCGAGAGCCCGAGGCCCACCCCGAAGGGCGCCGCCGTCTGACTGTCCACGGCGTCCGCGTCGGGGAAGACCACCTCGGCGGCCACCCCGTCGCCGTCGAGCTCCTTGAGGCGCTGCGCGGTCTCCCAGCCGCCGCGCAGGCCCTCCTCGTTCTCCTGGAACCACTTGGCGGCGAACGCGTCGTTGCGGATGCCGAGCCGCGTCGCCTCCTCGCGGCGGGCGTCGCGCTCCCCCAGGAACGTGTCGAAGTCCCGGTGGAATCGGCTGTCGAGATAGGGCCGGTACTCCTCGGTGGGGAGCCCGGCGTGGCAGTCGGAGGAGATGATCAGGTAGGGATCCTGGTCGGTCATCACGTGCCCTTCAGTCCAGAATGAAGCTCTCCAGATACGCCGGGTTCGCGCGGTCCAGCATCGACCGCGACCTCGCCTTGATCTGCCGGTCGCTGTGCTCGCTCTCCGGGAGCAGCCAGAAGCGGTCGGCCGCTATCCCCTCCGCCACGAAGTCCGCCACCTGCTCGACGGGCGTGAACTCGACCTCCTGGCCCGCGTCCTTCATGGCGGACTCCCACTGGTCGAGGGAGCGGTAAGGGGTCTTGCGGGGGCGGGACTTGGCGTACCGGTCGGGGCGGTTGCGGTGCGACTCCCAGAGCCCCGTGCGCAGCATGTGCGGCCCCGGGAAGAGCACGGAGGCGCCCACGCGCGCGTGCTCGGCCCTCAGGTGCGCGTACAGGGACTCCGTCATCGTCACGACGGCGGCCTTGGTGACCGCGTACACGGACGCCGTCGGCAGCGGCGCGATGCCGCCGTCGCCGGACGAGGTGTTGACGACATGGCCCGGCTCACCGCCCGCGATCATCCGGGGCACGAAGGCCTGGATGCCGTGGAAGACGCCCCACACATTGACCTCGAAGGCCCACTTCCAGTCGTTCGGCTCGTGCTCCCACATGCGGCCCTCGGCCCCCGAGCCGACCCCCGCGTTGTTGCACAGCACATGGACGGCGCCGAACCTCTCGTACGCCGCTTCGGCGAGCGCGAAGACCTCTTCGCGCGAGCCGACGTCGACCACGCGCGCGTGCACGCTCGCCCCGTCCTCGCGCAGCCCGGCGGCGGCCTTCTCCAAGGGGCCCTCCTCGACGTCCGCGAGGACCACCTTCATGCCGCCCGCCGCGAACCGCCGCGCCATCCCGAGGCCGATGCCGCTCGCCGCGCCCGTGACGACGGCGACCTGCCCTTCGAGCAGTTCCATCTCAGACGCTCCCCTCGGGCGGGCCGTCGAGGATCTGCTGCGGGTCGTCGTAGCGCTGGTGGATGTAGGGCAGCAGTGCCTGCGCGCTGACGCGCTCGGCCACCCGCCCCTTCTGGTCCGTGGTCTTCTCGCCGATGGTGATCTCGACGACCCGTCGTACGGGCAGGTCGGCGACCGGGTCGTACATCGACTCGCGCAGGACGACGTCCCCGGTGACGCCCTCCAGCTTGCGGACCTTCTCGTTGCGCACGCAGTGCACGAGCACCGGATCCGCGTCGAAGCCCGAACCGTCCACCGCGGGAAGGAACTTGAAGTAGAAGTCCGTCTTCCTGGCCGGTTCCGGAAGCGGCAGGGCGCCGCTGACCGCGCCGCGCACCTCCACGAAGGCGATGCCGTGCCGGGCCAGCGAGGCACGCACGACCAGGCCGTCGCGCTCCACCTCGACCTCGCCCAGCTTCTTCGGCTCCCCGAAGACCTCGCGCCCGCCGATCAGGGCCCGCTCGTGGGTCATCGGCATGACGAGGGGATACCAGCCGGCCACCCCGTCGTGCTCGGCGGCGACGGCCACCGAACCCGCGCCGAGCGGATATCCGGGCAGGTCGACCTTGCTGATGTTGGCCCGCACCAGCGGCCGGTCCGTGGGCTTCAGCGGCGGCGGCAGAACAGCCGCCACGGCGCCCGGATCGCTCTCCCAGACGGCCACCACACCCGTGGACCAGATGTCGGGCAGCTTCGAACTCGCGCTGCGCGCCGCGACGATCTCCGCCTCGGTGCGCGCTCCATACCGTACGCGTGCCATGTCGTACCACCCTTCGTCAGGACTACAAGAGGTCTTGCGGGCGGTTCTGTAACACAGTTACAACAGGAGGCGTGAAGAGTGAAGAGACGCGTGCGCATCCGGACCGGGAACGCGGACATCTCGACCGGGAACAGGTCCTCGCCGCCGCCGCGGCGCTCGTCAAGCGGCACGGTCCGCAGACCCTGACGATGCGCAGGCTCGCCGCCGAGCTCGGCACGGCCGTCACCTCGATCTACTGGCACGTCGGCAACCGCGAGTCGCTCCTGGACGCCCTCGTCGAGCGCACCCTCGCCGACCTCGGCGCGATCCACCCCACCGGCCGCACCCCCGACCGGCGCATCGTCTCCGTCGCGCGCGCCCTGCGCCGCCGGCTGCGCGACCACCCGCACCTCATCGCGATGGTGCACGAACGCGGCCTCACCGAGCGGATGTTCCTGCCCGCCCAGCAGGCCCTGGTCCACGAAGTGCACGCGGCGGGCCTGCGCGGCGCCCGTGCCGCCGACGCCGTACGCGCCGTCCAGGTCCACGTCGTCGGCCACCTCCTGGTCGAGCGCAACCGCGAACGCGCCCCCGTGCAGCGCCCCGGCGAGGAGGAACTGTGGAGCGCGCAGACGGCCGAACAGGACCCGGCACTCGCCCGCGCGCTCGCCCGACCCGCCGACCACGAGGCGCTGTTCACCCTGTCGGTCAAGGCACTGGTGTCCGGACTTCTGGACGAGGGAAACAGCCCAGGGACCTGACTGTCAGTCGTGGCCCGTATCCTCATGGACCATGCTCGAAGACCAGACGACCGCAGCGTCCGCAGCCACCTGGCCGGCCGCGTACCCAACGGGGTACGCGGTCGTCGACGTCGAGACCACCGGTCTCGCCCGCGACGACCGCATAGTGTCGGCTGCCGTCTACCGCGTGGACGCCCGCGGCGAGGTGGAGGACCACTGGTACACGCTGGTCAATCCCCAGCGTGACCCCGGACCCGTGTGGATCCACGGCCTCACCACCGCCCTCCTCGCGGACGCGCCGCTCTTCAAGGACATCGCCGAGGAGTTCGCGTCGCGCCTGGCCGACCGCGTCCTGGTCGCGCACAACGCCGTCTTCGACTGGTCGATGATCGCCAGGGAGTACGCACGCGCCGAGCTCACCGCACCCGTGCGCCAGCGCTTGTGCACGATCGCCCTCTCCAAGGAGCTGCGGCTCCCGCTGCCCAACCACAAGCTGGAGTCGCTCGCCGCGCACTTCGGGGTCGAGCAGCGCCAGGCGCACAACGCCCTCGACGACGCGCGCGTGCTCGCCGAGGCCTTCCGTCCCAGCCTCAAGGCCGCGGCCACCGGCGGGGTGCGGCTGCCGCTCCTGGAGTGCCGTCCGCTCACCGAGTGGTCCGACGGCGCGCCCCGGATCGTCCGTCAGCCGTCCGGTCCCGGCTCGGCGGGCGCGGGGGGCTCGTCGTACTCCTCGTACGGTCCGTCGAGTTGGCGTCCCTCGCGCAAGCGGCCCGCCTGCCCGTACCCCAACCCAGGTCGGTACGAACCGGGCAAACAACTCCAACAGGGCATGCGTGTCGCGTTCTCCGGCGACACCTCCGTCGAGCGCGACCTCCTTGAGGACCGCGCGGTCGAGGCCGGGCTGCACATCGCGACGAGCGTGTCCCGCCTGACCAGCCTGCTCGTCACGAACGACCCGGACTCGGGCACCTCCAAGACCGTGAAGGCACGGTCCTTCGGGACCCCCGTCATCGACGAGGCCGCGTTCGGCCAGCTCCTCCAGGACGTCGCCCCGGCGGCGGAGGGCTGAGCCGCCCGCGGGCGTCAGACGGGTGAATTGTCGGCCCGGCGCCCGCCTGCTTGCTCGCATGCGGGCGCCTCGCGTCCCACCCTGTGGCGCATGGCACGTTGCGAGGTCTGCGGAAACGACTACGGCATGTCGTTCGAGGTGCACGCGCAAGGCGCGGTGCACGTCTTCGACTGCTTCTCCTGCGCCATTCACCGCATGGCGCCCATCTGTGAGCACTGCCGCTGCCGGATCATCGGCCAGGGCGTGGAGGTCGAGGGGCAGTGGTACTGCGGTGCGCACTGCTCCCGGGCGGAGGGGCAGGTGGGCATCGTCGACAGGGTGTGACCCGGGCTCCCGCGGCCGGCCCCGGCTCCCGTTCCGGAGTACCCCACCCCCGTGCACCCCACGACCGAGTTGTACCGTCGTGGGGTGTACCGCTTCCTGTTGTCCCGGCAGTGGGTGATCCTCACCCTCATCGGCCTCGTTCTCATCCCCACGATGATCGAGCTGGGCTTCTGGCAGTTGCACCGCCACGAGCACCGCGTCGCGCAGAACGCGGAGATCTCCAAGGCCCTGGACGCCGATCCGGTACCGGCCGAGCGGCTGACCTCGCCCGGCCACTCCGTCGCGGACTCCGAGCGCTACCGCCGGGTGACCGCGCGCGGCACGTACGACACGAAGGACGAGGTCGTCGTGCGGCGCCGCACGAACGCCGACGAGGAGATCGGGTTCCACGTCCTGACCCCGTTCGTCCTCGACGACGGCAAGGTCCTCCTCGTCAACCGCGGATGGATCCCGGCGAACGGACCACAGACCGCGTTCCCCAAGATCCCCGCCGCGCCCAGGGGCGAGATCACCGTCACCGGCCGCCTGATGGCCGACGAGACGTCCGCGCAGAGCGGCATCAAGGACGTCCAGGGCCTGCCGGACCGTCAGATCATGCTGATCAGCAGCGGCCAGCAGGCGCACAGCCTCGGCAAGGAAGTGCTCGGCGGCTACGTCGAACTGACCTCGCCCGAGCCCGCCGACGGCTCCCCGCAGCTGATCGGCGAGCCGGAGCACGGCGACATCGGCCCGCACATGGCGTACGCCGTCCAGTGGTGGCTGTTCTGTTCGGGCGTGCCCATCGGCTGGGTGGTCCTGGTCCGCAGGGAGGTGCGGGACCGCAGGGCCGCCGCACAGGCTCCGGCGCCGGAGGCCACCCCCGCCGGGGTGTAGCACCCCCCTCGGCGCAGACATCGCTGTCACGAGGCGGCAGGATAGGGCCATGGATCTTGGACTGAAGGACCGCGTCTACGTCATCACCGGCGCCACCCGGGGCCTGGGCAACGCCGCCGCGCGTGCGCTGGTCGCGGACGGCGCGAAGGTACTGATCACCGGCCGGGACGAGAAGACCGTCGCCGAGGCCGCGACCGAGCTCGGCGACAACGCGCGGGGCGTCGCGGCGGACAACGCCGATCCGGCCGTCGCGGCACGGCTGATCGCCGCCGCTCGTGAGCACTTCGGCCGCTTCGACGGTGTGCTGATCAGTGTGGGCGGGCCCGCGCCCGGTTTCGCCGCCGACAACACGGACGAGCAGTGGGAGTCGGCCTTCGAGTCCGTGTTCCTCGGGGCGGTACGGCTGGCACGTTCCGCGGCGGCGGAGCTCGGCGAGGGGGGCGTCATCGGCTTCGTCCTTTCCGCCTCCGTGCACGAGCCGATCCCGGGGCTCACCATCTCCAACGGGCTGCGGCCCGGCCTCGCGGGCTTCGCGAAGTCACTCTCGGACGAGCTCGGCCCCCGGGGCATCCGCGTCGTGGGGCTGCTCCCGTCCCGCATCGACACGGACCGGGTGCGGCAGCTCGACGGGCTCTCCGCGGACCCCGAGGCCACGCGGGCGGGCCACGAGTCCCGGATTCCGCTGCGCCGGTACGGGACTCCCGAGGAGTTCGGGCGGACCGCGGCGTTCTTCCTCTCGCCCGCGGCCTCCTACCTGACGGGCGTCATGCTGCCGGTGGACGGCGGGGCACGGCACGGCTTCTAGCCGCCGCGGCCCCTCCTGTACGGGGCCTGTACGAGGCCCGCGCGAGGCCTCGTACAGGAGCCGTCAACTGACCCGCTCGGCCCGGTGCTTCACTGCCCGCAGCTGCACCACCGCGGGCAGCCGGGCCAGTCCCGCCGAATCCCTCGCGTGCGTCAGCGCCTCCGCGGAGAGCCGGCGCAGCGCCTCACCGGGCGTCGCATGGGGCTCAAGAGTCAGCGACACCCGCGCCTCCGGGGCGTTGCGGCGGCCCGTCAGGAAGACCCCGGCCCGCTGCACACCCTCCAGCGACTCCGCCTCCCCCACGAGCACGCCCTCCAGGGCCCGTCCCCGCAGCAGCGCGCCCTCGCCGTCCCCGGTCTCCACGAGCACCTCGGCCAGCCTCCGCCGCCGCAGCTGCGCCACCAGCCACCACAGGGCGAGCAGCAGGAGGACCGCCAGCACGGCGATCACCGTGGGCCAGAACCAGCCCTCGTCCCGCCACCGCGACCGGTCCGCGTCGCTCAACAGGACGTCACGCTTCCCGTCGTGGACCCACCAGGACGGCGGCGACGCCCCGAGCCCGATCGCGAGGACCGAGCCGCCCCCGACCAAGAGCACCAGGCCGATGAGGCCGAGCACCACACGGTTGACCGTCTTCAGCATCGCGCTCAGCCCTTCCTGCCCGGCCGTGCCACCCGGACGGTGAGCGCGGGGCCGCGGGCGAGGCCCAGGTCCCGGATGCCGTCGGCCAGCGTGGCGTCCAAGTCGCTTCGTACGTCGTCGAGTTCACGGAAGTGCGAGACCGCGTGGACGTCCACCTTCGAGCGTGTCATGCGGACCCGCACCGACTGCACCCCTGAGACGTCCATCGCCCGGTCCCGCAGCACCATCGCGGCGGCGCCCCGGTGCAGTCCCGCCCGTACGTCCGCGTCCCCGCGCCGCATGGCGAGGATCGCCCGGAGCCCGGGGGTCGCGGCGAGCACGAGCAGCCAGAGCCCGGCGGCCGCGGCGACTCCCGCGCCGATGAGGACCGCCGTGTCGTCCAGGGGCCGCTCGCCGAGTTCGCGGGAGAGGTCGCGCCGCCAGCCCATGGCCGAGTGCCCGGCCCGGACCGCCGCGACGTCGTACAGCAAGAGCCCCGCGCCGCCGAGGATCAGCAGGGCGAGGACGGCGGCGGGCACCCGCCGCGGTGACCAGAAGCGGGTCGCCTTCGTCTCCTCGGCCAGGGTGGGCGGCGGGTCGTAGGCCGCCGCGGAGGCCGACTGGTCGAGTTCGCTCTCGGCGCGTTCGACGACGGGCAGCGGCTGCGTGCCGCCACCACCGCCGGGACCCTGTGGCCCCTGGGCCTCGCTCATCGCGTCCTCCCCTGCGTCGCGGCGCGCACGTGTGCCGAGTGCAGCCGCTCGACCTGGACCGCGACCTCGGGCACTTCCATCCCCGCCAACGCCTTTACCCGCTGGGTGACTTGGCGACGCACCGCGCCGCACTGCCCGCCGATGTCCGAGGGATAGTCCAGCTCGACGCTGACCCGGACGCGGGCGACGTCATGGCGCACGGTGACGGTCGCGTGCGGCGCCGAGCAGTCCGTGGGCAACTCCGTCAGCGCCTCGCGTGCCGCCTGCGCCGCGATCTTCGCGACGACCCGGTCGGCGATCCGGGTCGCGCCACGCTCCCCGGGCCCGACCTGTGCCGCCACCGCTCACCGCCGCCGGTCGTCGCCACGGGTACGGAAGAAGTCGCCGAGCTCCAGGTCCCCCTCGAGGAACCGGCCCGCGACAAACCCTATGGCGCCCAACGCGGCCACCAGCAAGAACGCCCCGAACCCGCCGAAGTACCCGGCGAAGCCGAGCGCCATTCCGGCCACCATGCCGATCACGGCCATGCTCATCGTGCGCTCCTTAGCAAGACGCGTCTTGGGTGGGGCAGGTCCCGTACGGGGATGTCACTGAAGGCGGCCTTGCGGCTCATCGTCTTCCTCGTCCGGGAGCTTCACATCGCTCACCGCGATGTTGACCTCGACGACCTCGAGGCCGGTCATGCGCTCGACGGCCCCGATGACGTTCTCCCGCACATCGCGCGCGACGTCCGCGATCGACACCCCGTACTCGACGACGATCTCCAGGTCGAGTGCCGTCTGCACCTCACCGACCTCGGCCTTCACGCCGCGCGAGACGGACTTGGAGCCCGAACCGCCGGGCACCCGGTCGCGTACGGCCCCGAAGGTCCTGGCGAGTCCGCCGCCCATCGCGTGCACGCCGTCGACGTCGCGGGCGGCCAGCCCGGCGATCTTCTCGACGACGCCGTCCGCGATGGTGGTGCGCCCCCGGGTGGCGGGGTCGCCGCCGCCCCTCTTGGTCGTGCCGCTCTTCCCCGCCGCCTCGTCGGTGGACTCCTTCGTGAGGCTTCCCTGAGGCAGGTTCCGCTGTCCGGTGTCGGTCATCGCCGTCCGTCCCTTTCGAAAGGGGATCTACTCCTTCGCCCACACTAAGTGCGGTTACGTCCTCGCGCGCCAGGGATGGGGCAGGCTGGGGCAATGACGGGTGACGGATGGACCGAGGCGGTACGGCGGCAGCTCGGCCTGGGGCGGGTTCTCCCCCTGGGCGGACCGGGTGACGGCTCCTGGCTGACCGAGGCGTGCGCGGACGGAGTACTGCGCCACGCGGCGGAGCGGGTGAGCGGCGTACGTCTCGGCGCTCTGCGGCTGGCGCTCGCCGATCCGTCGCGGGCGGCCGCCCCGGCCGTACCGGCGCCTCCGAGCGCGCTGCCGCCGGGGCCGCTGCGGATCACGGCGGAGTTCGCGGCCGAGCCGAGCGAGCCGCTTCCCGCGGCGGCGGACCGGCTCCGGACGGCGCTGTTCACGGCGGCCGGTGAGCGGCTCGGCCTGGTGGTCGCGGAGGTGGACCTCGGCGTGACGACGCTGCTCGACGCGGGGCAGCCCCCCGTGGAGGTGTCGGCCGAGTCGGAAAAGACGCCGCCGGACGGGGCCCGACCGGCCCCCGGGAGTGGCGACGAGGCACGGGTGGCGAGCACCGCCCTCGACGTGCCGGGCGTACGGCGGCTGACCGGCGCACTCGGCGGTTTCGGCCGCGCGGTCCACCTCGCCGAGTCCCCGGCGGCGGACGCCGCTCTGCCGCGTCGCCACGCGCGCGTGGAGCTGGCCACGGACCGCGAACACCGCGCCCTCGACGTGGCGCTCGCGGTCCGTACGGCGGTCGGTGCCGCGCTGCCGGACCACCCGTCGGTGGCGGTCCTGATCACGGCGGTCGAGGAGTGAGCTGCGGTCGGGAGCGCCGCGCAGGGGCGCGGGGAACTGCGCGACCAGCCACGACGGCGCCGCTGACAAGAGACGGCACCCGCGTCCCGACCAGCGGAGCGCCTACTCGCCGAGCCCCGCCAGATCCCGCAGGCGACGGCCCTGCGCGGCACGCTCGGCGGTGCGCTGCTCCTCGTACGTACGGCCGGCGGCGCCCTGCAGGAGGGCCTTGGTCTCGATGACGGCGTCGCGCGGCGCGGTGAGCAGCGCGGCCGCCAGGTCGCTCACGGACGCGTCGAGCTGGTCGGCGGGCACGACGAGGTTGGCCAGGCCCACGCGCTCGGCCTCGGGGGCATGGACGAACCGCCCGGTGGCGCAGATCTCCAGCGCGCGGGCGTAGCCGACAAGCCCCACGAGGGGGTGTGTGCCGGTGAGGTCGGGCACCAGGCCCAGGCTGGTCTCGCGCATGGCGAACTGCACGTCGTCCGCGGCGATCCGCAGGTCGCAGGCGAGTGCGAGCTGGAAGCCCGCACCGATGGCATGCCCCTGGACGGCGGCGATGGACACGATGTCACTGCGCCGCCACCAGGTGAACGCCTCCTGGTATTCGGCGATCGTCGCGTCGAGGACGCCGTCGTCACCGCGCGCCAGATCGATGAAGGACGGCTCACCGTCGAAGCCCTCGGGCGTGAACGCCTGTCGGTCGAGGCCCGCGGAGAAGGACTTGCCCTCACCGCGGAGCACGACGACACGGACGCTGCCCGGCAACATCCGGCCTGCCTCGGCCAACGCCCTCCACAGCGCGGGAGATTGGGCGTTGCGCTTGGCCGGGTTGGCCAGCGTCACCGTGGCGACGGCCTCGTCGACAGTCAGGCGTACGCCGTCCTTGTCGAGTACCGGTGCGGATCCGCCGAGTTCACTGCCGGGCGAAACCATGGGAGCCTCCGATGGTGGTGTGCAGTCGGTGCGGACGCGCGGACGCGCCCGTAAGTGACTGCACAGTAACCACCCGACCGATCAGGCGATCGACCGGGTGGCCACCGTCGAAGCCGGTGAACCGCCCGCAGCCGTCAGCCGGCTGCGGCCTTCTTGCCTCGCGTCGCCCCGCCGCGTCCCCGCAGCGTGACGCCGGACTCGCTGAGCATGCGGTGCACGAAACCGTACGAACGGCCCGTCTCCTCAGCCAACGCCCGGATGCTCGCACCGCTGTCGTACTTCTTCTTCAGGTCTGCCGCGAGCTTGTCACGCGCGGCGCCGGTTACCCGGCTGCCCTTCTTCAGAGTCTCGGCCACCCGTGCCTCCTCATAGGAAGTGCGCTCTGGACTTCTCATGATCACCCCTCCCGGGCTTCCTGGCCACCCATTCGGCAAGGTCCGTACGACGAGGTTTCCCGTCGGAGAAGGCGACACCACGAGCGGAATTAACGATTCCGCGTAGGGAATTCCGTGCCGCCGAATGGGTTGTGGAACGAAGTGCCAGGTCAGCGCGGTGGCGGGCGAGAGCCTTGTCCGACGCCCCGACCGCCGCGGAAATCCGTGTATCCCACACTTCGGTACGAGGAGACCTCACACAGATGAAGGATCACGGCTCGGCCGAATGATCCATACGCTGTGGATCAGTTATTCGATCAACCAAGGTGGACGAATCGGCGGCAGGGTCCGCCGCCCGCCCGGATCAGGCGAGCGCGACCAGATCCGCGTAATCCTGGCCCCACAGGTCCTCGACGCCGTCGGGCAGCAGGATGATCCGCTCCGGCTGGAGCGCCTCCACCGCGCCCTCGTCGTGCGTGACGAGGACGACCGCGCCCTTGTAGGTGCGAAGGGCGCCGAGGATCTCCTCGCGGCTCGCCGGGTCGAGGTTGTTCGTGGGCTCGTCGAGGAGCAGCACGTTGGCGGAGGAGACCACCAGGGTGGCGAGCGCCAGGCGGGTCTTCTCGCCGCCGGACAGGACGCCCGCGGGCTTGTCGACGTCGTCGCCGGAGAAGAGGAACGACCCGAGCGTCTTGCGCACCGCCACGAGGTCGAGGTCGGGAGCGGCCGAGCGCATGTTCTCCAGGACCGTGCGCTCGGGGTCGAGGGTCTCGTGCTCCTGGGCGTAGTAGCCGAGCTTGAGGCCGTGGCCCTCGATGACCTGGCCGGTGTCGGGCTTCTCGGCGCCGCCGAGGAGCCGCAGGAGCGTGGTCTTGCCCGCGCCGTTGAGGCCGAGGATGACCACGCGTGAGCCCTTGTCGATGGCGAGGTCGACGTCCGTGAAGATCTCGAGGGAGCCGTACGACTTCGACAGTCCCTCGGCCATCAGCGGAGTCTTGCCGCAGGGCGAGGGGTCGGGGAAGCGCAGCTTGGCGACCTTGTCGCTCTGGCGCACCTCGTCGAGGCCCGCGAGGAGCTTGTCGGCGCGCTTGGCCATGTTCTGCGCGGCGACGGTCTTGGTGGCCTTGGCGCGCATCTTGTCGGCCTGCGAGTGGAGCTGGCTGGCCTTCTTCTCGGCGTTCTGGCGCTCGCGCTTGCGGCGCTTCTCGTCGGACTCGCGCTGCTGCTGGTAGAGCCGCCAGCCCATGTTGTAGACGTCGATCTGGGCGCGGTTGGCGTCCAGGTAGAAGACCTTGTTGACGACCGTCTCGACCAGGTCGACGTCGTGGGAGATCACGATGAAGCCGCCGCGGTAGGACTTGAGGTAGTCCCGCAGCCAGACGATGGAGTCGGCGTCGAGGTGGTTCGTCGGCTCGTCGAGGAGCAGGGTGTCGGCGTCCGAGAAGAGGATGCGGGCCAGCTCCACGCGGCGGCGCTGACCACCGGAGAGCGTGTGGAGCGGCTGGCCGAGCACGCGGTCGGGGAGGCTGAGCGCGGCGGCGATGGTCGAGGCCTCGGCCTCGGCGGCGTACCCGCCCTTGGTGAGGAACTCCGTCTCCTGGCGCTCGTACTGCTTCATCGCCTTGTCGCGCGTTCCGCCCGAGCCGGTGGCGATGCGCTGTTCGTTCTCGCGCATCTTGCGGATCAGGGTGTCGAGGCCGCGGGCGGAGAGGATGCGGTCGCGGGCGAGCACGTCCAGGTCGCCGGTGCGGGGGTCCTGCGGGAGGTAGCCGACCTCTCCGGAGCGGCTGATCGTGCCGCCGGCCGGGATGCCCTCACCGGCGAGGCACTTGGTGAGCGTGGTCTTGCCCGCTCCATTGCGTCCCACCAGGCCGATGCGGTCGCCCTTGGCGATACGGAAGGTGGCGTTCTCGATGAGGATGCGGGCGCCGGCGCGCAGCTCGATGCCGGAAGCGGTGATCACGGACAGACTCCTGGGCAGGGGGGATGGACGGCGGAAAGGAGGAAGGCGATCACGCCGTCTGATGCACGAGGAGAATGGCCATGCGGCCAATTCTAACGGGGCGGTGCAAGCTCTTTTCCTGCCCGGGTCGGTACGTCGCCGGTGGCGCCGCCCGGCAGCTCGTTGCCCAGGGGAGTGCGCCGGGGCACGATCCGGCCGAGGTCGTCCACGGCGATCAGCTGCGAGGTCCATGGTGTCGCGGCGTCGTCGCAGGGCTGGGCGACCATCAGGGCCTTGCCTCGGCGCACGGAGCGGGCGGGCTCGAAGGCGCAGCCGCCGTGCGCGGGCAGCACCCAGCGCAGGTCGCCGTCGGCACTGCGGTAGGCGGCGATGCGCTGCGGGGTGACGACGGCGAGCATGCGGCCGCGGGGGTCGAGCGGCTGGAGGACTCCGGCGGCGCCCCGGGCGGCGGGAGAGCGCAGCCAGGAGGCGCTGCCGGGGATGGCTCGGTGCCAGCGGACGGCGCTGCCGTCGGTGCGTGCGGTGTCGGTGACCATGCCGTCGCTCCAGAGTGCGACGGCGTGCCCGGGGACGGGAAGCAGCGCGAGCGGACGTTCCCCCTCACGGCGGTAGGTCCAGCGGGGATGCCCGGTCGCGGGGTCGTACGCCTGGACGGCGGGGCCCCTGGTGCGGAGCTCGGGGGCCGGTGCGCCGCCGTCCACGCGCGCGTGGACGGTGAGGTGGTCTCCGTAGGGGGCAGGTCGCGAGTGGTGGGCCGCGGTGATGAGCGGCAGGGCCAGCAGGCCGAGGGCCACCGGGAGGGCGAGACGGGAGCCGCGCCGGGCGGGGGCCGGTCTCACGGGGCCGGATCCGGACACCTCGAACGGCACTGCGGACACGAACGCCCCCCTCTTCGGCACATCTGCCGCTCTTCGGCACATCCGCCGGTACCTCTGCCCATGGGACAGGCGCAGAGCGTAGCGGCGGCGTCGCCGTGCGGCCCGGGGCGACGGCCGCGACACGGCGCGCCGCGCGGCGAGGGTCCCCCGTTCGGACCTCCGTCCGGCGCCGCGCGACGTGGGGCGTACCAGGATGAAGACGCCGGCATCTCGGCACAGGGCGGCGCGACGCCG
Organism: Streptomyces sp. NPDC054872; assembly: GCF_053610705.1. Taxonomy (NCBI): domain Bacteria; kingdom Bacillati; phylum Actinomycetota; class Actinomycetes; order Kitasatosporales; family Streptomycetaceae; genus Streptomyces; species Streptomyces sp. NPDC054872. Next base: position 7,067 of record NZ_JBSGYY010000053.1, on the reverse strand, counting down.
TCCCGGATGCGAGGCGGAGGGTGGTGCGGCCCATGCAGTTCGACGACGACGCCGATCTGGACACGTCCGAGGTACAGGATGTGCGGGGCAGCCGGGTCCCCGGCGGCAAGGCGACGATCGGCGGCGGCGTCGCGGGCCTGATCGCGCTGCTCCTCGGGCTGTTCTTCGGGGTCGGCCCCGACCAGCTCGGCCTCTCGTCCGGCGAGGAGGAGCCCGCGGCCACCTCCTCGTCCCTCGCCCAGGTGCAGCAGAGCTGCCGTACGGGACAGGACGCGAACACCAAGGACGACTGCCGCATGGTCGCCGTGGTCAACAGCGTCCAGGACTACTGGCGCCCCGAGTTCCAGCGCAGGCAGGGGACCTACTCCCAGGCGCCGACCGTCCTCTACACCAGCCGGGTGGGCACGGCCTGTGGCGCCGCGTCGTCGGCGGTCGGCCCCTTCTACTGCCCCGGTGACCGGAAGGTCTATCTGGACCTGGGCTTCTTCGACGAGCTGCGGACCAAGTTCGGCTCGAGCGGCGGCCCGTTCGCGCAGGCGTACGTCGTGGCGCACGAGTACGGGCACCACGTGCAGAACCTGATGGGGACGCTGCAGCGCTCCCAGGACGGGCGTACGGGTCAGAACAGCAACGCCGTCAAGGTGGAACTGCAGGCCGACTGCTACGCGGGGGTCTGGGCGCGGCACGCGACCCGCACCCCCGACGACAGGACGGGCAAGCCGCTGATCACCAGCCTCACCGACGCGGACATCCGCGAGGGCCTGGACGCGGCGGCCGCCGTGGGCGACGACCGCATCCAGGAGAAGTTCCAGGGCCGGGTCACCCCCGAGTCCTGGACGCACGGCTCGGCCGAGCAGCGCCAGCAGTGGTTCTACCAGGGCTACCGGACCGGCGACATGGCGCAGTGCAACACCTTCAGGTGAGCCCCGCGCCCGGGTCTCAGACGCCGCCGGTGTGCACCTGGAAGGCCGCCCTGCGCACGGCCTTGGCGAGCGCGGGGTCGGGGTGGGCGGCGGCCAGCGCGACCAGGACCTGGACCGTGCGGGGGTGGCCGATGCGGCGCACCTCGTCCAGGAGCGCGGGCACCGTGGGCTGCACCGCGGACTCCAGGTGGCGTACGAGGAGGTGGCTCTCCCCGTGGTCGGCGACGGCCGCGGCGGTGTCGACCCACAGCCACGTCGACTCGTCCCGCGTCAGGACGAGGTGGACGTCCTCGGGATCGGCGCCCTCCTGCTCGGCGAGCCAGATCAGGGCGTAGGGCCGCAGCGGGGTCTCGTCCACGACGGCCCGCACCTCCGCCTCGGCCGGGGCGCCGACCACCCGCAGGGCCTCGAAGGCGAGGCCGCGCAGGAGGGCGTCCTCGCCGCGGGCCGCGTCCAGGAGCTCGGTGACGGCGCTGCCGACGGGCCGGGCCGCGAGCCAGGCGCGGTACTCGGAGCGGGCCGCGTTCGGGCGCAGCCGTGCGCAGCCGCGGAGCATGTCATCGGCGGACTGCTCGATGTTCCCGGCCGGGCTCTGCGCGGCCACGCAGATCTGCTCCAGCTTGACCCAGACCGCCCAGCTGCCGAGCGGTGTCAGAGTGGCCTGTCCTTCGGCGTACGTCAGCGCGCCGACGGCGGCCAGGCCGCGCAGCGCCCAGTCCAGGAGGGTGGCCAGGGCCGGGGTCTCGGCCGGGTCGACCGGCTCGGGCTGCGGGCCGTAGGGGATCTCGCAGCGTTCCGTGCGCAGTTCGGTCACGCGCTGGTCGAGGAGGTCCAGGAGCTGCGTCACGGGCACGGGGCCCGCGGAGAGCTGCAGCAGGGTGAGGAGCTGCGGCATGGCCTCGACGGTCTCGGCCACGGTGGCGGGCGCAAGTTCGCGCGATGCCGCGTGCGTGAGCGACCAGGCGTCGAAGAGGGCGACCCAGCCGCGCAGCACCGCGGCGTCGTCACGGTCCCAGGCACGCAGCCGCCAGCCGGGGCGCGCGCTGTCGCCGTGCACCTCGATGAGGCCGGCGAGCCGTGCGGTGTCCCAGTCGGCGCGGACCTGATCCGGGGTCAGCGCCAGCTCGGCGGCGGCGCGTTCGGCGGTGGCGGTGGAGAGGGTGCCTTTGCCGTCGGGCGTCGGTCCGACGCGGCTCGGCCCCGGGCGCAGGGACGCGTCGGCCCAGCGCGCGACCCGTACGGCGTCGGCGAGGCGCTTGCGTGCCATCCGGGCCAGCTCGCCGGGGGCGGGCGTGCCCTCGGGTGGCCGGGGCGCGGGACGGCGCGCGCGCTGCTGCGTCACTGCGCCGGAGGCGGTCAGGGGGCGCGCTGTGCCGCGCTCCACCCCCGCTCGCCTCTCGGCCCTGGGGGACTGAGCGCGGACGAGTCGGAGCCTTGAGTCGCGCGGGATACGGGACGTCACGGGAGCAGTCTTCCTGTTGACGGTCCGAAAACCCAAACGGAATGCTTGCGCAAGGCTCCGGAGCGCTGCGTCGGAGGGCTTTCGCGCGCTACATGAGGGGCGTGAGGAAGCGCCGCAGCGCCTCCTCATAGCCCGCGGGGTCGGCGTTCCACATGGCGCCGTGGGGCGCATCCGGAACGGTGTGGAGAGTAACCAGATCCGGTCGCCTCCCGGCCAGTTGACGGGAGAGCCCCCAGGGGGCGATCACGTCGTCGGGGCCGTGGAAGAGGAGCGTGGGGACCTTGAGCACCTCGGGGTCGGCGGCCTCCAGGATGCGGTCGCCGCGCAGGCCCGTGCGGCCCTGGGCGGCGCGCACCGCGAGCGGCAGGAGGGGGCCCGGCGTGCGGCGGGCCGCGGCGAGCGCCCGCAGAGTGGTCTCCCAGTTCAGCACCGGGGAGTCGAGGACGAGTCCGCTGATGCGGTCGCGCAGGGCGGAGTACGCGGCGGCGTGCAGGGCCATGGCGCCGCCGGTGGACCAGCCGTGCAGGATGACGTTCCGGGCGCCGTTGCGCACGGCGTAGCGGATGGCGGCGTCCAGGTCGCGCCACTCGGTCTCGCCGAGGTGCCCGAGGCCGTCCGGGGAGCGGGGTGCGCCGAGGTCGCCACGGTAGGCGAGGTCGAGCACCGGGAACTGCTGGTGGTGCAGGAAGTCCATGACGACCATGGGGTGCTCGCGGGTGGTGCCGAGGCCGTGCACGGTGATCACCCAGGTGTCCCGGATGCCCGGCACGAACCAGGCGGGCAGGCCGCCGAGTTCGCCGGGGATGTCGACGTCCGCGTGGTCGATGTCCAGGGCGGCGTGCGGGTCGCCGATGTGGACCTGCGGGGTGAGCCAGACCTTGTCGCCGGGGTCCAGGGAGCCGTGCGTGACGCGCTCGAGGCGGCGTACGACGGTGTCCGCCGCGTGCGGCGCCGCGTCCAGGACGGGGCCGATCACGGCATGGCTGCCGTTGCCGCTGAGGCCGTACGTGCCCGGGCGCAGGCTCGCGAGGGCGCGGGTCAGGGTGATCTGCCCGGCGGCCGTGGAGTGGACCGTGAGGCGGGGCTCGGTCGGCAGCGGCCGGCCGGCCGGTGCCTTCAGGGCCGCGTTGCTGGCGAACCGGCCCGCGGCGACGGCGGCTGCGCCGCCCATGAGGGCGGTGGTGACGGCGGTGACGGCCGCTGCCGTCGCTTTGGCTTGGCGCACCTGCCCAGTGTCCGGCCCTGGCCCGCCTTGGGCCAGTGGGCGGCGCCCGCGGGGTGATGTCACTTCATCCGTCGCGCCGCGGGCGGCGCCCCCCCGGTGCGTGGCGTCACCGTTGGCCGTAGCCCCGCAGTCGGTCCTCCACTTCCCTCAGCTGTCCCGTGGACAGGAGGGTCGGGGCGTGGCCCGGGACGGAGCTTGCCGTGAGCCAGAGGCGGGACATCCACTCGAGCTGTGCCGTGCGGTCGTACGCCTGATCCAGGGTGTCTCCGTAGGTGAGGGTCCCGTGGTTCTGCAGCAGGCAGCCCGTGCGCTCCCTGAGGGCCCGGAGCATGTTCTCGGCCAACTCGTCCGAGCCGTACGGGGCGTACCGGGCGACGCGGACCGGGCCGCCGAGGGCGGCGGTCATGTAGTGGATGGGCGGGAGCTCCGGGACCAGGGTGGAGACGGCCGTGGCGTGCACCGCGTGGGTGTGGACGACGGCTCCGGCGTCCGTGGTGCGGTAGACGGCGAGGTGCATGGGCAGTTCGCTGGTCGGGGCGAGGTCACCGAAGAGCTGGTTGCCGTCCGTGTCGACACCGACGGCGTCCCGCGGGGTCAGGCGGTCGTACGGCACGCCGCTCGGGGTGACCAGGATCGTGTCGCCCACGCGCACCGAGACATTGCCCGACGTGCCGACCACCAGGCCGTCCGTCACCGTTCTGCGGGCCGCCGCCACCAGCTCGTCCCACGCCCGCTCCCTCGCGTCCCGCCGGTCCTCGCCCCGCTCGTCCCGCTGCTGCGTCATGCCGTGATCCTGCCAGCAGGCGGGGCCGACACGGGCCGGCCACGGTCGACCGATGGCCGACGATCTTCCACTAGCCTCTGGGTGATTTGTCCCGCACGTCGCCATCCGGGGGAAATATGGCTCGCGACCACGCACCGTCCCGCGCCCACGCTCCGTCCCGTCGTCGCGCCCACGTCATTGCGGCGGCCGTGACGGCTCTGGCCCTCGGGAGCGCCGCCTTCGCCGAGATTCCGGTTTCCGCCGCGGGAAAGCCGCGGGGGCACGACGTCTCCTCGCACCAGAAGAACGTCGACTGGCAAAAGGCCAGGAGCAAGGGCGCGCAGTTCGTCTACGTGAAGGCCACCGAGTCCCACACGTACCGCAGCCCCTACTTCCGGCAGCAGTACGACGGCTCCCGCGACGCTGGCATCCTCCGTGGCGCGTACCACTTCGCCGTGCCGGACAAGTCGTCGGGCAGGAAGCAGGCCGCGTACTTCATGAGCCACGGAGGGCGCTGGCGGGCGGACGGCCGGACGCTGCCGCCCGCGCTCGACATCGAACACAATCCGTACGGCTCGCGGAAGTGCTACGGCCTCGGCAAGGCCGCCATGGTCGACTGGATCAGGGCCTTCAGCGGCGAGGTGAAACGGCAGATCGGCCGGCGCCCGGTGATCTACACGACCACCAAGTGGTGGAACGCCTGCACGGGCGGCAGCCGGGCCTTCGGATCGGATCACGCGCTCTGGCTGGCGCGCTGGTCGTCGACGCCGGGGGCGCTGCCCGAGGGCTGGTCGTACCTGACCATCTGGCAGCACGACAACGCCGGCGCGCTGCCGGGTGATCAGAATCTCTTCAACGGCTCGGTGAACCAGTTGAAGAGCTTCGCCCGTGGGTAGCCGGGTACCTCGGGAGGCCCTGATTCCGGGCCTCCGGGCGCCTCTGCGGGCGATCTTCGCCAGGGCTCCGGAAGAACCGGAGCGGCCGTGGCCGCATTGGGTCACCACACGGCCCGACCCAGTTCACTTTCCGTTCACCCTGCTTGCCTACGTTCCACTTGCCACTGACGTCCAACAGAAGCCTGGGTAAATGGAACACATCACGCTTCTCCTCGGGATCGTGATCGTTACCGCTCTCGTGTTCGACTTCACGAACGGTTTCCACGACACGGCCAACGCGATGGCTACCACCATCTCGACTGGCGCTCTCAAGCCCAAGACGGCGGTGGCCATGTCCGCCGTGCTGAATCTCGTCGGCGCTTTCCTCTCCGTCGAGGTCGCCAAGACGATCTCCGGCGGAATCGTCAACGAGGACGGACTGAAGACAGAGGTGATCTTCGCGGCGCTCGTCGGCGCGATCCTCTGGAATCTGTTGACCTGGCTGGTGGGCCTGCCCTCCAGTTCCTCCCACGCGCTCTTCGGCGGCCTCATCGGCGCCGCGGTCATGTCGATGGGCTGGTCGTCGATCGACGGCGGCACCGTCGTCACCAAGATCCTGCTCCCCGCGATCGCCGCGCCCCTGGTGGCCGGTCTCGCCGCGACGCTGGCCACGCGCCTGACGTACCGCATCGGGCGCAACACCGAGACCAGGGCCACCGCCAAGGGTTACCGCGTGGGCCAGATCGCCTCCGCGGGCCTCGTCTCGCTGGCCCACGGCACGAACGACGCGCAGAAGACCATGGGCATCATCACGCTCGCCCTGGTCACCGGCGGTGTCCTGAACCCGGGCGCCAACCCCCCGATGTGGGTCATCGTCTCGGCCGGTGTCGCCATCGCGCTCGGCACCTACCTCGGCGGCTGGCGCATCATCCGCACCATGGGCAAGGGCCTCACCGACCTCCAGCCGCAGCAGGGCTTCGCCGCCCAGACCAGCGCCGCGACGGTCATCCTCGCCTCCTCGCACCTGGGCTTCTCGCTCTCCACCACCCAGTCCTGCTCCGGCGCCGTGATGGGCGCGGGCCTCGGCCGCAAGGGCGGCGTCGTCCGCTGGTCCACGGCGACCCGCATGTTCATCGCCTGGGGCCTCACGCTGCCGGCCGCCGGTCTGGTCGGCGCGGGCGCGGAGTTCCTCACCAAGCAGGGCCCCTGGGGCGTCGCGGTGACCGCCGCGCTGCTGGTGGCCGGCTCGGCCGTGATCTGGGTGCTGTCCCGGCGCAACGCCGTCGACCACACGAACGTCGCCGACGACGAGATCGGCGGCTCCTCCGCCGACGAGCCCGCCGGCGTCGTGACCACCGCGATCGCCGCCGTCACCCCGCCGCCCACCGGCTCGGCGGTGACGACCCCCGACGTCGACCTCGTCAAGGCCACCATCGCGGCCCCGACCGGCACCGTGGCGGACCCCGCCCGGCCCGCCACGGTGTAAGGACAAGTCAGCATGGACATCGACTGGGCAGCTCTCGGCTCCGTCTTCGGAGTCAGCCTCGCGGTGACGGTGGCCCTGGTGGGCCTGTTCACCCTCGGCATCGTCGGCCTCTCCAAGCACGAGGCGGCCACGTCCGGCGCCTCTTCGGCCGCGGGCGGTGGTGCCGCGGCGGCACGCACCGGCGCGTACATGTGCTTCGCGCTCTGCGCGGCGGCCGTGGCGTACGGGATCTATCTGATCGTCGCCTGACGACCGGAGTCTTCGGTGGGGTGCGGGACGCGGGGGGGGGCCCGCCCCCCCCCGGCGGGGTGGGGGAGCGCCCCCGCGACCCCC